>NZ_JAXOFX010000008.1:0-178056 GCF_034427655.1 Robertmurraya mangrovi
CCTCTGCTTTAGAGCATTATCTAAAAGCACACACTGTAATATAAATTGAACCGCCGTATACGGAACCGTACGTACGGTGGTGTGAGAGGGGCGAAAATAATCAACTTATTTTCCCTCTACTCGATTTGATAATAGAACCCTTGACCTATAAGTGAATAACTAGGAAAGATTGTCCAACATCAGGCATATAATCTTTAGACGCGTAAAGAAACTAAAAGATTATATTATATTGGAGACGGTCAATTATGGTTATTGGATTAATTATTGTGTTTTTACTAGTATTACTGTTGCCACTCATTCTAAAAAATGTTGAGCATAATCTAGAGCAGTTCTTATTCGCTATGGGCTTAGTAGCTGCACTGATTAGCGGTGTGCTGGACCAAGCATTATTTTTAGAGGCAGCGACTTCTCCTATTAATATTACAATTGCTGTTTTCATCGCTGGACTATTTTTCAAATGGTTCTATCATCCACTTGAGAAAGCAATCATTCGCATCAGTAAGTTCATGCCATACAGAATTTTTATAGGATTAACGGTTATTTTATTAGGCTTAATTTCTAGCATGATAACAGCCATTATTGCTGCACTTGTGTTGGTACTCATTGTAACGGTGTTAAAATTAGAACGTAGAACAGAAATTCGCTTTGTCGTGTTAGCTTGTTTTTCAATTGGACTTGGGGCAGCTTTAACTCCTTTAGGTGAACCACTCTCAACCATAGCAATCAGTAAGCTGAATGGTGATTTCTTCTTACTATTAAGATTAATTGGACCTCAAGTATTGATAGCTCTAACCATGTTTGGAATACTTGCGACACTACTCGTACATCCTCCAAAAAGGATTTATGGTGAAAAAAACAAGACGACCACCGAGGGGTATGAAGAAATTTTTGCTCGTGCCTTAAAAATTTATTTCTTTGTCATGGGACTAACCTTTTTAGGAGCGGGTTTCGAACCTTTAATTCAACAATACTTTTTAGGAATGAATCCCCAGATTCTTTACTGGATTAATATGATTTCGGCTGTATTAGATAATGCGACTCTTACAGCGACAGAAGTTAGCCCAACCATGAGTGAGATGACAATTAAAGCGATACTGTTAGGATTATTAATAAGTGGTGGGATGTTAATTCCAGGAAATATACCCAATATCATTGCAGCAGGTAAATTGAAAATTTCAAGTAAGGAATGGGCTAGTTTTGGTGTTCCAGTTGGGTTATTAACGATGCTGATCTACTATATAGCTATTTTCTTTATTCTGTAAAAAACATGTATAAGCCTTAGACTGGACAATAGCCCATACACAACTTCCCCATTTGAATAGTCTATAAAGATAAGATGGGGAAAGGAGAAGGGAAATGTCCAATAAAAAGAAAGTATTAAATGTCGATACTTTAATTATTAATGCTAAAACGGTGAAAATTTTAGGAGAGCAAGATCATGACCACGGTCACGATCATGGACACGATCACGGGAACGATCATAAAGATTACGATGGAGGCCAAAGTGCTCCTAGAAGAGATCCATGGGGATTTTTCTGGGGGAGACCGAGACCGATAGCAGATGACTATTCAGATAAAAATGATTAAAGCTTTATTAAAGAAGTGTTGATTGTAAAAAACACTTCTTTTTAATTGTATTGTTTAATTTTTAGAATTTTTTGAATAATAGTTGAATAATTTACTAGAAGGAGTATACTTATAGTTAATCAACATACCAACCGGTTAGTTAGTAGAAAGGAGATGATTTTACATGAACTTTACTTATTCACTTAAAGTGAAAGAATTAGAACAGAAACTTAACTCTTTTATGGAGGAGTACATTTATCCAAATGAAAAGCTGTATGAGCAGCAGTTGAATGAGCAATCAGATCGCTGGAGCAGCGTACCACCGATTATGGAGGAATTAAAGCAAAAGGCTAAAGAACAAGGCTTATGGAACTTATTTTTACCTGAGAGTGACTATGGTGCAGGGTTGACTAATACGGAATACGCACCGCTCTGTGAGATTATGGGTAGATCCTTAATTGCACCAGAAGTGTTTAACTGTAACGCTCCTGATACAGGTAATATGGAAGTGCTCGTACGCTATGGTACAGATCAGCAGAAGGAACAGTGGTTAAAGCCATTACTAGATGGGGAAATTCGGTCATGCTTTTCAATGACTGAACCTGATGTTGCTTCTGCCGATGCTACTAATATTGAAGCTGATATTCGCAGAGATGGTGATGAGTATGTGATTAACGGTAGGAAATGGTGGTCTTCAGGTGCCGGAGATCCTCGTTGTAAAATTGCTATTTTAATGGGTAAAACGAATCGAGAAGCCAATCGCCATGAACAGCAGTCGATGATTCTAGTTCCATTAGATTCTCCAGGTGTAAAAATTGAACGAATGCTCCCAGTGTTTGGTTATGATCACGCCCCACATGGTCATGGAGAAATTACATATGAGAATGTTCGTGTACCAGCTGAGAATATTTTATGGGGTGAAGGAAAAGGTTTTGCCATTGCCCAAGGCCGATTGGGACCTGGTAGAATTCATCATTGTATGAGATTGATTGGTGCAGCTGAAAGAGCTCTTGAAGAATTATGTAAGCGTGTACAAAATCGAGTAGCATTCGGAAAACCACTTTCTAGTCAGGGTGTAATTAAAGAGTGGATTGCTGATTCTAGAATTGAAATTGAGCAAGCTAGGTTACTAACGTTAAAAGCTGCTTATATGATGGATACAGTGGGGAATAAAGAGGCAAAATCAGAGATTGCTATGATTAAAGTAGTTGCGCCATCTATGGCTTTACGTGTCCTAGACCGAGCAATCCAAGCATTCGGTGGAGCTGGGGTTTCAAATGATTTCCCACTTGCGGCTCAATGGGCAAATGCAAGAACTTTACGGATTGCTGATGGCCCAGATGAGGTACACCGTGCACAAGTGGCGAAGTTGGAACTGAAGAAGTACCAGTAATCAGGTGCGTTCGCAAGAAAATGTAATTTTTCGCAAAAAAGTGATGCGTTTTCGCAAGAATATTTGGATTTTCGCAAAATTATCGTGAGTATCGCAAAATTAATGAATTTTTCGCAAAAAAGTACTCGCTTGCACTATATTTTCAGGTAGAAAGCAGGGATAAATAGATGAATGTACTCGAATTATTTTCATTAACAGGCAAAACAGCCATCGTCACGGGTGGAGGTCGCGGATTAGGTGAGCAAATCGCGGAAGGTTTCGCTGAGGCGGGAGCTAATGTCGTCCTCTGTTCGCGAAAAGTAGAGGCATGTCAGGAAGTAGCGGAACGTCTAGAGAAGTTAGGTGTGAAAACACTTGCTTTAAAATGTGATATTGCCAATCCGGAAGATGTACAAAACGTAGTTGCTGAGACGATGAAGCATTTCGGAAGGATTGACATTCTTGTTAACAATAGTGGAGCGACATGGGGAGCACCTGTAGCTGACATGCCATTAGATGCATGGCAAAAGGTAATTAACGTGAACGTTACCGGTACTTTTCTCATGAGCCAGGCAGTAGGAAAAGTAATGATTGAACAAAAATCAGGAAAAATCATAAATATAGCTTCTGTCGCTGGACTTGGTGGAACGGATCCTACATTTATGGACACAATTGGTTATAACACTAGTAAGGGAGCTGTTATTACCTTTACAAAAGATTTAGCGGCCAAATGGGGGCAACACAATATTAATGTAAATGCCATTGCGCCTGGTTTCTTCCCTACAAAAATGTCAAAAGTGATTATGGAGCATGGAAAAGATCATATTTTAGGTGGAACACCACTGCGTCGATTTGGTAGTGATGATGATCTAAAAGGAGTAGCTCTCTTCTTGGCTTCGAACGCATCTAACTACGTAACAGGTGATGTCGTCGTGGTTGATGGCGGTACGCATGTTTTATAAGACAAGTTTTACATTAATAAAACAATTAAACTCTGGAGGTTTTCTGTGAGATTAAAAGATAAGGTTGCCATTGTAACGGGTGGTAGTAACGGTATCGGCCGAGAATCTGCTTTACTTTTTGCTAGAGAAGGAGCAAAAGTAGCTGTTGCTGATATTGATGCCATTGGTGGAGAAGAGACCGTTCGCTTAATTAAGGAGGAGGGTGGCGAGGCATTTTTTACACGTACGGACGTTTCGAGTTCTGAGGATGTAAAAAACCTAGTAGCCGATACCGTCGACCGATTCGGTCATATCCATGTGCTGTTTAATAACGCTGGAATAGGCAATTCTCCTCTTACAAGTGTTGATATGAGTGAGGAAGAATGGGACCGAGTAATAGATATCAACTTGAAAAGTGTATTTCTTGGAATGAAATATGCAGTTCCTGAAATGAAAAAGTCAGGTGGAGGTTCTATTATTAATACTTCTAGTTTGCTAGGGTTAAAAGGTCAAAAGTATTTATCTCCATACAATGCTTCAAAAGGCGGAGTCATTATTTTAACCCAGAACGCAGCACTAGAATACGGGAAATATGGCATTCGTGTCAACGCGATCGCCCCTGGGGTTATTGATACAAAAATTATTGATGGATGGAAAGCAGACGAGCGAAAATGGCCGATTATATCAAGAGCCAATGCGCTCGGAAGAATAGGTCAACCGCAAGAAGTGGCAAATGCTGTGTTGTTTTTAGCCTCTGATGAAGCCTCTTTTATTACAGGTTCGACTTTATCCGTTGATGGTGGCGGACTTACTTTTTAAAAAAATCAAGAAATGACAGCGGTTACATTTTTTAAAAAAAATATTTGGAGGGATTTAAATATGAGTACAAATAAACCGTGGTTAGCCCATTATCCTGAAACAATCGCAAAGGAAGTTGAAATACCGAACAAAACATTACCGCAATTCCTACTAGACACCACTACAAAATATCCTCAACAAACAGCACTGTCCTTTTATGGGAAAAAGATTTCTTATCAAGAGTTAGCATATACGGTTAATTTATTTGCTTCAGCGTTACAGAAGAAAAATATCCAAAAGGGCGATCGTGTCGCGATTATGCTTCCGAACTGTCCACATTTCGTCATCTCTTACTATGGCGTTTTAACGGCTGGTGGGATTGTTACCCAAGTGAATCCGATGTTAGTAGAAAGAGAAATTGAACATATTTTAAATGACTCTGGTGCAGAAACGATGGTTGTGTTTGATGCACTTTATCCTCGTGTGAAAAGTGTACAACAAAATACCAATCTAAAAAATATAATCGTCGTCAGTTTGCAACCTAGTAATCTATCACTTGCTGATGAAACGTTTGAAGCTTTTCTTTCCCAGGCGGATGGAAAAGTAGAGCCAGTTGAACTGGACGCAGAGCATGATATTGCTGTACTTCAATACACAGGTGGAACGACGGGTCGTTCGAAAGGTGCCATGTTAACTCATCGCAACTTAATTGCCAACGTCATGCAATCCTATGAATTTTTTAAACAAGATTTTACTATTGGTAGTGAAAAATTCTTGACGATTATCCCTCTATTCCACGTGTTTGGAATGAGTGCGTGTATGAACTTAGCAATCTATACGGCTGCTGAATCGATTATGCTTCCTCGTTTTGAATTAGAAGAAGTATTGAACACGATTAAAAATGAACAACCGACGATATTCCCTGGTGTTCCAACGATGTATGTAGCCATCACAAACCATCCAAAGGCGGAGGAGTACGGAATCGATAGCATTCGCACATGTAATAGCGGAAGTGCACCTATGCCAGTAGAACTTTTGAAAGAGTTTGAAAGAAAAACCGGTTCCCTGATTTTAGAGGGCTACGGTTTATCCGAAGCATCACCAACGACTCATTGTAATCCAAACTTTGCTGAAAGAAAACCAGGTAGTGTAGGGATTGGGTTCCCTTCAACGGATTATAAGGTGGTTGATTTAGCAACCGGTACCCAAGAAGTACCTGTCGGGGAGCTAGGAGAAGTAATTATTAAAGGTCCGCAAGTAATGAAAGGGTATTGGAATATGCCTGAAGAAACGGCGAACACGCTTAGAGATGGATGGTTATTTACAGGTGATATTGCAAGAGTAGATGAAGATGGGTACCTCTACATTGTGGATCGCAAGAAAGATATGATTATTGCCAGTGGCTTTAATATTTACCCACGTGACATTGAGGAAGTGATTTATGAGCATCCTAGTGTGCAGGAAGCAGTTGTTATCGGTGTGCCTGATCCATATCGAGGGGAGACTGTGAAAGCGTTCATTGTATTAAAGGCTGGAAAAGATGCCACTGAGGATGAAATAAAGGAGTTTTGTCGTAATCAAATGGCTGCTTATAAAGTACCGACGATTGTTGAGTTTAGAAATGAACTTCCGAAAACAAGTGTTGGGAAGATTTTACGCAGGGCGTTAAGAGATGAAGTTCAAAATACAAACAATGTTTCGAAATAAGCCTTTCATTTTAACGTGAGTAGGGCACCGAATATGGTATAATTTCAACAACATTTACCATACGATTGTGAGGACTTAGAAGTGAAAGAAAAAATAACAGAGCAGAGTATACAACTATTTGAGAAAAAAGGTTTTAGCGAGACATCTATTCAAGATATAGTCGACTCCCTCGGGGTTACTAAAGGGACATTTTATTACTATTTTTCAAGTAAAGAAGAGCTATTGATGGATATCCATCTTAGTTATATTGACGATATGCTTAACTATCAAAAGGAAATATTAGAAGATTCAACAAAAAGCTGTAGAAACAAATTACTAGAGATTGTTCACATGCTTATCAGTAACATTAAAACACGTGGGTCAAGTGCAAAAATTTTCTTTCGTGAGATGAGAAATCTAAATGACGAACGCTTAGCTCAGATCGTCCCAAAGCGAGATTTGTTTCGATTTAATGTAGAAAATCTCATTAAGGAAGGGATTGAAAAAGGAGAATTCCGTTCTAATTTAAATGCGAGCATTGTAACATTCGGGATTCTCGGTATGGCTAACTGGAGTTATCAATGGTTTAATCCGAATAGAAGTGTAACAGACCGTGAAGTAGCTGAAATCTTTGTTGAAATGATTCTAAAAGGAATAGAGAACGAGTAATTTTGGATTATAGGGAAGGTAAAACAGTCAATGTTACCTTCCTTGGTTTTAAATGAGTAATGTTTAAACATTACATACCAACTAGTCAGTATCTTAATTTTTAGAAGGAAGGTTATTTTACATGCACGAAATACAAGTAAATGTTCGGTTTGGTGAAACCGATGCGTTAGGACATATCAACAATACGAGTTATTTTATTTATCTTGAAGAAGCTCGTGTACGCTTTTTTGAAGAATTAGGCTATCGCATGACTATAAACGAATGGAACTTTATCCTAGCCTCAACCAAATGTGATTTTATCAATCAAGGCTACTTTAATCAGTTATTGACGGTTACAACATCTGTCTCAAAAATTGGTACGAAAAGCTTTCATCTAGAACATGAGATTCTGTGCTCGCAAACTAAAGAAATAATTGCAAAGGGTAATGCAATTATTGTCTACTTTGACTTTAACGAACAACAGAGTGCCGTTATCCCTGATTTACTACGAGAAGGTTTAAAGTCATATATCGTGCATTCTTGAAATTCAGAATTTTCGGAAGTTAGGAGGATAAATGTATGCGTATGGATACCATTCCTGTTCGAAAAGGGGAAGAACTTAATATAGAAAAACTAGAATCTTTTTTAAGAGAACACGTCGATTTACCACATGAACCATTAGAAATTTTGCAATTTTCTGCAGGACACTCCAATTTAACCTATCAACTGAAAGCGGGTACTTGGGAAGCCGTGCTAAGAAGACCTCCTCTTGGACCGGTTGCTCCAAAAGCTCATGATATGGAAAGAGAATACAAGATTATTTCGGAAATTCATCCGCTCTTTTCACCTGCACCAAAACCCATTCTATTTTCAAATGATCAATCAGTCGTGGGTGCTCCCTTTTTCTTAATGGAAAGAAAGCATGGAGTGGTTCTTGACACATGTTTCCCCGAAGGAACAGAGGTAACAAGCGAGCTTTGTAGGGATTTATCTGAAACGATGGTCGATCAATTAGTAAAACTTCATTCTATTGACTATAAAGAAACAGGATTAACTGGAATTAGCAAGCCTACAGGATTTATGGAAAGGCAAGTTCACGGTTGGATTAATAGGTATGAACGAGCAAAAACAGATGAATTTAAAGAAGCTGAACATGTAATGAATTGGCTCGCAAGAAATGTACCTACTAATCAAGAGTCAACGGTAATCCATTATGATTTTAAATTTAATAATGCGATGTTTAGTAGAGATTTCACATCAATGGTTGGCCTATTTGACTGGGAGATGACGACGGTAGGTGATCCGTTAGCGGACTTAGGTGTGGCCATGAGCTACTGGACAGAAGCGGATGATCCCTATTTATTAAAGTCAGGTTTAGGTAAAGAGCCGATAACGGTTCAAGAAGGGTTTTTATCCAGAAAAGAGTTCATTGAACTTTACGGGAAGAAAAGTGGAAGAGACGTCTCAAACATGGACTTTTATTTAGCTTTTGCCTATTTCAAGCTTGCTGTTATTTGCCAGCAGATTTATTACCGTTATAAAAAGGGGCAAACAGAAGATAAACGATTCTCAAAGTTTCATTATTTCGTGAATAGTTTATTAGTCCATGGAACGAATGTCATCTCAAAAGAGGCATAGATTGATAGATAGAAATATAAATAGGTTTTTACCCAATTTACTAGAGGGTAGACGATCTATTTTTTAAACGAGGTGAAGAAATGCCGAAGATACATCTTTTGACGAGGAAAGAAGATATCAATGAAGCAAAATTAAGAGAAGGCAATAAAATAGCGGTTGTTTTAGATGTTTTACTCGCAACAACGACGATTACTTCTGCATTAAATGATGGAGCGACAGAAGTCATTCCTGTAATGGATCGCTACGAGGCAGAAGCAATCAGTAAGAACTATCGAAAAGATGAATGTATTGTTGCTGGGGAGGAAAAGGCAAAGCCGATTGATGGTTTTGTGTACCCAAGTCCATTAATTATCAGGCAGAACATCAAGGGAAAAAGGCTCATATTGTCTACAACGAATGGGACCGTTGCGTTGAGGAAATCCTCATCTGCTAAGAAAGTCTACGTTGCTTCCCTGCTGAACAATCAATCAGTAGCCGATCGAGTGAGAGTGGATCAAGAGGTTGATACCATTCTTGTCATTTGTTCAGGTAATTCTGGTGAATTTAGTTTGGAAGATTTTTATGGTGCGGGAAACTTTATTAGCTGCTTAGTTGATGATCATGAATCGGGTTTTGAATTAACCGATGCAGCAAGAGCAGCACTCTATTTTTATATTGGCTGTGCGAAAGCGTATGATGTTTTGCTAGCGTCACACGTCGGTCATTTATTGGAGAAATATCATTCCTTAGATGAGCTTTTATTTGCCTCAAAAATTGGGAGCATCCAGCTAGTTCCTATTTTAGAAGGTCGAAAGGTCGTATTAGAGAATTCAGCTAAGTTATTGTAATAGCCTTACGGGAGGTACGAAATGAAAACAAATGAACGAAATATAGGAGCGGCTTTCCTTTATAAAAAAACTAGTTTAGAAGATGTATTTACACCAGAGGATTTTACAGACGAACATCGAATGATTCGCTCTACTGCTAAGCAGTTTATCGAAAAAGAGATTCAACCTTATAAAGATGAAATTGAAAATCAAGACTTTGAAAAAGTAGTTTCGCTCCTTAGAAAAGCTGGAGATTTGGGATTGCTGGCACATAGTATTCCTGAGAATTATGGTGGGTTAGGTTTAGATAAGGTTAGTAAAGGGATCGTAGGGGAAATGGTTGGCCCGGCCAGTGGCTATAGTGTTGCCCATTCAAATCATACATGTATTGCTACCCTTCCTATTACGTATTTCGGTACACCCGAACAAAAAGCAAAATATTTGCCGAAAATGGCATCGGGTGAGTGGATTGGTGCTTACTGTTTAACCGAACCGAACGCGGGCTCAGATGCCTTAGCTTCCCAAACAACGGCTCGATTAAATGAAGTAGGAACTCACTATTTACTAAACGGATCAAAACTTTATATCACAAATGCGATTTTCTCGCATACGTTTATCGTTTACGCGAAGGTAGATGGACAACATTTTACTGCTTTTATAGTAGAAAAAGGCTTTCCAGGAATTTCTTTTGGACCAGAAGAGGAAAAAATGGGGATCAAAGGATCTTCAACTAGAACGGTCATTTTTGAAGATTGTGAAGTTCCTGTAGAGAATTTACTTGGTGAGATTGGAAAAGGCCATGTGATTGCTTTAAATGTATTAAATTTAGGGCGATTCAATTTAGGGTCTGCTTGTATGGGAGCAGCTAAATTTGGGTTGAGTAAAGCGGTTCAATTTATTCAAGAACGGAAACAGTTTGGGCGTTCCATTGGTGAATTTCCTGCTTCTAAGGAAAAAGTGGGACAGATGGCCGCACAAATTTATGCAGCAGAGTCTGTGCAATATCGAACCGCTCATTTATTAGAAGAATCACTCGGAGATCTATATGAAACGAATGATATAAAATTGGTTGGAAAAAGAATGAGTGAATATGCAACCGAATGTGCCATTTGTAAAGTGTTCGGTTCGGAAACACTAGATTATGTTGCGGATGAAACCCTTCAGCTTCATGGTGGTGCAGGTTTCATTAAAGACTATGGAATTGAACAAATGTACCGTGACTCAAGAATTAATCGGATCTTTGAGGGTACGAATGAAATTAATCGTCTGTTAATCCCAACCCATTTGTTTCGTAAAGTAATGAAGGGCGAGGTTGATTTACATGGAAAGGTTCAGGAAGCACTTCTTGAACTTCAAAAGTCTCCCTCTCCTTATGAAGGGGCTTTGGTGAAAGAACGTGAAGCAATTGATTTGTACCGAAATGTCTTTTTATTATGCGCAGGGTTGGCCTTTGATGCATTTGGTGAAGAGCTTGTACATGAACAAGAAACATTAATGAGATTAGCAGACATAGCTATTGCTCTTTATTCTGCAGAATCTGTTGTATACCGAACCTATAAATCTATTTTACAAAGTGGTGAAGAAGTCAATAACTTGAAGGTTGACTTAACAAGGACATACTTAGAGGCAGCAACTTGGGAGGTAGAACGACTCTCACGTAGTTTAGTTAATCAATTAACAGATGGGGAAAAACAAGTCAATCTTATTAAACTTTTAATGAGAGAATGTAGTCGTTTTACATCATTCGGTAAATCGTTTGAGAGAAATCGGGGTATTGCGGAGAAACAATATGATGCAAACCAGTTTGTTTGTTGAAGGAACGGTTCTGAATGCTAGTCATTTCCACCGTATGAGAGGTTTTCCACGGTAACTTAGAGAAAGTGGAGCTTGCTCTAATAAAAATAACTGCAAAATTCTAAAGATAACAGCGTTTGCTTGAATATATCCGCGAAAAATTAAGGATATCCGCGTTTATCTGATTATATCCGCGGTCAGTCGTAAATATCCGCGAAAAAATGAATATATCCGCGTTTATTTCATTTTATCCGCGAAAGCAGAAATTTGCTTTGTCTGGAAATAGAAGGAGGGAAATGCATAGTGAGATTTTCACAAACCGTGGCATTGATCACTGGAGCTGGAAGCGGAATCGGTAAAGCAGCAGCTATCAGACTAGCAAACGAAGGCGCAAAAGTTCTTTTAGTAGGAAGAACGAAAAGAAAGCTTGAAGATGTCGCATACGAAATTAATGCAACGAAAAAAATCCCCATGGCTGACATTTTCACAGCGGATGTGACAGATGAGGAAGACGTTAAGGAATTAGCTCAATTTGTTGAGGAACAATACGGAGACCTTCATGTGCTTATTAACAATGCTGGAGGCTCTAAGCATGGGAGAATACTAGAAACATCCGAACAAGATTGGGATTACGTACAGAATGTTAATTTAAAAAGTATTTTCTTAGTTTCTAAGTGGTTGGGCAGATTCATGGTCAATCGAGTAAAAGAAGAAGATGCTACATCTTTCCGTTCGATTGTAAATGTGGCGTCATTGTCAGGACATCAGGCCGGAGCGATGATTCCCCACTATAGCGCTGCAAAAGCAGGGGCTATTAATTTAACAAAATCTTTAGCCCTTGAGTTTGCTCCATATGGGATTCATGTAAATTCCATTTCACCAGGCTTTGTCGAAACTCCTTTAACAGAAGGCGGACTTCAAAATGAGCAATTTGTAAAAGCCATTCAGCGAAATACGGCATTAAAAAGAGTAGGTCAGCCTGATGAAATCGCAAATGTCATTGCCTTCTTAGCTTCAAGTGAAGCCTCTTATATGACAGGTACGGATGTATTGGTTGATGGTGGTTGGTTAATTATGTAGCTTTTTATAAAAATACCAAAAGGGGGATTCAAGTATGGCTGAGCAACATTTATTAATCGATATACAAGGTCCGGTAATGACGTTAACATTAAATCGCCCAGAAAGCTTAAATGCATTTAGTCCTGAAATGATTTTAGGATTAACGCAAGCTTTACGAGATGCACAAGAAAACGACGAAATCAGAGCAATTGTTTTAGCGGGAGCGGGTCGTTCCTTTAGTGCAGGTGGAGACGTCAAAACGATGGGGCAAGCGAATGCTTCTCAAGTCTATGAACATATTGGAAAGTTAAATGAGTGTATTTTAGCTTTTAAAGAGACAGAGAAACCAATCATTGCGGTTGTTCATGGCTTTGCGGCCGGAGCAGGCTTTAACCTTGTCCTTGCGTGCGATCTGATTATAGCCGCTAATGACAGTAAATTTGCTTTAAGTTTTTCGCAAGTTGGCTTAATTTCTGACGGTGGAGGCTCCTATTTCCTACCAAAATTAATTGGGCCTCATTTAGCCAAACAGTTTTTCTTTAGTGCAGAACCCATCCCTGCAGAAAGACTATATCAACTGGGCGTTATTAATCAATTGGTGCCCCTTGAAAAACTTCAAGAAGAAACGGTTAATTTGGCTACTAAACTAGCTCATGGCCCTAGTAAGTCTTTTGGTATGCAAAAGAAAATCATTGAACATTCTTTCACTGCCCCATTAGAAGAGATTCTAGAGCAAGAGCGCATTACCCAGACTTTGATGGTTACAACGGAAGATCATCTAGAAGGCATTCAAGCTTTTAAAGAAAAAAGAAGACCTAATTTTCAAGGCAAATAGGGAGGAAAAAATATAATGAGAGCAATTCAACTAACGGAATACGGTGGACCAGAAGTTTTAAAATATATTGAATTAGATAAACCGACTCCAAAAGGATATGAGGTATTGATTGAAGTTCATGCTGTTGGAGTCAATTATGCAGATACGGCACGTAGAGAAGGACAATACGTGGTCAAAACTCCTCTACCTTTTATACCAGGAGCAGAAGTAGCAGGTGTTGTAGTGGAAGTAGGCAATCAAGTGAGCCACATTAAACCAGGAACAAGGGTTGTAAGTTTAATTGAATCTGGTGGTTATGCGGAGTTTGCCATTGCGGATGGCCGAGGGGTCATTCCGCTTCCTGAATCATTAAGCTTTGAGCTAGCAGCTGCTCTCCCCCTTCAAGGACTGAGTGCCTATCATATCTTGAAAACAATGGGTAGATTAGAAGAAGGGGAATCGGTCCTTGTTCATGCAGCAGCAGGTGGAGTTGGAACAATTGCTGTTCAGCTTGCTAAAATTTTCGGTGCTGGCACGGTCATTGCAACCGCTAGTACGGATGAAAAATTAGCTCTTGCTCGTGAGATGGGAGCGGATGTTCTTATTAACTATACGGAAGATGGTTGGGAAGACAAAGTACTAGAAGCAACTGGTGGAAAAGGAGTAAATGTGGCCCTAGAAATGGCTGGTGGAGATATTTTTAATAAAACCCTTAAGTGTCTAGCTACATCGGGTAGATTGGTTATTTATGGTGTTGCTAGTGGAGAGCAAAGTAGATTTTATCCCTCTTCTTTAATGGCTCGTAATCAATCTGTCATTGGCTTTTTCCTACCTCAAATCATGAGAAAGCCTGAACTACTTCAACCGAGTCTTCAAGAATTGTTCACGTATTTAGGGGACGGAAGATTAAAGCTAACGATTGGTGAAGTTTTTCCTCTAGAGGATGCAGCTAGAGTTCACACTTTATTACAGTCCCGCCAAACAAAAGGAAAGTTAATCCTAAAACCTTAACAACCTAAGAAGGCCGCTTCTAACAGCGGCCTTCTATTAAAAAATACTAGGTGGTGCTTAATATATGACAGTCATTAACACAGTAACTGGTCCGATTACGGTTGATCAATTAGGAAAAACATTGATTCATGAGCACTTTATATTTGGCTACCCAGGTTTTCAAGGTGATATTACGTTAGGAGCTTTTAATGAAATAGAGGCCTTAGAAATGGCCGTAAATGTTGCACGGCAAATTCAGAGCTATGGTATTCAGACGGTTGTTGACCCTACGCCAAATGAGTGCGGCAGAAATCCTCAATTTTTACAAAAAGTCTCTGAAGCAACTGGGCTGCAAATCATATGTGCTACTGGTTACTACTATGAAGGAGAAGGAGCTACACCTTACTTTAAGTTCCGTCAGGCATTAGGAACAGCGGAAGAAGAAATCTATGAAATGTTTATAAAAGAAATAACAGAAGGAATCGGTGGTACGGAAATTAAGGCTGGAGTAATTAAACTAGCCTCTAGCAAGGATCAGATCACTGAATATGAGAAGATGTTTTTCCGCGCTGGAGCTCGTGCTCAACAAGAAACAGGGGTCGTCATTCTTACACATACACAAGAAGGAACCATGGGGCCTGAACAAGCAAGAATGTTAATTGAGCTTGGAGCGGACCCAAGCAAAATCATCATCGGCCATATGTGTGGAAACATCAATCTTGATTATCACAAAGAGGTCTTGGACCAAGGAGTTAGAATTGGAATGGACCGATTCGGCATTCAAGGAATGGTCGGGGCCCCTTTTGATCATGAAAGAATTCAAACTCTATTAAGTCTAATTCAAGAAGGCTATGAAGATCAAATCCTACTAGCCCATGATACGGTGAATATTTGGTTAGGCCGTCCACCTGTAATGAATGAGCAAATAACTAAAATTATGGAAAACTGGCATCCAGCTCATTTATTTATGAACGTCCTTCCAAACTTGAGACAAAACGGAGTGACAGAGTTACAAATTGACAAAATGATTGGAGATAATGCAAAAGCACTATTTGCGGGTGCAAAAACAAAGGTTGGATGATTGATTCTCACAAGTAAGGCCTGGAGGGGGAATCTGGGTCTTACTTTGAACTATTTTTTAGAAAAAATAGACTAAATAATAGTTAGACAATCATATGTTAAATTGTATTGGATTAATTTTACAATCCTATAAGGAGTGGGGTCCTATTCAAAAAATTGTACCTATAAAACTAGAAACTCCTTTTTCCGAAGGTTTTGTATATGTATTTGCTGTTTTAGGGGATACGGCCACACTCATAGATACTGGAAATCCTGGAGAAAAGTCGTTTTATGAGTTGAAATCTCAATTAAGACAAAATGGTTTAGAGTTTAAGGATTTTGATCACATTGTTTTAACCCATATGCATACCGATCATTATGGTGGCGTTCGACTCATTCAAGAGGAAGTATTATTACCTGTTTACGTTCATGAGTTAGCCCGTCCTATTATTACTGGTGGTATATATGAGTTTCATAGAATGAACGAATTCTTTAATCAGTTTTTAATACAATGTGGGGCCACTCCTCTCGTACATCAGTATCGACGGAAATATATAGAGGAGAATTGGGAAAATGTCCATTACATAAAGAATGGTGACAGCATTTCTATTGGTGGTTCTCCTTATAAAGTCTATCATGTACCAGGGCATAGCCAAACGGATATTCTCTTGGTGAATCATGAAAATGGGTTCACTTTCGTAGGAGACCATTTAATCGCTGAACTATCTGTAAACGCTTTCATAGAACCTCCAAAACCAGATTCTAATAACAGACCTAAACCGTTACTTCAATACAGGGAATCGCTCAGTCAGGCAAAAAATTTACCTTTAGGAGTCTGTTATTCAAGCCATGGTCAGCCTTTTCAAGAACATGCAAAATTAATTGATCAAAGGCTAATGGAACATGAAAACAGATGTTCGAACATACATAAAATCCTACAATCAGGTCAAAAAAGTATCTTTGAAATTTGTCAGGAGATGTATCCACGATTAAAAGGAACCTCTGTGTTTCTTGGATTATCCCAAATACAAGGGCATCTTGACTTAATGGAAGAAAGAGAGCTTGTTTCTTCAGAAGAAATAAATGAAATCCTGTATTATCGACTAAGGTCTGATTAAGGAGTGGATGAATTTGAAGCTAAAAACATTACTAGATCAAAATGTTAGTGAATTTGGCGAATATCCTTTTTTATTTCATCATGATAAACAATATTCAAACGTCGAGACGAAAGAATATGCAGATCGAATTTCAAATGGTTTACACACCCTTGGCATTAGAAAAGGTGATAGAGTTGTTGTTTGTATGCCTAATTGTCCAGAGGTCATTTTTTCTTATCAAGGCATCACTAGATTAGGTGCCGTCATTGTCCCCATTCTTTTCACCCTACATCCAAAAGAAATACACTATATCTTAAAAAATAGTAATGCGAAAGCAGTTATTGCCTCTTCCTACACAGCAGAAACGATACGGAAAGCCACAGTAGGATTAGAAGATGAACCACTCTTAATTGTTACAGATCTTCCTTCAAAAGATGGAAAAATCAATTTGTATAGCATGATGTCCAAAAAAACCAATCAGTTTGGTGAACCTGATTCGGAGAACGACGATATTGCCGTTATTTTATATACTTCAGGAACAACTGGTCAACCAAAAGGTGTTCTTTTAACCCACAAAAACTTATACTCCAATGCTAAAAACTCCGCTATTCATCACAACACGGACAGAGGAACAACACTAGGAGTTCTACCACTTGCACATGTGTATGGACTTACGATTTCAAATACTTGTTTTATCACAGGCAGTTCCATTGTTATTTTTCCTAGATTTGATCCAAAAGAAATTTTTGAAGCCATTCAAAACTATAAAATTCGTTCGTTTTCAGCTGTACCTGCTATATTCATGCCTTGTACTCTAGTCCATTAGCCGACGACTATGATACTTCCTCACTTGAATGGGTTGGTTCAGGGTCGGCTCCCTTACCTGTTGCCTTACTTCATGGATTTAGGAAAAAGTTTGGTGCAGATATACGAGAAGGCTATGGATTATCTGAAGCAGCACCTGTTGTCACCTCCCATCATAAAGGAATACCAATAAAGCCTGGTTCAGTAGGAGTCCCTATCCCTGGCGTGGAGATTAAGATTGTTAACCATATGGGAGAAGAGGTTCCGCCTGGAGAGGTGGGAGAACTGATAGTACGTGGGGATAATGTAACGCCAGGTTATTATCAAAATGAAGTGGAAACCAATTTAGTACTGAAAGACGGTTGGCTATTTACAGGAGATCTTGCACATGTAGATGAAGAGGGTTACTTATTTATTGTTGACCGGAAAAAAGATCTCATTATTAGAGGTGGTTTCAATATTTATCCCCGTGACATAGAAGAGCTATTAAATAGCCATGAGAAAGTGGCGGAAGTAGCTGTTGTAGGCATTCCTGATGAAAGAATGGGCGAGGAAATGGTTGCTTGCGTGGTAAGAAAACCAGGTACAACGGTCTCTGAAGAAGAGCTCATACAATTTTGCCAAGACCATCTAGCCAAAACAAAAACACCAAGACGTATCTTTTTCCTAGAGGCACTACCACGTAACGGGGTTGGAAAAATCTTAAAAACTCATTTAAGAACAACAGTAAAAGAAGCTATTTTTCCAAAATAAAACTAATTTTTATAGTTTCTATTGAAGCTATTTAAATATTATCTATTTGTTTTTATAGGGGGAGTTTAGGTGGAGAGAAGAACAATGTTAACAACTAGTCAACGAGGGATCTTGGAGGATTCCTTTCCGTTTCGTCTTTATCAAAAGGCAAAACGCTTTGGAGTTTGGAACCCGTCTGACATTGATTTTTCACAAGATAAGAAGGACTGGGCAACACTTACAGAAGCCCAACAAAAGGATATTCTACGTTTAATTTCACAATTTCAAGCAGGTGAGGAAGCCGTTACTCTCGATTTACTTCCACTGATTATGGCCATTGCCAAAGAAGGAAGATTAGAAGAAGAGATGTATTTAACGACCTTCTTATTTGAGGAAGCTAAACACACGGAGTTTTTCCGTCTAGCACTTAATGCAATTGGAGAAAAAGGAGACCTCTCTTGTTACCATTCTGAAACGTATAAGACGATTTTTTATGATATTCTTCCAACCGCGATGGAGCGTTTAGTTACCGACCAATCACCGGAAGCTATTGCAGAAGCGTCAACCGTTTACAACATGTTTGTTGAAGGCGTTTTAGCAGAAACAGGCTATTATTCTTTTTACCAATCACTCGAAGCATCGAATATCATGCCTGGTTTGCTAGAAGGTGTTGGCCATTTAAAGAAGGATGAATCTCGACACATCGGGTATGGAACCTTCCTACTTCAACGTTTAATTTGTGAGCATCCTCATTTGTATGATTATGTAGCAGAAAAAATGCAGGAACTCACTCCATTAGCCATTTGCTTGAACCAAGAAGGATTTGATGGTAGAGATTATAGCGAATTTGGACATTTATTAGAAGATACGATGAATTTTACTCTAAAACAGCTTTCTGTTCGCATGGATATTCTAGCAAGGGCTAGAGGGAAGAAAATTGAAGAGATTTATAAAGTTTCGGAAACGGAACTAGGAGTTTTATAGATTCAGCTATCAACGATAAAAAGGAGGAATTTTTTTATGACCGTAAATGTAGATGTACAAATGTTTCCGCTATTTATTAATGGAAAATGGGAACAGGCTGAAAATCAAGAAACCTTTGATGTGTTTAATCCAGCAACAGGGCAGTTAGTAGCTAGAGTAGCCAAAGGTACCAAAAACGATGTGAACCGAGCCGTAGAAGCAGCAAGAAAGGCTTTCGATGAGACAGACTGGAAGAATATGAAGCCGAAAGAACGTTCTAAAGTGTTGTATGCCATTTCATACAAAATTGTGGCACATGCGGAGGAACTCGCCTATTTAGAGGCCATAAGCTCTGGCGGGACTGTGAGAAGAATTGGAGCAAATGACATTCTCCAAATGGTTGATTTATTCCAAACTTTAGCCAAATTTGTTGAAGAGTATCCTTTTTCACAAACACTTCCTAGCCCGCCGTTTCCTGGACCTGCCCACAACTTTATTTGGAGAGAACCCATTGGAGTGTGTGCAGCCGTTACACCTTGGAATTTACCGATGATGATTGCGACGTGGAAAATTGCTCCTGCATTAGCCATGGGCAATACCATTGTTGTAAAACCAGCGAGCTATACCCCACTATCAACATTAAAACTAGCAGAAATTATCTCCCAGGTGGTTCCACCAGGTGTGATTAATGTTGTGACAGGTTCAGGGGCTGAAGTGGGTGAAGCACTTGTTAGTCATCCAAAGGTGGATAAAGTTGCTTTTACAGGTTCAACAGAGGTAGGTAGAAAAGTCATGCAGCTGGCAGCTGAATCAGTAAAAAATACAACCCTTGAGCTCGGTGGAAAATCACCCAACATTATTTTAGAAGATGCCGACCTTAGCATTGCTCTTCCTGGAAGTTTGTTTGGTGTCTTCCTTCATTCCGGACAGTTATGTGAATCTGGTACGAGACTGTTTGTACCTGAACATTTACATGATGTTGTGGTCGAAGAACTTGTTCAATTAGCAGGAAAAATCAAGTTAGGAAATCCGCTCCATCCTTCAACAGATGTAGGACCAGTGATTTCTAAAAAGCAAAAAGAAACGATTCTCTCTTATATTGAGGCTGGAAAAGCGGAGGGAGCAACTCTTGTATGTGGAGGGAATGAGGTCAAGGTAGAAGGTTGTGAAGAAGGACATTTTGTGGAACCCACTATTTTTACTAACGTGACAAATGATATGAAAATTGCTCGAGAAGAAATCTTCGGCCCTGTGCTTTGTGTTATACGCTACAAAGATTTAGATGAAGCGATTCGTTTGGCCAATGATTCCATTTACGGATTAGCTGCCGGTGTTTGGACACAAGATGTGAACAAAGCGTATGACGTAGCTAGAAAGTTACAAGCGGGAGTGGTTTGGATTAACGATTGGCATATGCTTCGGAATGATGCTCCGTTTGGCGGTTATAAGCAAAGTGGAATCGGACGGGAAATGGGGATGCATTCGCTTGATGCCTATACACAAGTGAAGCATGTTCATACTTCTATGGTTCCTGAAATCCATAAGCGGAGCTGGTATGGTCTCTTGTTTTCAGAAACAAATGAGTAAGAGGAATGATACTAACCAAAAAATAATTTAGAGGTGATAGTATGCAAACGAAAACCTTATCTCAATTTATGCTACGTTCCGCTATCTATAGTGGATGTAATTCTCGTGCTTTAGTACCTGATTTATTTCGTGGATTAGGTGCGAAAAGGGTGGTTCTTTTTAGTGATAGAGGCCTTGAAAAAGCAGGAGTAGTTGAAAAAGTGGCTCAAATCTTTGAACTGACCACTCATGGTACTGGTCCCGAATTAGTAGGAACTTACTTAGATATCGCTCAAGATGCAGAAAGTCGTTCCGTCAATGAAGCGGTTCGTTATGCTAAAGAAGTAGGAGCAGATGCCTTGCTAGCAGTTGGAGGAGGAAGTGTATTAGATACGGTAAAAGGAGTGAAATACGCTCTTCATAAAGGGTTAACCGATATTAAGGAAGCGATTCCTGGAGGCTTTTTATATGAGCAGTTCCCTAAAGCCAACCATATCCCTATTCCGCATATTGCCATTCCTACAACAGCAGGTACGGGTTCGGAGGTTTCTCCCATTGCGGTTATCTTTAATGAAGATATACAAATGAAAGGAAATATTATCAATCCGTTTATTAGTGCGGACATTGCCGTTCTAGATCCAGATTTAACGGTTGGACTTCCACCAGCAATCACAGCCTTTACTGGTTTCGATGCCTTAACACATGCAATCGAGGCTTTTGCTTCACCTAACGCAACTGCTTTAACGGATGCATACGCTCTTCATGCTATTAGATTAATAGAAAAGAATCTTCCTTTAGTTGTAGCAGATGGTTCCAATGTAAATGCAAGAATGGAGATGCTTCAAGCGAGTTTAATGGGAATAACAGCTTTTAGCTTTGCATTAAATGCGATTCCTGTTCATAATTTTGCACACGCTTATGGAGCCTTATTTAGAATCCCTCATGGTCTGGCAAACGCTGTCTTCTTGCCTGTTGTCATGGAATATGTTCCAAGTTTGTATTTGCCAAAAATTAAAGAACTTGCAGACGCTTTAAGGGTTGAGAATGATTCAACGGATGACAGCTCCACTATTTTAGCTAGAGTGGTAGAGAAACTACGGTTACTACAACATAAAACGGGTCTACCATCCGACTTTACAGAGTACAACTTATCAGAAGAGGACTTGCAAAAAGTATCTCTTGCAGTTGCAAAGGATCCTGCAGCTGTTTCATTCCCAATGCCACAAGAATTAATTCGTGCGGTAGGGGAAAGAGTGGTTCCTATTAGCGTAAAATGATTTTCTCATGGCTTCTCTATTAACCATAACCTTAAGTAAGGGAGTATGTTTGATGAATTTTGCTTTCACCGAAGAACAGGAATTACTTAGAAAAACGGTAAGAAGTTTTGTTGATAAAGAGATTATGCCTTTCATCAAAGAATGGGATGAAAATCATTATTTTGAGCCGAACATTTTAAAACGACTAGCTGAGTTAGGATTAATGGGTGTATGCATTCCGGAATCATACGGCGGGATCGGCATGGATTATAATTCCCTCGCCATTGTGTGTGAGGAATTGGAACGGGGAGATACAGCCTTTAGAACCGCCGTGTCGGTTCACACAGGGTTGAACAGTATGACTCTTCTTCAATGGGCTAACGAGGAACAAAAACAGAAGTACTTAATCCCTCAATCTAAAGGGGAAAAAGTAGCCGCTTTTGGGTTAACTGAACCGAATGCTGGCTCCGATGTTGCTGCTATGCAAACGACAGCTGTAAATCGTGGAGATTACTACCTTTTAAATGGGTCAAAAACATGGATTTCCCTATGTGATGTCGCCGATCATTTCCTAGTATTTGCCTATACAGATAAAGACAAAAAACATCATGGGATTTCTGCTTTCATTATTGAGCGAGAGTGGGGAGGATTTTCGTCTAAAGCAATTAAAGGAAAACTAGGAATTCGTGCGGGTAATACAGGCGAACTCTTTTTCGACAATGTGAAAGTACCTAAAGAAAATCTGGTTGGAAAAGAAGGAGAAGGCTTTAAAATCGCCATGTCTGCTCTTGATAATGGTCGTTTTACCGTTGCTGCTGGTGCGTGTGGAACGATTATGGCCTGTTTAGAGGCGAGCTTGAAATATTGTCACGAAAGAAGTACCTTTGGGAAAGAAATTGGACGTCATCAACTCGTTCAGCAAATGATTGCGAAAATGGAAGCAGGTTTGCAGCAGTCTAGATTACTTGTTTACCGTTCCGGCTGGCTTAAAAATGAAGGAAAAAGAAATACAAGAGAAACATCACTAGCTAAATGGTGTGCTTGTGATTATGCTTACGAGGCAGCTAATGATGCTGTACAAATTCATGGTGCATATGGTTTTTCAAATGAATATCCAGTAGAAAGATACTTAAGAAATGCCAAAGCCCCTGTTATATACGAAGGGACAAGAGAAATTCATACCGTCATGCAAGCGGAGTATGTTCTAGGATATCGAGAAGATAAACCATTATCAAGAAAACTTCCAGCCTGGCCGTTTGAAAGCGCTGCTAGTAATATATTAAATTAGAAAAATGCCCTCTCTAGGTACATTTAGAGAGGGTCAGATTGAAAATCTTTCTTTTAGTAGAAATATAAGTAATGAACTAGTGAATATTTGTATTACCCTCACAAATTTTTCTTGTATTTTCAGAAATTTCTAAATAAAATGTAAATAACATACCAACCGGTAGGTATGTTTTCGTTTTGACACACATATAATTTTGGTAGCAAAAATATAAAGATTACTAGATTGGAGTGAATAGAATGCATTTACGCTTAACGGATGAGCAAAAGATGGTACAAAAAACGATACGTCGATTTGTTGAAAAAGAACTCATTCCTCTCGAAAATGATGTTCTAAGAAACGAAAGAGAAGGAAGACCGAGCCTACCTTCAGGAAAACTAAAAGAACTCCAATTAAAAGCAAAGGAAGCAGGCTTCTGGGGAATTAATACACCGGAAAAGTACGGTGGAGCAGATCTTGGCCAAATGATGATGGCAATTGTTCTAATGGAAGTGTCTAAAACATTTGTTCCTTTCCAGTTCGGTGGATCTGCTGATAATATTTTATACTATGCAAATGAAGAGCAAAAACAAAAATATTTAATTCCTACTATCAATGGTGATAAGAAATCTTGTTTTGCCATGACGGAACCAGGTGCTGGCTCTGATACAAGAAATATAAAAATGACTGCTGTAAAAGATGGGAATGAATGGGTTCTTAATGGAGAAAAAACCTTCATTACGGGCGGAAACGAAGCTGATTTTGTTATGGTTATTGCCATTACAGATAAAGAAAAACATCAGGCTACCGGCCGAGATGGAGTGACATGTTTTATCGTAGACAGAGAGATGGGCTGGAAATCCGAGTATATACATACGATGGGTGAATGGGGTCCGGCAGGCTTAGTTTTTGAAAATGTTAGAGTCCCAGAGGAAAATATTTTAGGAGAAGTAGACGGCGGATATAAACTCGGTCTAGAGTGGATTGGATTTGCCCGTTGGATTGTTGGAGCAAGAGCCGTTGGATCGGCAGAAAGATTACTTCAAATGGCGATTGATTACTCTAAAGAACGTGTGACATTTGGAAAGCCGATTGCGGAACGACAAGCGATTCAGTGGCAAATTGCAGACTCTGCTGTAGAACTAGAAGCTGCAAGATGGCTTGTCCTGAATGCTGCCTACACTCTTGATATCGGTGAAGATAATCGCCATTTAGCTTCTATGGCAAAATTATATGGATCGAATATGGGTAATCGGGTCGTTGATCGTGTTCTACAAATTCATGGGGGAATGGGTTACACAAGAGAATTACCGATTGAGAGATGGTACCGTGAAGCAAGGCTTTGGAGAATTTATGATGGAACCGATGAAATCCAACGTATGATTTTAGCAAGGGATTTATTAAAAGGACATGTAAAGATTGGTCAATTTCTGTAAGCGTTACCATTTGGGATACTGACCATTAAAGTGTCTTAGTGGTAACAAAAATTTCTTTTAACATAAAATTGTACAGGAGGTTTAAATAGATGGCTGGAAGATTTGACGGGAGAGTTGCGTTTGTCACAGGTGGAAGCCGTGGTATTGGAAAAGGAATTGTTGAGCATTTTGCAGCAGAAGGAGCAAAAGTTGCTTTTATTGATTTAAATGAAGAAGCTCTAGTAGAAACAACGAGTGAACTTCGCGAAAAAGGATATGATGTTTTTTCAAAGGTTGCGAATGTAACAGACGCTGAGCAAGTAGAACAAACAGTGAAAGAAGTCTATGATACGTTTGGTTCTGTAGACATTCTCGTTAATAATGCAGGCGTCATCCGTGACAATTTGCTATTTAAAATGACCGAAAATGATTGGCAAACGGTGATGGATGTTCATTTGAAGGGATCCTTTAATGCTGCCCGTGCTGTCCAAAGGTATATGGTAGAAAACAAATATGGACGCATCATTAACATTTCATCTACATCTGCTTTAGGAAACCGTGGTCAAGCCAATTATGCGGCTGCAAAAGCAGGATTACAAGGATTTACAAAAACACTAGCAATTGAACTAGGAAGATACGGAATTACGTCTAACTCTGTTGCTCCAGGATTTATTGAAACAGAAATGACTAGAGAAACAGCTAGTAGAATTGGCATTTCCTTTGATGATTTAATCAAACATAGTGTTGCCAATATCCCAGTTGGAAGAAGCGGAAAACCAGCTGACATTGCTAATGCTGTTGCCTTCTTTGCTGATGAGAAGTCTTCCTTCGTTAACGGCCAAGTCATCTATGTAGCAGGCGGCCCTAAAAACTAGTCAGGAAAGGAGGAAGTAATATGTTCAAACCATATATTGGTAAGCAATCAAACAGAGTAAAAAATATCGTTGAAAGAGGCGCTGTAAAGAAGTTTGCCGAATCGATTGGGGATCTCCATCCTATTTATTTGGACGAAGAAACGGGCCTTCAATCTAGGTATAAGGGTAATATTGCCCCACCAACTTTTCCTAGAGTATTTGATTATGGGGAAATAGAAGGACTCTTTCTACCAAATAAGGGGTTAATTCATGGAGAGCAGACATATCATTACGAAAGACCTCTCTTAATTGGTGAAGAGATTGTTTGTTATTCGGAAGTAAAAGATTATTACGACAAAACTAGTTCCATGGGGGAGCTTGGATTTTTAGTCATTGAGAGCTATGGAGAGGATAAGGATGGAAAGGTAGTGTTTTCTTCCACACAGACTGTCATTATCTCTGAAGCTGTAAGAAAGGCGTTGATTGGAAAATGACAACACTTTATGAGTTACAAGTGGGGGATTCATTAGAAGAAATTCGACTTGCTCCTGTAAGCAGACTAGATTTAATTAAATATGCAGGTGCTTCAGGGGATTTTAATCCGATTCATACGATTGATGAAGAAGCAACAAAAGCAGGATTACCAGGAATCATTGCACATGGTATGTGGACAATGGGGAACTTAGCAAAGCTTTTTACTAGTTTCTATGAAGAAGGGTTTATCCAAGATTATACCATTCGTTTCAAAGGAATGGTTTTCCTTCATGATGTCGTTACTTTAAAAGCAACGCTAAATGAAAAACAAGAAAATGTATTACGTTTTAACGTTGCAGCCGTTAACGAACAAGGTCGTGACGTTCTATCAGGAGAGGTTTTGTACAGAAGATACTAAACAAATGAAGCATAGTCATAATAGGATTCTATCTTGGTAATATAACGAGTTGGATAGAATCCTATTTTTAAGTTAAATAAACTGAATATTTTGTGTTCTTTACGAAAAAGAGGTGATATGAATGAACCGTGATGCTGTTATCGTATCAGCTGTAAGAACGGCGATTGGAAAACAGGGCGGAGCATTAGCGACGGTACCGGCCCATGTATTTGGGGCAGAAGTCATTAAGGAAGCCATTAAACGTGCAAACATTCAACCTGAAATGATAGATGACGTTATTATGGGAAATGTGATAAGTGGTGGCGGAAATATTGCTAGATTAACAGCTTTACAGACGGGTCTTTCACTCGAAATCCCTGGTTTAACGGTGGACCGTCAATGTGGATCAGGGATTAACGCTATGAATTTAGCGGCTCAAGCCATTCAAGCTGGTGTGGGAGACGTGTATGTAGCGGGTGGTGTTGAAAGTATGAGTCGTGCACCTTACTTAATGGATCGCCCGGAAAAACCATATAGTCCGATTCCTCCAAGTTTTAGAAAGTCACAGCTATCTCCTAAAGAAGTGGGAGACCCGCCGATGGGGATTACAGCTGAGAATTTAGTTGAACAATACAAGATTTCTAGAGAAGAACAAGATGAGTTTTCCTATAACAGTCAACAAAAAATGGCTAGAGCAATGGAAGAAGGTCGATTTAATGAACAAATTTTACCGATCACGATTCCTGTGAAAAAAGGAGAACCTTTTGTATTTAGTCAAGACGAACATCCGCGTCCACAGACTACACTAGAAGCGCTATCCAAACTACAGCCAGCTTTCTTAAAAGGTGGTAGCGTAACAGCAGGAAGCAGCTCAGGATTGAATGATGGAGCAGCAGCCCTTGTTCTAATGTCTCGAGCAAAGGCTGAAGAATTAAATCTTCAACCAATGGCCGTGATTAGAGCACAGGCAGTAGCAGGTGTTGACCCTAATGTAATGGGAATCGGACCTGTCCCTGCAGTTAGAAAAGTGTTAAAAAAATCGGGTCTTACTTTGAATGACATGGATTTAATAGAAATTAACGAAGCCTTTGCTGCACAAGTCATCGCTTGTAATCGGGAGCTTCAAATGAATCTAGATAAAGTAAATGTAAACGGTGGTGCCATTGCTCATGGCCATCCATTAGGAGCAACAGGAGCAATTTTAGTAACAAAAGCCGTTTATGAATTAAAAAGAATCAATGGTAGATATGCTTTAATTACCGCTTGTATCGGTGGAGGGCAAGGCATTGCCACTATTATCGAGAGAGAGTCTTAGAGAAAACGAGATACTATTTTTACAAAATGATAACGCTTACATAAAGGAGATGGAATGATGAGTTTACACCCTGAAGTTAAAGCACTACTTGATTTGTTTGCTTCAAGAGGGGTTCCTCCGCTTGAGGAACAATCGCTTGAAGAAGGCAGAAGAAGCTTTGAACTGTCAGCGAATCTATTGAGTAAGGCTGAAAAGCTAGCTAAGACAGAGGATTTGATGATCAAAGGGTTTCAAAATGAGATACGTGTTAGAGTGTATACACCTGAAGGGACTAGTGAAGAAAAAGCTGCTCTTGTCTATTTCCATGGTGGAGGTTGGGTGATTGGCAATATCGAGACACATGATGCTTTGTGCCATACTCTTTCAAATGAAGGAGATTGTATCGTCGTTTCTGTCGATTATAGCCTTGCCCCTGAAAGTAAATTCCCGGTTGCCGTGGAAGACGCCTATTTAGCAACAAAATGGGTGTTTGACCATGCTGCAGAATTATCGATTGATTCAAATTTTATTGCCGTTGGGGGAGACAGTGCGGGAGGGAATCTAGCTGCAGTTGTTGGTTATTTAGCGGTACTTAGAAAAGGTCCTTCCATTGCTTATCAAATGTTGTTTTATCCATCAACTGGATATGAGCTTACCCCTTCCTATGAGAAATACGGAGAAGGTTATTACCTAACCAAATCAACGATGAATTGGTTCCGCGAGCAATATTTAAACAGTCCTGCTGATACACAAAATCCATTAGCCGCTCCTATGTTAATTCCAGACGATATCACACCACTTTTGCCACCTGCCTATATTATGACTGCCGAGTACGACCCGTTATGTGACGGAGGAGAGAATTTTGCAAAGAAACTTCAAGCTGCGGGTGTAGAAGCGAAATATGTTTGCGTTCCAGGATTAATTCATGGATTCCTAGGAATGACGGAGTTCCTTAAAGATGGTAAAAACGCCATGTTAGAGGCTGCTCGTGAATTAAAAGCAAGAAGTAGAAACAAGGCTACTGAGAACATTTAAAGTCTCAGATTTTCTATTCTAGGTTAGAACAAGAGTAAAGGAGAGTTGCTCATGCAAACATTGCATTTTAACCACTGGCCTAAAATATCTAAATCGTTAACCGTGCCAGCTACGTCTCTATATGAAAATTTATATGTGAGTGCAAGACGCTATCCTGAGCACGATGCGATATATTTTTATGGTAACACCCTCTCATACAAAAAGCTGGAAGAAGAGGTTAACCAATTAGCAGGATTTCTTCAGCAAAAATTAGGTGTTGAGACTGGAGATCGGGTATTACTTTTTATGCAAAATTCACCACAGTTTGTGATTGGTTTTTACGCATTAGTAAGAGCGAATGCCGTCGTCGTTCCTATTAATCCGATGTTAACTGCAGACGAATTGAGTTTTTATATAAAAGATTGTGGAATCACAACCGTAATAGTTGGTCAGGAACTTTATAGTAAAGTTCAGCCATTGTTAAATTCGACTTCCCTTGAACATGTCGTGGTTGCTGCCTATTCCGATTACAAAGGAGAAGAGTTCAAAGGGACATTACCTCCTGAGGTGGAAGCGCCTCGAGCCGTTTTTAACGTATCAAATCACTATCTTTGGAATGAAGCCATTGAAGCGAACTTCCAACCTACTGAACACACGATGAAGGCAGATGACCTAGTTGTCCTTCCGTATACGTCAGGAACTACCGGACTACCGAAAGGATGTATACACACTAATCGAACCGTTCAAGCCAATACGGTAGGAGCTTATCATTGGTCAGGAGTTACAACGAATGCGGTTCATTTAATGACTTTACCACTCTTTCATGTAACCGGAATGGTTCATAGTATGCACATGCCAATCTTTAGTGGAAGTACGATGGCTATTTTAACAAGATGGAACCGTGAAAATGCCGTTGAACTTATAAAAGAGAAAGGATGCACTCACTGGGTAGCGATTGCAACCATGATTGTTGATTTCCTAGCCAATCCAAATTTGAAACCGGAAGACATCTCTTCGTTAGTATCCATTTCAGGTGGGGGAGCAGCTCTACCGGAAGCGGTTGGTGAAAAGCTATTCAACCTAACTGGATTAAAATTTGTTGAAGGTTACGGACTATCTGAAACGATCGCCCAAACTCATTTTAATCCACCGGATCGACCAAAGATGCAATGCTTAGGTGTTCCGTCCTTCGATGTTGATGCCCGTATTATAGAACCGACTACCAACAAGGAACTAGGTATTGGAGAAATTGGCGAAATTGTGGTGAATGGTCCGCAAGTAATGGTGGGTTATTATAACCGAGACGATGAAAATAGAAGTTCTTTCATCGAATTGGATGGGAAACGGTTCTTTAGAACAGGAGATATTGGTCGTTATGATGAGGAAGGGTACTTCTTTATGGTTGATCGTGTAAAAAGAATGATCAATGCGTCCGGCTATAAAGTGTGGCCAACAGAGATTGAGTCCTACCTGTATAAACATCCAGCCATACAGCAAGCTGTTGTAGTTGGTGTTCCTGATTCTAAAAGAGGAGAATCGGTGAAAGCATTTGTCATCTTAAATGACGGATATGAAAACCAAATCACGGAAGAAGAGATTATTGAGTGGTCCAAACAGCATATGGCTGCTTATAAATATCCGAGACAAGTGGAGTTTCGAAAACAGTTCCCAATGACGAGTAGCGGGAAAATTTTATGGCGAAAGCTTCAGGAAGAGGAATGGGAAAAAGCGGAACAACAATCTAGATAGAAGCCTCCTGAACGTGTAAACAATGACCCTTTAAATAAGGAGGAGAAACATGGAGATTTTCATTCAACAGTTGTTTAACGGATTAACCATTGGTAGTGTCTATGCCCTTGTTGCTCTTGGATTAACGCTTGTATATGGAATATTGCACATCCCAAATTTTGCCCACGGTGCCCTCTATATGATGGGTGGATACGTTACGTTAACGATGATGACCAAGTTTGGTTTCCATTATTGGATTGCTATCTTTGTTTCGATCATTGTGGTTGGTTTCTTAGGTGTTTTGATGGAAAGGTTTGTGTTTTACCCGCTCCGGGAAGCACCACCAATCCATGATAAGATTGCCGCAATTGGAATTTTGTTATTCTTAGAAGCATTTGCTCATTTCGTGTGGGGGGCCGATTACCAAATGATGCCTTCCCCATATGGGCAAGTGGTCCAATTTTTTGGGTTAACTTTTACGATGCAAAGATTGCTAATCATTTTCTTTGCAATTATCGTCATGGTCCTCCTTTATGTATTCTTGAAAAAAACATATACAGGGTCTACCATCATCGCTATGTCCCAGGATCGGGATGGAGCAAGTTTAGTTGGAATTAATACAAACAAAGTGGCGATGTTAACCTTCTTTATCTCAGGGGGATTAGCAGCCATTGCCTGTTCGCTAACGGCGCCTATTAATCTCGTTTTTCCTGGTATGGGTCAACTCGTTATCCTAAAAGCCTTTGTTATTATCATTCTTGGTGGAATGGGCAGCATACCAGGGGCCATCATTGGTGGGTATATATTAGGACTTAGTGAAAGCCTAGGGGCTACCTATCTATCTAATGATTATAAAGATATCATTGCTTTTGTTCTCCTGGTCGTAATCCTATCCGTTAAACCAACTGGGCTCTTTGCAAAGGGGGGACATTAATGGCTAAGATACTAAATCAGAGGAACATCATTATTGCCTTCATTTTATTTGCCATAGTCTTTCCTTTCATCACACAAAATGGATACTTTATTCACGTAATGACTCTTTCGTTCATCTGGATGATTGGCGTATACGGCTTAAATTTATTAGCAGGGTACACGGGCTACCTTTCCTTAGCACACGCCGGCTTTTTTGCTATAGGAGCCTACTCATTAGGCATATTAACGGTAAAAGCACAGATGAACTTCTGGTTGGCATTTGTATTAGCTTTATTGATTACTAGTGTTTTAGGATTCCTCATCGGTTTAGTCGCTTTAAGAACGAAAGAGCACTTTTTTGCCATCTATACCTTATGTGTTGGATATATCATCTATCTCGTTATTGATAAGTGGGATAGTCTAACGGAAGGTGTGCGTGGTCTGATTGGGATCCCTGCTCCAGGAAACATTGGTCCCCTGAGCTTTGAGACCCCTTTATCTCAGTATTATTTAGTATTGTTCATTCTATTATTAGTCGTGCTTGTGATGTATAGAATCGTACATTCGTTAACAGGAAGAACGTATATCGCAATTCGAAATAGCGAAGATTTAGCCCAAACGATTGGTATTTCTACAACGAAAAATAAACTGACCGTCTTTGTTCTATCTACATTTTTTGCCGGCTTAGCAGGTGCTCTTTATGCCTCATTTGTCCGCTTTATTGGACCGGACATTGGAAATATTGTCATTACCTTTGATTTATTAACATATCTGCTTATTGGTGGGATTGGCACCTTGTCTGGTCCTATCGTTGGGACGATTTTAATTGTTTGGATTTCACAACAACTTCAATTTTTACAGGATTATCGTATGTTGATATTCGGTCCTGTTTTAACATTACTCATTATTTTTTATCCAAGAGGAATTGTAGGAGCCTTTTACACATGGAAAGCAAAGAGAGAAATGAAAAAGCAACTACAATCTAGTAAAACCGAAGCGGTAGTCATTTCAAATGAACAAGTAAAGGAGGGGTAACCATGTTTTTAGTGACACAACAATTGACAAAAAAATTTGGAGGGTTAGTTGCAGTCAATGAAGTTGATTTTTCCATCGAAAAAGGGAAAATCAATGCTATCATTGGACCAAATGGTGCTGGGAAGTCTACTTTTTTCAATTTAATTAGTGGTTTTCACCCTCCTAGTGCTGGAAAAGTGATCTTCAAAGGAATTGATATTACGAACATGCCGTCCAATAAAATAGCAGAACTCGGAATCGCACGCACCTTTCAAACAACGAATCTCTTTGAGCAAGCAACTGTTTTGGATAATGTAATTGTAGGACATCGATTGCGTACAAAATCAAACTTACTTGATGCAATTTTTCGAACGAAGAGATTAAAGCTAGAAGAAGAACAATGCCGTGAAAAAGCAATGGAAGTCATTGAATTTACCGGATTAAAAAAAGTGACGGGGAAGCTTGTTGGTAGTTTAACACAGGAAGAAAAGAAACGTACCGCTTTTGCATTGGCACTTGCTACGGATCCTGAAATCTTATTTCTTGATGAACCAGCAGCAGGGGTGAATCCAGATGAAACAGAAGGTTTAGCAGAATTGATGAAAAAAATGGTTCAAAAAGGCATTACGGTCTGCTTAATTGAACACAAAATGCAGATGATTATGAAGCTTGCAGATAAAATCATGGTTTTAAATTATGGTGAAAAAATAGCAGAGGGAACTCCAGAAGAGATTAGAAATAATCCAACCGTTATTAAAGCTTATCTAGGAGGGAGTGCCATTGCTTAAATTAAGTAACGTTGACGTTAAATATGGCAGTTTTACCGCTATTCAAAATATTAATCTTGAGGTGGAAGAAGGGCAAGTGGTTGTATTACTAGGAGCCAATGGGGCTGGTAAAAGTACTACTTTCAAGACGATTAGTGGGTTAAATAAACCCTCTCGGGGAGAAATTCTTTTTGAAGGAATGTCCACTGGGAAATGGGCTCCAGAAAAGAAGGTGCAATTAGGGATTGTCCAATGTGCAGAAGGAAGAAAGCTTTTTCCGGCTATGACAGTCTATGAAAATTTGAAAATGGGAGCTTACGTTCATAGAAGAAATAAAAAGCTGATTAAAGAAACACTTGAGCATGTGTATGAATTATTTCCTATCCTAGAGGAAAAACAACACGATGCATCAGGTTCTTTAAGCGGTGGACAGCAACAAATGCTAGCGATTGGCAGAGCACTCATGGCAAAACCAAAACTCCTGCTATTAGATGAACCATCTATTGGGCTAGCTCCGCTAATTGTCGAACAGATGTTTGAAGTCATACAGAAGATTAATAGAGAAGGGACAACGATTCTGTTAGCGGAACAAAATGCCCATGCGGCGTTAAAAATTGCTCATAAAGGTTATGTGTTTGAAAATGGTTCCGTTGTTCTTCAAGGAACGTCAGAAGAGTTATTTTCTAACGATGAAATTAGGAAAGCTTATATAGGTGCATAGTTGCCTTCCTTACTTTTAGAGGAGGTGGTCGGCAGGAGGTATCACTTTCGAATTCAGAATTTTTAGAAATAAATTTATAAGGGGGAAAAATCGGATGAAAAAAACAAAAATGCTATCCTTTTTGAGTTTAATTTTTGTTCTCATGTTTAGTTTGGTTGCCTGCAACACGAATGAGCCTACTAAAACAACGGAAGATCCGAATAAAACAGATGATAAAGGCAGTGCAGAAGTGGGTATGGTCAACATCGGTTATACTGGACCTCTAAGTGGACCTGCTGCACTTTATGGTGAGCGTACATTAAACGGAGTTAAAATGGCAGCAGAAGAGATTAATAATGCTGGCGGTTTTGAAGTCAACGGTAAGAAATATAAGCTTAATGTCGTATCACTAGATGATAAGTACCTACCGAATGAAGCGGGAGCCAATGCAAAGAGACTGATGCAAGAAAATAAAACCCCTATTATTTTCACTCCTCATAGTGGTGGAGTAGCTGCCTTACAAGTATTTAACCAACAGGATAAATTCATTATTGGAGCATACACAAGTGAACCTAAGATTACTGAAACAGGAAATAAATTAACCGTACGAATTCCTCCAAGATATGACGGCTATATTGAACCGTTTACTAAATATACAATGGATAATTTCGGAAAGAAAATAGCGTTTTTACCTACTGCTTCACAATACGGAAAAGACTGGGCTGAAAAATTACAGCCTCATTGGGAAGCACAAGGCGGGGAAGTAGTTTTCAACTCTTCGATTGATTTCACGAAGGAAACGGACTTCTTTACTTTAATCACCAATGCTTTAAAAGAAAAGCCGGATGTCTTGTTTATCGGTGGGGCATCTGAACCAACAGCGAAAGTGGCCAAACAAGCGAGAGAATTAGGGTTCAAAGGTGGATTCATCGTCATGGATCAGGCCAAATTTGATGAAATGAAACGAGTGACTGGTTCTTACGAATTGTTAAATGGATCGATTGGGGTCATGCCTTTAGTTAACTCCGACAGTCCAGCGATTCCAGATTTCGTCAAGAACTATAACGCCAAATACAAGGAAGATCCAGGTTCTGAAGCGGGATTAAACTATATTGCGATGCATATTTTTGTAGAGGCAATGAAAGCGGCTGGATCGGTAGATGATCCGGAAAAAATTAGAGCTCATATGCAAGATGGGTTAGACAATTTACCAGAGGATAAAAAGGTTTATGTGATTCCTACTATTGATGCAAATGGTGGTTTTGAAGCAGAGTTAATTGTTGCAGCTGTTGAAAACGGTGAGATTGTGCCGATTAAAGTGGATTAATAAGAGAGAGCTAGCAGTTTTTATGACTGCTGGCTTTTATTTTGTTGAATATTCCTAGTACTTTTTTCATAAGTTACTCACAAAAATGTATAGACAGAAGTTCTATTTATTAATAAAATCTTCAAGTGACTACTAAGTATGTGTGAGTTAGAATGATAGTTAGATATTTAAGTATGAGGAGCCGTTACATGCTAAGAAACAAGAGCTTGATAAGGATTATAAAGCTTATTATTCCTATTCTACTACTGACCATTATTTATGTAGAGGGTCGGAAGGAGTTAAAGGAATTAGATGCTTCTAATCTGTTCCTTCAAATAAAATCTCTCACCCCCAATCAACTTATTTTCATGTTCTTGTCGGGGATGATAGCTGTATCCGCGATGATTTTTTATGATGTTATTTTAGTAAAAAAGTTAAATATTACGATTAAATGGACAGCCCTCGTTAAAATATCATGGATTTCTAACACATTCAATAATGTATTAGGCTTTGGCGGATTTGCTGGTGCCAGTATAAGAGGCCTTTTGTTAAAGAAATATACAGGTGATTCTAAGGAGCTTTGGACATCCATTCTTTGGATCACACCCTTTATTTTAACAGGTTTGTCGGTATTAGCTTGGTTTCCGCTCTTTTCATTTGTAGATATTCAACCCGTACTTGATAATCATCAATGGCTTATATTAGCTTTATGGGGAATGGCAGGCTTTTTACCTGTTTACTCGTTATTTTTAATTTATACGAGAAGAAAAAAGGGAGAGCCCTTATGGAATCATTGGACGACTTGGGCTATTGTTGTCTCTATCATTGAATGGTTCATTGCAGCAGTGTTTATGTGGGGAATTACTGTTGTTTTAGGAAATGATCTTCCATTTCACTTCATTCTTTCCACTTTTATTGCAGCAGCAATAGCAGGTGTAATTAGTTTAGTTCCAGGAGGACTCGGTTCCTTTGATTTAATGATATTGATTGGATTAAAGTATTACGGAGTTGAAGATGGACAAGTTCTAATCATTCTACTATTCTATCGACTGTTTTACTTTTTCATTCCCTTTATTATCGGTCTTATTTTTGCTTCAACTGAAGTGATTGTCCAGACGAAAAATGCAGTCGTGCAAACCAAACTCGGTAAATGGTTAAAAAAATATGCACTTATTCCTGACTATTTAGTTCCAAATATCAGTCATTGGGCGATGGCAGCACTCGTTTTTGTTAGTGGAATACTGCTTTTGTTGTCAGCCGCTACACCTGCTATTTTAGACCGAGTCACTTTTGCAGAAAAACTTTTTTCAGCACCTATTTTAAATATGTCTTTCCAATTATCAGTAACAGCCGGTATTTCCCTCTTATTATTATCTAGAAGCATTCAGCTAAAAGTAAAAAGTGCTTATACCCTTTCATATATTGTATTAATAGCTGGGGCAGTTTTTACTTTTTCAAAAGGATTTGATTTTGAAGAGGCACTATTCTTATTTGGGATTGCAGCCTTATTACGTATATCGAAAAAACAGTTTTATAGAGAAAGTTTATCTCTATCCTGTGGCGCCTTTATGACAATGGCTGCCTTAACCATAGGGTCACTCGTTACTTATGTATTCATTGGATACCTTGATCATCCATATGAAAAGCTTAAACTTCCAGAAGACTTTGAGAGATTACTTGTAAAAGAGCCTTATGAGTTATTGATTTCCGCTATTATTGGATTGATTTTGGCTATTATTTTTAACTTTGTTGGATTTAAATTATTAGCTACCAATACCTCTCCACCGGTTAGAAATATAGATATAATCGATTTTCTAGTTGAACACAAAGGAAATGTATTAACTCACTTATCTTTCTTAAATGATAAAGAATTTTTCTGGACAAAGGATGAAGATGTGCTTTTCATGTATTCTACAATGGCTGATAAATTAGTGGTACTCGGAGACCCAATTGGTGATTCACATTCTTTTTCGCGTGCAATAGACGAACTACATCAATTTGCGGACGTAAAAGGGCTAAAATGTGTTTTCTATCAAATTCAAAAGAACCTCTTACCTTTGTATCATGAAAATGGTTATCATTTTTTTAAACTAGGAGAAGAAGCATACGTAGATTTAGAGGAGTTCACTTTAGTTGGTAAAAAGAAAACAAGTTTAAGAACGGTAAAGAATAAATTTGAAAGGGAAGGGTATAAGTTTGCTATTCATTCCCCTCCATATAACGATAAGTTTATAGCTGAATTAAAAGATGTTTCTGATGAGTGGTTAGGAAAGAGAAAAGAAAAAGGGTTTTCGCTTGGTTTTTTTGACAAGCATTATTTACAACAAGGTCCTATTGCTACTTTAACCAATACAGAAGGTCAAGTAATAGCGTTTGCTAACTTGATGCCAGTATATGATAACAACGAAGTTTTATCTGTCGATTTAATGAGACATTTAAGGAACGTGCCAAATGGGACGATGGATATGCTGTTTATCTCGATATTAGAGTATGCAAAAGAGAGCGGATACAAATCGTTTAATTTAGGAATGGCTCCTCTGTCTAATGTCGGTATGAACAAATACTCTTTTTTAGATGAAAAAGTAGCAGCAAAAATTTATCGTCATGGACATTATTTGTATCAATTTGATGGGATTCGTAAGTATAAAGAGAAATTTGCTACACGCTGGGAACCGAAATACCTTGCCTTTAGAGGTAGACAATCTTTACCGGTAACTATTTTTCAATTGTCATTGTTGATTGGGAAGAAGAGAAAATAGGGAGGATGAAGGCATGGAGAAATTAACCGACGACCAAATTGCTAGCCATTTAAAGAATATAGTTGGATGGAAAATTTCGAATGAAAAGTGGTTAGAGAAAAAATACCGCTTTGGGGAGTATTTAAAAGGGGTTGAATTTGTTCAAGCAATCGCGACACTTTCCGAGGAAGTTAATCATCACCCGTTTATTGCTATTGATTATAAACTAGTTACGCTGAAACTCACTTCTTGGCGTGCGAACGGGTTGACTGAGTTGGATTTTGAGTTAGTTAAGAGGTATGATGAGATTTTTGATCAGTTAAAAAGAATATAAAAATGAAAAATATATTATTGTCGAGCTAATTTTTGACTAGTAAAACCACTTCAAGAATTAATTGAGGTGGTTTTTTGGTTAAAAAACCTTAATTATTGAAAGTATAGAACATTTGTTCTATACTATGTATATAGTCATCTTTGTGATCACTCAGCTGTTTGTAAATTAATCAAAGGATGATAAATATGCCAAGGAAATTAGGTATAACTGATGAAGATATGATCAAAATGTACAAAAGCAATATGTCCAAAAGCAATATGTCCTTTAAGGAAATGACCACAATTACTGGACTCTCAGACCGTGCAATACGAAATGTTATGTATAAGCATGGGGTGAAGATGAATCGTGAACCATCCTCAGGTCAGCCTCGTAAACATAAAGTAAATGAAAATTTTTTTAAAACTTGGTCACATGAGATGACATGGGTTTTAGGGATATTTGTGACTGATGGACATATTAGTCAACACACTCACACAATCTACTTTAGTCAAAAAGATGAAAGAATTCTCCGTTTAATAGCAAAGTATATGGAAGCAGACTATGTACTAGCACCCACTGGACCAACAAAGAAAACCCCAACTTTAATTATTAATTCAAAGGAAATTAAAAATGACCTAGCAAAACTAGGCATCCACACTAAAAAGTCATTAAATGTTCCATTCCCAGAAGTCCCAGATGAGTATTTACCTTCATTTATTAGAGGTGTTATAGATGGAGATGGATGGGTTCAGCCGAAAGGTTATGTAATGAATATTACAACCGGTAGCTTACTATTTGCTGAAGGGTTATTTAAGGTATTTAAGAAATGGAAATTACGTACTGAAATAACTACTGAGATTAGTCAAGCTGGTAACACGATATATCGTACATGGGTAAAAGGAAAAATACGAATTACCTAAACTAGCAAAGATTATATATAATAATACTACTAACAACTTTGTCTCTAAAAAGAAACTTTACATGATACAACGATGTGAATAGAGAATTAAGGAGAAATGATATGTGGAAAGTAATAAACGGTAGACTTGTTCAACAAGCTGATCAATCAAGAGTAAAGTTTAGAACAAATATAAGCAAGGCTATTATTAATGAATTAACTAGACTCGCGATAGAAAATGATACTCACATTAATTACTTAATTGAAACTGGATTACAGCAAGTATTAAATCAAGGTGTTATTACTTATAATAAAGATCTAAGGCCTAAAGATCGAGTTCAATATAAAACTACATACGACAAGGAATTATTAGAAAATGTTAAAGAGTTTGCAAAGAAACATAATTTATATATAAATGATGTGATTGAATATAGTGTTGGATATATGAATATTAGAGATATTAAAGATCGAAGTTATAAACATCGAATAGAGTAGGGATGCACTTTATTTATAGAGTGTATCTTTCATAATTTCTATTAACGCCCCCACCATAATATATATTATAGGAAGTTGAATTAGATTGACCGAAAATGTCTCAAAAGCCTAGTATACTCAATGTTTTGAGACCGAATAAAAATTTCACCAATTGAGATACTTCCTATAATAAATTTTATTGAGAAGTTTTAATGAGCTACTTCCCGATAATGTTTCGGATAACCTTCATGAACTTCCTGATAACAATCTGGCATAGACCGATAATTTCTTGGTACGGATTATAAGGTTTTGGTACGTCCATATAACTAACTATTTGGAGGCGTTTCAAATCGAAATTCAACAAGCTTTAGATGATTTTTTACTGTACCTTGAAGTGGAACAAAATTATTCCCAAAATACCCTTGACAGCTACGAAAGCGATTTATCTATTTTTTTGGCATTTTTACAACATCATAAGCGATCTACCGATCTTGATGATTTAAATCCTTCCATCGTTCGTCGCTTCATTCAGCACCAGACCGTTCACGGATCGATCAGTCCAAGAAGCATGCAACGACGGATTTCCAGTTTAAAGTCGTTTTGTCAGTTTTGTTTAAAGGAAAAAATGGCTCAATCGGACTTTACAGCAGGGATCATCGCTCCAAAAGCGGACAAAAAATTACCAAAATATCTAAATTTACAGGAGCTCAAGCAATTGTTTGTATCATTAGAACAAGCAGAAGGCCCTCTCTCCCTTCGAAACGAAACGATGTTTAAACTGTTAGGGACCACTGGAATGAGAAAGCAAGAGTTAGTGAGCTTAACATGGGAGCAAATTGACTTATACAATGAAACGATCAAAATATTGGGAAAGGGAAAAAAAGAACGTCTTCTTCCCCTTCACTCTTCTGTTGTTCCATTATTAAAGGCTCTTAAACAATCGTTACAAGAACATCAGACTCATCCACTAGAACCCGTTTTTCGCAACGGGCATGGAAGAGCTTTTGACCCTCGAGGTGTCAATTTTATTTTTAAAGGGGTGTTACAAAAAGCAGGTCTCCCTCCCCACCGTTTTACGTTACATCACCTAAGGCATACGTTTGCGACGTTATTATTGCAGCAAGGTCATACGGAAAAAGTGGATGAACACGGAAACATTATATCCATTACACAAGAAAAGGTGGACTTGCGAACCCTCCAAGAACTATTAGGGCATGAATCACTTGCAACAACTCAAATGTATACACATATAGATTATGAGGCAAAAAAGAAAGCCATTGATTCGTTTCACATTTAATTTAGTATGAATAGTCGAAAGCTACCATATAAGTAGGTAGCTTTCCTAATAAAAAAATTACATTTTAACCAGATTCATTTCCGCTAGTTTCTGTGCTAACTGAGGGTTGGTCTTCGTTAATTGAATAAAGTATTCAATAGAAACTTTTTCACTAGCAGTGTTATTTGGTGAGAAATTAGATTCCGTGTCTGCTTTTAAGGTTATTGAATCTTCTAATGCCTCTCCTGTTCCTTTCGCTTTACCATTCTTTCTTTTTTCTAGGTTTTCATAAATTTCATTCTCAATGTTTGTTAATTCTCTCCGTAAGGCACGAATCTTTCTCTGATCTCGTCTCAGATAGTATTGAATATTGTCCTTCGTGATGGTATGTCCGAGAAGGTATTTGATGTTATCTAACTCCATCTCTCTCTCATCTAGAATAGTAGCAATTGAGCTTCTATAACCATGTGGAGTTACATGTTTTTCACCTTCCCAACCAAGGATCTTATTAATTTTATTAGTAATAAAGTTGATCTGCTTATTTTGCAATGGTTTCCCGGATAAGCCATTAAGTAACTGGTCTTCTGGTTGAAGATCATAATACTTAATATGATGTTTAATATCTTCTAATAGACGTGGAGGAATAGGGAAGTATTGAATCTTATGTTTGTTATTCACTATTCCTGCATAGTAATAAATTAGTTCTTTATCTAGCAAAACATCTTGTACTTTAATGTGAGACAAAGCATGTCCTCTTAAGCCTGTGTTAAACAATACCCCTATAGTCACGAACACATCCTGTCCCTCTTCATTTTTTAGGTATTGGGCTGTTTCATAGACATCAACGATTTCATCTAGTTCTAGTGCTCTTGAATGAGCACCTATTGCACCAAGTGGAATATTAGCAATCAGAAATGGGTTACTTGTAATGATACCTAATCCTTTATAAAAACCAAACAAACCAGTTAAAGATGCCACTCTCCTTTTTATTGTAGAATATGCCACTCCTTCATTGGTTGAATTTTTAATCCATTTGTCTACATGATGAAGGGAAATATTTTTGAGTAAAGGCTCAAAACCCTCTTCAAAACAAAAATCTTCAAAGTTGTCTATATCCCTTACATAGGCGCTGTATGTGTTATCCTCCCAAGAACGATATTCTCTCATTTCCTCTAAAGCAATTCTGATTGTCCATGTTGGCAATGCTCTTTTTTCTATGGGTTGTTTTCCTTCTCTTTCTTCTTGTTGGTTTGCTGTTTCATTTTTCTCCATTTATTTCTCCTCCTGGAATAGAAACAAAAGAAGCACTCGATTAAATAGAAGTTAATTCTAGATAGAGTTTTACTATCCAAAATTACTCCTATAAAACCGAGTGCTCCTCGCGTTTGCATTTTATGTATTTTCTATCCTTAATATAACATAGTTCTAAGCTCTCCCACAAGAATGAGTTCAATATTTATAATAAAAGTCTACAGCATATAATGTCGTCTACTAAAATAAATTAATGGATTTAGCTTTCCGAATTCTCTCTTCATCGTTAAAACATATAATATGTGGGTGGATAAATTTAAACAGAAGGTCGATAAAGACCTTCTTGCAGACCCCTTTTATTCTTTATAAAGGAACTTAGCTAGTTATACCTTGTTGGTTGTAGTCTATAACTTGCTTTTTACCGTTTGCATGATTATTGAGTAATACCGAAAAGTTTGTTATTTCGTTCGTTCTCATTGATGTACTGTGATAAAGTTTCAAACTTTTTTAGGTGGTCGTTGGCTAATGTAAATAAGATACCGTACCATTGGAAGTTATTATCTACATGGAGAGGACACCCTTCTTCTCCTTTATTTTTCCGTCATTTAAATAACGGTGAGAATAATTAAAAGAATACTCTTTGTCATTGAAAGGCTCTAACCTCTTCTTATGCTGAGACACAAAGTTATCCTTTAAATACTCCTTAGATTATAACCTAATCAATGTTATTTAGACCTTCGATTTCAATTTCTTCTCTAACAACAACAATGATGTCAGGGCGTAAAAATAGTACAAAAATAATTAAAAAATAAATTTTTATAGTTTGTTTTCCAAATAAAAATTACATTCTAAATTCCATTTAAAAAGTCAAAAACTATAACAAATCCTATAACAAATATAATTGTGAATATCCCAAATAATATATATTAAAATTAGTACCTGTTCTCCCACAAGGGATTAGGTTTTTTTTATAATTTTCAAAAAAAAAAAAAATGTAAAGTTCGTTGTCAAAATAGAGGCATAGCTCTCCTTATGTTTTTTTGTTGTTTTATTAGACAAGCTAACCCTATTTTGTACAGCTAAAATTAATTAATGGCTATTATAATTGTTTTGATATTCAAAAAAATGGAAGTGCATTGGTATAAAAATAGCCTAATGGGAACATTTGGTTAGTTCTCGTTAGGCTTGTTGAACTAATTTACTTTTTAAGGAATTCGGTGCAAAGTCTAAACAAAGATGTCCAACACAAATAAGCCGTTAACCTTACTTTTTTTATAAAAAGTGGTACAGCTTAATAATCAAGCCAACTGTTGTCGTCGTAGATCCCCATGGGTTTCGCACCTGCTGTGGCTGGCATTGTTATCGTATTTGTATGCGGAGACATAATAAAAGGCATTTGTTTTTTCCTAAAGAAACGAACAATTCGCTTTAACTTATTAGACTCTATATCTAATTGTGTCTGTTTCGTTAAAACTGCTTCCTTCGCTAGGATACCGATTACCTCTCTAGGTTTTAACTGGGCAAACAGTTCGTCAGAATAATTTAGACCCAATTTCATACATTCAATATTAAATGAAGATTTCAATGCTTGGGTGTGTTTTGAATAAACTACATCTATTGAAGTTTGTAAACTTGTCCAAGGTTCTTTTGAAGAAACGTCTGACATTATTACGTCAACATGCTTAATTTTTTGTATGTCTTGGTCAATCAACACTTTGTGTTCTTCGCTTGAGTTAGTGATGAAATATTCTACTAGTGATGGGATGTGTACTTTTGTAAAAGAATAACCAGTCGTAGATATAGCTTTAGTATTTCCTAGTTCAGTTTCAATTGCAGCTAGGATCACCTTCTTCATTTCCTCTAATAGATAGAAATCAGTAAAGTGGTTCTCTGCTTTACCAAGTAGGTCATAATATAGGATGTTTTCGTTTTTCTCTTTAAAATACTTCTTTAATGAAGAACGATAGATTTCTAGACCAGTTAGACCAAAGAGCTCCATTAATTTCTTCTTTTTACCCGTAAAATAATTGAACGTCTCTGGCTTCATATCTTCGTGGTACATATGGTAACGGTCTGCTAATAAACGGATTTCTGTTTCACTTGCAATATTTTTAACAGTATCTTTCTCGAATAAACTTGGATTGACCTTCAAGCCAATTACATGTTTGTTTTTAAGATATTTGCTAGTACGGTTCTTTTTATTATTCACATAACCACATACAGCATGGAATTCTTTTTTGTAGCTAGGGTTATTTTTATCGATAGGTTCAAATTTATCAGGAAGACGAACTAGGATCATCTCTTTATCAATTAGGTGGAAAAGATCTTCTGTCATAGATTTATAGTCATCATAAACATGCATGCCTAATTTTTCGTCGTGCAAATGGTTCTTATATAGGTTTTCGACAGCAACTTTAGTGTATTGGTTTCTAATATTTAAAGTTGCGATATTTAGAAATAGTCGAACTTGGTTTTTCGTAAGATTTAAAAAGTCAAGGGAATTAAAACATTGTAAATGTTTAAGGTAAGTCTCTTCCCCTTTTGTAAACAGGTGAAAACTAGACACATAATAACCGTTTTCAAACGATAGTAGTGCCTTGTTGTTGTATGTAGTTTGGCATAATTCTACCAGGGCGGATTCAAGAGAGCGGCGGTCACAAAACATTTGTTGTCTTACGTACTCCTTATCAAGGTGAATACGTCCATCCCGATCAATGAAAGAAGCTAATTGGAAAAGTAATGAAATTGCGGTTTTCGACAGTTTTAATTTGTTTCTTGAAAAATCCTTTATGATTGTTCTGTTTAACTTCGGGTTGTGTATGCTATGATTCATTTTTTTCTCCTCTTTCACAACTAAATCGACAGTTTAAATTTTTTCAATAAAAAAGCACCACAAAAACTCTTGATTAAGGTAAAGATTACCTATCAAGTAAATTTTTGTGGTGCTTCCACTAATCGTTATGATGTTATGTTCTTTGCAACTAAAATAATATTTTAGTATATACTTATTAAATCATAATAAAGTTTTTTTTTCAATGAATTTCTCTTATAGAAAAAGTAACTTCCTACTTTATTCATATCAATTTGATAAGCAAGTGGGAGTGTAAAATGTTCCACTTGCTCTTAATTATCGTTGATTTAATACTTACTTAATATTTAAATATTTATACTTTCAGCCTGTTTTTCATGGGTAAATATATTAAAGTTGTAGATGGCTTTTTATGTCTCATTTGCCTTTGTATCGCTGGTAAAGAGAATCCATTCTGATCCATTAAATAGGCCATTGTTGCCCGTAGGTCATGTGAAGCTACTTTCCTTTTAATTTCTGCTTTAGAAGCTATTTCCCTTATTATCTTATTCAACTTTGCATTGGTAAGAGGCCTCTTCTTTAAAAAGAATAGTTCCTTATCTGTAGAATTTTCTAACCATTCCTTAAAATACGGATGATTAATATAAACTTGTAAGTATTTCTTTAATGCTGGTGTCATTAATACAGAACTAGCAAAAGTTTTCTGCTTCCTATCAATTACAATAACGTTTAGATCGAAATAGATTTGAGAGAGCTTCAAAGAGCATATCTCCCTAGACCTTAATCCACAAGTAAATTGTAATAGTATTAAAACAAAATATTGAAGCAAAAACGGGTCAAGTATTGCAGCAGCCTTAAGCATACTATCACTTTCTTCCTTACTTAATGCTCGGTTTTTTATGGCTCTGTAATGAAAAGAAGAGGGATATCTTGAAAAAGGGTTTTCTTCAATTAATTCCAGGTCCTCAATAAACTGAAAAAAACTTTTTGCACACGAGAAGTGATTCCCCAATGTAACTTTAGTTTTTTTCTCTTTCAAGTACTCAACGTAGTTATCTACAAAGTCAAGATCAATAGGTTCATACTCATCATCATTCTCTGAGTAGTAAAATTTATTGAAATCTAGCTTGTCATTTCTATATCCAAAAACTCTAATGAATTCTCCTAACTCTTTTAAAACACTCCTATAGCGCTCTATAGATTTATCTGAGTAACCAGATAGCTCAACGAATTTTTTATAATAAACAGAATCAATCAGCAAATTTTCCATATAAAGCCTCCTTTTGCTTTAGATATTCTAACTCCACATTTGCATATGGATGCTTTTCTAATTCCTTCTTTACTTGATCAGGTAATAATCTAAGGTAAGTCTGGGTTGTGTTGATATTTTCATGACCAAGCAATTTGCTTATCTTGTAAATCTCCATTCCACTTTCATAAGCATATAAAGAGAAAGTATGTCTTAAAATATGGGGTGATAACGAAGCATCCTCAGAAAACATTTTTTCTTGTATTCCTCGTTTTTTAATATTGTTCATCATTTCCCTTATTGTGCTTGTAGCGAGGGCATTAGTTCCATTAGTTGAAAAAATATAAATCTCGCTATATTTTAATTTTGTATATCGTTCCTTTTTATCTGCGTACATGAACTGGACATACGTACTCATAACATCAAAAGAAACATCCGTCATATAACGTTTCTCATATTCACTTTTTCCTTTAGGCATAATAAGTATAGCTTTATCATTCCAATCGATATCTTTTATCTGAATATTAACTAATTCATTTGCTCTAATTCCTGAACCTAACAATGTCCAAAAAATGGCGTAGTTTCTTAAAGCTGATGTAGTCTCCTTAGCAGCCTCTAAAATAAAATTTATTTGTTCAGAAGTAAGAGCCTTTGGAATGCAATTGGGATTATCTTTAATCTTAAGTGTCTTACCTAATAGGAAGTCCACTTGTTTCTTGTCTAAAATATCTTTAGCAACAGATTTTAGAAATGCTCTTAAAAACGAACTCTTCTTTTTCCTTGTGCCCATATTTTGTTGTTTATTTAAATACTTTAGTATTATTTCTTTATTGAACACTTCAGTAATTAATACTTTTGTTCCTGAAGTCAATTCTTTTTCAATAAACCCCTTAAAAGATCTCATTTCGCTTTTGTAGCCTCTTTGAGTTTCTTCTCTCTTATCTACAAAATATGAAGTTGGAGAGGTAAAAAATAGATTCTCAGCCTCTTCAAAAGTCAGTATTTTTTTTGGTTCTTCTTTTATTACCTTCTTAATAATATTCTTTTTTAATATCTCTTTTTCAAACATAGCTGGCCCAAACTCACCAATTAACTGAGCTAACTTTTCATCAAACAATGCCTTTTTTGATTTCTGTCTAATTTTACTCATAACCTACCTCATAATCTATCTTGTTAATTCCCTCTTTTAATTCAGATGAGTAGTAGTGAATATACTTAGATGTTGTTTTTAAAGAATCGTGTCTTGCCAAAGTTCTAACATCTACTGGTTCAACATTTTGACGTGCTAGACTAGTAATGTACCAATGTCTTAAAAGGTGGGGACCGCCTTCTAAATCCCAGTCTGCCAAAATCTTATAAAGCGAGAAGGCATTTTCTATTCTAAATTTAAAAGTTTTTTCTTTTTCATCATTGCTTTTTCTGAATATGAAACCTATTCTATCTTCAAAAGGAATTTTGTTTATCAATTTATAAATGACATCTGAAATAGGTAGTGTGTGACTTTTATTACCCTTTGATTGTACTGCAATGGTTTTTGTACCTAAGTTAATATCTTCCCACCGTAAACGATAAAGTTCGATGATTCTAAAACCTAAAAAGGAAATTAATGCAAATGCCAAAGTATCTTTATTAGCTTCTTCTGCATATATTTTTATTGACTTAAACAATCCGTGCATGTCAGAATCATCTGGCAATTTTCTATAAAAGTAATCACTAGCTTCAATGTTACTAACAGTTAATGCTATGTTTTCTCCGATTAAATTAAGTTCATATATGCGTTTAAAAAAAGTCTTTGTGTCTTTAAGTCGTTGTTTGCAATTATATTTTGTAAAAATCCCTAATTTACTTTGCCTAATTAAATACGCTTTATATTCAAGAAGGTGCTCCCTTGTGATTTCCCAAACAGATATATCATCGATAAGGATACCTTGGAACTCACGTAGAGTTGGTAACCATTTAAAGAAGCTTTTTATTTGCCGTTCCATCTTTTCAATTCTTGCAGCTGACCGATTTCTTCTATGAAGATCTTTTGCATACAAATTGAATATTGGATGGTTTAGCTTTTGTACTACCTTAGATTTGTGAATAAATACCACCGGATTGCATTCATCAAGGTAATAGTGAAGTTCGCTAAAGAGCGATGCAAAAAAAGTACTAGTGATCAAGCCCTCCATAATTCCTCTATCCGCTAATTCAAATTTTGTAAGTTTACTTGGTTCTTTATTTAGTTTTCTTGAAACCAAATTCTCGAGGTCAGCAACTCTGTTTATCAATTTTATAAGTCTTCCAGGTGCAAATTGCCTCTTCTGTTTTATAAAATCTCTCAATGTTTTGGACTGAATAATTGACAAATACTTTGTCAGTATAAATTCTTTTTGACCTTTTGCACCTAAATTTATAAGAAGTTTATGACCTTCTTCTAAAAAAACTCCAGTTGATTGATTAAATGCGTTGTTAAGAATAGTAATCAGCTCCTCGACTACTTTTAAGTTATTACTATTCTTATTCTTAACAACATTTACCAATTTTATACAATCAATTGACAAAAGTTCTTTTACTCTGTCAATTGATTGACGAGTTCTTCCGAACTCGTAGGGTTTAAGGGTTTTTTTTCCAAATGGCAAATCATGAAAAATTAATGACGTGTTTGCTGTAAGAGCTTCATCATATAGTTCATTTTCTTCCTTTTTGAATTGTGCTTGATCACACTCTTTTGAATCTTTATCAGAAAAATTTTTCGTAACTTTCTTATAATCATAATTAAACGAAAACTGTAAGTGTGTTTCCATTTCTACATTTACCCCTTTTTTATCACAAAAAAAGCACCACTAATAATGCGATGCAGGTAAATATTTTACCCATCGCTTACTAGTGGTGCTCCCACATATTGTGAATTATATAATTTAACTTTCATGTGTATTCATATTATCTATATTTCTATTAAATCAGATACCGTATGAACCTGTCAATAACGACTAACTCTATCTCTTTAGAATCTAAATCAAAATGGAAGTATAATGGCCAAATGTCAGTGCTATTAAAAAGTTTTACAAGATAAATTTATATATAGCCATTGAGTGGAGTAAATAATGTATTTAATTGCCTATTTATTCTTCGTCAAAATATAAAACTTTTTCTAAAGGAGGGCAATCCAAAGTTTTCCAAATTAATAAAAAATGCCTCAAAGAGACTTCATGATTATTACTTAAAATTTGTGAAACAGTACTCCGTGGCAAACCTGTCTTTTCGCTCAACCATACCTGACTTTTATCTTTCTTTTTAAGAACTTTTTTTAGCCTATTTTTCAATGTGTATTTTTTATCATTAGCTTTTCCAATCAACCAATCAGCAATCTGGGGACCGGATCTTAAAATGTTATCTATATATGATTCTAGGGCAGACTTAATTAAATCTTCTACTTCAAATTTTTGTTCTTTTTTATCATCCCAATAAAAGAGATAGTCACCTAATTTTTGAAATTCATCATATAGTTCTTTTTCTATACTAAACTCTAATTCTACAACATTATTATTGTCCATTCGCCCACTTCCCCACTAATATTACTACCATATATTAAGCTAATTGCTTTTTCTTAAGACTAATTTTATTTTAAAAATTTTTTCACCTCTTGATAATACATTTTTCTGTAAATCTTCTTAATCCTTGTATTCATTATCTCCCTCAATTATATTGCCTTATTCTTTTTTTAATCACAATATGTCCATTTCTTTAATTCACCTTCTTCACCGCTACCTCAGCAAGAGTCGGTCATTTCTTCTTTTAATTCTAATGCATTAGTATTTAGCTCCATGTCCCTCATTTTAGTCGTACAAAACCACCCTTTAAGTTATATTTTATTTCTTCAAATATTCAAGCAACTGATTTCATATGAGAATAATTATCAATATTTTCACTCTCACTACCTTTTGATTCCCCACCTTTGGCTTCAATGATCCACATATGTTTTTGTGTACTTTTGTATTTTAGAGTTTATGTTATCGAAAGATTGAATAAAATATCCCTGTGATCTCTTTGTTTACAAAGAAAATATGATTTTTTACATCTATGCCTACTGCATAGTCTAGATTACCGATCAGATAGTATTCCAAAAGTTTTTCACATTCCTTAAACCTATCATCCTTACTTGTTTTTCCTTCATTTGAATAAAATATATTTTTACACGTAGACGTGGGAAGATATTAAAGTCGATTGGGGGTACTTTATCGTTGAATAAGTGCAAAAAAACGTGATTACGGACGAAATTCAGTTCCCTCCTCCATATTTCTCTAAGAAGGTACGTTTTTCTCATGTTTAGTTTAACTACAAACAAAAGAACTCACATTTCCGGAAAAGTCAATTGACCTTTTATAAACTACGTAAGGTCGCCACGAATTCAAAGAATTGTCACAAGCGAACAAGAAAGACACACCCTTTTCCCTTTTGTTCCTATTATAATAGGATAAAAGACACAGGAAGGTGACTCGGAATGGATATGGATGCAGATTGTACGTTAAAACAATTACAACAACATATTCACCGAGAACGAAAAGGTCTCATCCAAATCGGTCTTCGGTATGGCCTACAACACCCTTTTACCCTTCAAAAGAGCCAAGAACTCGATGCGTTGATTATCCTGTATCAAAAGAAAGTCCTTTCTCCTTAAACACCGCCCCTCCTCTCGAGTCCCAAAACACCAAGGATATGAAACACACTCTTATTCCGGCTTTCCTTGTGGTAGAATAAGGAAAAAGGACTGGAGTGTGATGATTTTGTACAAAAATGGACTGGATTTTCCGTACGAAGGCTTTATTCAGCATGCCATAGAAGCCCATTTTGATATGGGTGGGTTTATCATGGAACACCTCCCACATACCGATTATGCAGGAGTGCATACCGAAACAGGCGAACGTTGGAGAATTGAAGCCAAGGGATTAACCTCTGCGGTAGGACTGGATTTCCGAACCGGTCTTGGGCAACTTATTCAACGAATGGATGAGCCAGAAGCCCGTTATGGAATAGCGATACCGAATATCCCCGCCTATCTCAAACAAGTGAATCAAATTAAACCTTGGGTGAGAGAGAAGTTTGGTTTGTTTATCCTTATCGTTTCAGAAGATGGGGAGGTTCAGTACGTATACCCGAACCAACCCATATATATGGAGGAATGTTAAGTGTTTCGTAGAGTGATAGATGAACTCAATCAATCCATGAAAGAACAAGTATATACTCTGACTGGTCAAGATCTTTATGACCTTAAGAAAGGATTTTATGAAAAAAGCGTAGAGTTTATGGGGCACAGTAAGAATCTTACCGGAATCACTGAACTCATCCTCAATCTTTATTTCAACCATTTTCTTGGAGCACTTCATTCCCCTTACGACATTCAACGTAATTATAAGTTGGTAGGACAAAATGGGCGGGAAAACGAGTTAGATCTGGCGTTTCTTCGTCCAGATGGAGGGATTCAAGCGGGCATCTCGGTTAAACGTCAAATCGGTAATGCTGGATGGGAAAAGCATGAAAAACCTAGCCCCCTCTACGATGAACTAACTTCGATGTATCAATCCAAGAACAGCCTCATCCAAGATTTATGGAGACTAGAGAATATGAAACTTGGACCTATCGGTGCGTTTCCAACCGTCACTATTGTATTTGAAGACGTTACGAGTGTAGACCGTGGCATCATGAAAGACATTACAAAAAATCTTCCTTCCTATGACTATCTCGTCTTGCAAACGCACCATAAACCGCTATTTTCCGAACTAAAGAAGAAACTCCAGATGTATTAGAAAAGAGGAGAGCCCTATGAATATACGAATCTCTCTAGTCATTTCCATCCTGTTTGTTCTATTGGTTGCCTATCTCACTCATTTAGAAGAGCCGGAGAAAGAACTCATCATTTCGGAAGCGAAACTTGTTATCCCGTTTGATACGCTTGAAGAAATGCACAGTATGTCTCCTCTCATTGTGGTAGCGAAAAAGACTAGTTTCAAGCCGGTCATTCAACTGGATGGATTAGGTCATCCCATTTTTGACTATACCGTTTCCACCTTAAAGATCATCACCGTCATCAAAGACGAAACGGGAAAACACCTTTCTCCTGAAACAGACATACGAATCCTAGAAACGGTTGCCTCAACGAGAACCAAAACTTATAGTACGGCTGGCTATATGCCAATGAAAGTTGACCATCCCTATCTTCTTTTCTTAGATTACAATCTTTCGGAAGAGGGTCCACTAGTGGGAGCGTACAACATCCAAGGAATTAGTGTTGGAAAATTCCCAATTGAACCGGATACAGGGGCCATCACACAACTGACTCCTAGAGAAAGCAAACATCTTACTCCCTATATCCTCCACCTTCATCAGGACTTTGCTAAAAGCATCACCAAGTACGACAACCTTAAGTAAAGATAGGAGGAATGAAAATGGAATACATCGTCGTTCTGGGTATTGTTGCGATTGCCTTCTCATGCTATTCCATAGAAAGTAGTCTTCGTACAACGAAAAAACAAAACCAAGAAATCATTGATTTATTAAGAGAAATCAAGAATAAGTGAACCATAGGAGTAACCGTATGACCAAATATGAACCCTTGTCTCATTATCTGAAACAAGTAAAACCAGATCGTATTACGTTGTCTTATTCAGAAATAGAAAGCATCCTCTCTGACACTCTTCCCTCTTCAGCGTTGAAATACAAGGCTTGGTGGTCCAATGAAAAGACGAATGGGCATGTCCAATCTAAAGCCTGGATGGAAGCCGGTTGGATGGTCACATATATCCGGTTAGGCGAATCTATTGACTTTCAACGGGACACGGTTCCTCATCAGAAAAATATAAGAGACCAGACGGGTGACAAGAATCATATGTTTAGCCATGGAGAAGGCTCCACTAAAAAACGTACCCGTTTGTATGTCATCTGGATGGGAATGAGGCAGCGATGTTTCAACGTAAATGCTAAAGATTACAAAAATTATGGAGCTCGAGGAATCACCGTCTGTCCAGAATGGAGTCAATATACGGTATTTAAGGAATGGGCTCTTGCAAACGGATACGAAGAACACCTCACATTAGACCGAGAAGATGTGAACGGAAGTTACTGTCCAGAAAATTGCCGCTGGACAACCGTTAAGAACCAAGGCAATAACACTCGAGTCAATCACAAGGTCACCATTCAAGGTGAAACGAAAACCATTTCCGAATGGGCCGCATTAACGGGGATTGGTCCTAAAACATTGCGTCACCGCATTGTATCGGGTTGGAAAGAAGAAGATTTGCTGCTTCCTACGGGGGTCCAAAAGGTGTACATCACGATTGATGGTGTCACCCAAACCATTACGGAGTGGGCAAAAGAAAGTAGACTCTCTGCAAGTGTTATTAGCAAACGCTATAAAGAAGGAGGTAGAGGAAAAGACCTTTTTGGGGTACGCCAAAAGAGATTGGTTGCCACCATCAATGGGGAGACGAAGACTCTTAAAGATTGGGCGAAGGAGACCGGATTGAACTATCGTGTCATTCATGCACGTTTTCAAAAAGGAATACGAGGTGAACTGTTGATTTCCCCTTCCCGTACAAGAACTCAAATTAGTCGTAGGACTGAGAAAAAGACTTGAAATAATAATTAATAAGGAGAAGCCATTCACTCGTTATTCTCTTACCTTTTAGGCTTCTCCCGTAATGCTTAACTCTCGAAATTTAGAATTATCAAGGGATCAGATGTCAGGCTAAAGGCAAGATCACTCCCTCAAAGGTTCTTCCCTTATCCCAAATGATATCCTCTGATACTTCCACTCCCGTTAATTGGCTACTTTCCATTGATCGCCACACTCAAAAGTCTTCATCTGTCAAAAAAACATATCTTAGAGAAAAAGGCAAGGATTGCCCTGCCTTCACTCTAAAACTTAAATTCTGTCTTTAACCCCACAGGGTCATCAATTTTTAAATCGATATTTACGACTTTCCCTTTTTTGTCATAAGATACTTTTGCCCCTAGTGTTTCTTTTAAGAAAGAGATAGGCACATGTACTTTCTTATCAATGGTTGTCGGTGATTGACTTAGTTTGACCGTTTTGCCATTAACTTTTGCTGTTTTTTGACCTACTTTGAATTTAACTTCTTTGTTCTTTGATTTCCATGTGATTTCTTTTGAACCGCTTGTTTTCGTTGTCATGTTCAAACGTTCTGAAATCATCTTTGCATCTACGTGTGCTACGTTCTTTATGATACGTACGGGGTGACTATACTCTACACCAGTATTGAATTCGTTAACAAATTCGGAAAAAACAGAAATGTATTTACCGTTTATTTTTATGTTTGCTTCTCCTGATGAAAAACTATATTTTGGTTTGTCTTTTGTTGTGAAAGACCATGTTTTGGTTATTTTAATTGGTTTCCAGTCGTCGTCTTCAGCCATATACTCCACTGTAACGGTGTAAGTTTCACCAAACGCTAACTCATATTTAGGAAAGATAAACCAAGTTAGGCTGTCCTCCCCACCCTCTAAGTGGAAGGGGATATTAGTACCTATACTGTCTCTTATCTTAATTTTAGCACCAGTGACACCAGGGTCTCCTGGATTGTAAGAGATGATGTACCCTGACTTTTTCACTTTGAATTGGTCTAACGGGTTAGGAATTTCATTCCCATAAAACCCTACCCCAACATTAGTCTGTTTATCATACGGATAAAAAACAGGCTCATAAAGAGATTCATTTAAATCGGTAATTAGTATAGTAACATAATTTTTATCTATTCCGAAACCAATCAGTTTATCATCAGGATTGATAAGAGACTCTCTGTGGTAAGAAGTATCCAAAAACCCATCTATTATAGATTTAGTTTTGTCTGTATCAGAGGACAAAATTTCTGAAAGTGAACCCTTTAATAAGTTTCTATCAGCTCCTACAGCCTTTAACCTTGCTGATGCATCTACACCAGTGAATCCTTTTCTACCTTTACTCTCCTTATGGTCATAATGATTATTATTAAGCATATATTTAGAATGGTTCTGTGCTGCTTTGTTTAAGTAAGGGTTTAACTCCAGTGTGTTTAACCCCATCTTCTTTCTGATACTATTTACATAATCTCGTACTTCCTCTTGTTGCTTCGTATACGCCTTCGTTGCCTTTGCTTCTACTTGTTGAGGTTGAATCGATAACCCAATACCCCCTAAGAGTAACGAACACGTCAATCCTATTGATACTAATTTCTTCATCATCTGCCCCCACTTATCCTTAAATTCTATGAATCTTCAACCTACTCATTGTAAGAAAGCCAAATTTGATCATACTCAGGCATATCTAAATATTGAGCCAAACGCTGGTTGGCATTTGAAATCCACACGGGTCCAGACCCACTATCCATAGAAGGTCCTAACACATCATAAATCCCGTCAAACGTTCCGGGGGTCGATTGGACTCCGATAGAGTGTATGTATCCTGTATTCCCCATTTCCACGACCAAGTAATGATCAGGGTTTCCTTCTTCATACCAATACGACTCGTTTCCTTCTTCTAAGTCTGGTTCACCTAAGATGGTTTCCACCTCGGATATATCCATTCCTAACGTGATTCCACTAACAAAATACTCACCGTTTTTCTCGTATACCTCGTAGCCATTAGTCTCTGACCTATTGTGACTCTTTTCTTCTTCCTCTACATCTTCCTCCTCTTCACTTTGTTCCTTATCCCCATTTGACTTAAAGACCATTTGAGATTCGGCTCGCTTTCGAAGTTCTTTGGCTATTTTGTCTTTGTCCGCATCTTTGTTGAAAAACATATCCGAAAGGAGTTCAAGATCCGATTCGACATACTCTGCCTCTGGTAAGGTCAATGCCAAGGACAAATCATTCGAATCAATTTCCAAGTCCACAAAGTCCTCAATCCGATTGTCCTCATCCACGAACACGACATTGATTACGCGGTATTTTCCTCGTCCAAGTTCTATAATGCTAGGTTCTGTCCTACCGTCTGCCTCCAGCATTCGACCATCTTCATCGATAATGCTGAAATCATTACTGTAAATCTTTACTTTACTTCCCATAGCCGTGTAATCCTTCCAAACCTGGGACTCATTCTTAATCTTTAACTCTACCACTTTCGCATTCTGGTGAGTGTTGATATGAGATAACACTTCTACGCTAACCTCACTACCAAAAGGGATGACTCCTCCACCAAAATAAAAGGCGAATCCCCCAAAAAATAGGACTTGAGCCAAGGCCCAAGCCATTCCAAAAACGTCTCTCATTTTTGACCTTCCTCTTTATAAAATATCATTAGTACAATAGGACTATTATAATCCAAAGTTTGCCAGAAGGTAAACAAAAAAAAGAACTCTAAACCGAGTCCTTCTCTACTGATTTTTTGCTATTCCTTTGTACGATCCAAGTAAGTATCGCCATCACTAGCATAATACCGGCAATCAACGTCATGTCTAAGTGTTTATCAAATATCCAATACCGGAAATATTCAAGATGAGATACTCCCCCACCTTCATACCAGCCAGCCTTGTATCCTAATTGGTAAATCCGCAAAGGTTCTCCATCCAAGGATTCTACCTGGTTATTAAAAGGGGTTGTATCCTTCACTGCCTTCATCCCAGCATGATATCCACGATCATAAAGGGCTTGTCCCTCATTTGAGTTCATCTTCTGTTTCTCAATACTTTCTTTTTCTTTCTGTTTCTCTTTTTCGGCGAGGTATTCTTTTCCTTCTTCCCATCCTCTGTCATATCCATTAATGTAATGGGTCTTGTTATATTCACCGACTTCAGGAGCATAGCCCTTACTATTGTTGGAATGAAAGAAACCAAGAATATAACCCTCATTGTCACTGTCGATCCGACAGACTAATAATCCAGCCTCATGACCTTCTTTTATCCCTCTATCGTATTCTTTCTGATAATCTGAGATACTAGAACTTTCCTTCTCGTAGTCTTTTACACACTTAGAAGTGTTTAAATAGGCGTGGTCATACCCAGTCATATAGCCTAACTCGGGGTCCGGTTCAAGATAAGATTCATAGTCATAGTCATAGTCATAGTTCTCAGTATCATAATCTGAATCATAATCGTAGTCATATTCTGAATCGTAATAATAATCATTATCATAGTCGTACTCTTCATCCTCGTACCAGTCCCCACTATCATAGCCACCGTGATAATGGTATTCCCCGTATTCAAGCCCCCAATCTCCACAGTTGGTACGACAAGTGTGGCCCCCACTTGAGTCGGTATTTCCTGGGTGTCCCCAAACAGTCATTGGAACTAGGAGTAAGAGTACTCCTAAACTTATGAAAAATCGTATCATTTTGTTGCCTTCTTCCTCATGTTGTCTCCTTCATTTTACCTATCTGAGAAAAGAGGAACAATGGAGGATAATGGCAAGAAAAAATGATCCTTTCAGGCCCTTTTTTGGAGTATGAAACGGACTCTTATTAACGTTTCTTGAACCACCGTTTCTTAGGTTCGACTACTAATTCTGCCATAATGATTTTTCCAGTTACGATGAAGGCATCATTGAAAATCCCCATTAATCTTTGGGAATCTCTTAGGAACGCATCTTTCTCATGCTCCTTTAGGCCATTTGAATACTTAATTTTGTACTTTCTAAATTCATACCAAGCCCGGCTAATCTTCCCAATCTCTTCATCTGAAAAAAATTCAGTAAGGTCTTCAACTCCACAATTTTCAGGGATCAAATCAATATAGGTAAAATCATAACCCTCATACTGTTCTCTAATAAACTGTTGAATATTGAGGACATTCGTTCTGATTACTCCCTTTCTTGCTTCTTTTCTTTCGTGCAGGTTATCCTGATTGATAGTGAAAATTCGCTCGTTCAAAGCATGTGTTTCATTTGCTAACTTAGCTAATCTTTGACTAAAATAAAATGTAATACCAATCCCTATTAGAACGATTATTGCATTAATGGTATCTTTCATGACCCAACCAGCAAACTCTTGGGACAATTGTGATATCTCTAATGAAATTCCATCTAAACTTTCCAAAACGGTCTTCTTTTTTTCCAAGCAAATACTCCTCCTACAAATCACCCACTCTTGCCAATCCACCATTTCCCGTGAGTTACTTACGGTATTCTTCCATTATTTCATCACATCTTATTTGTTCGTTCAATGATTTTAGGCACAGACACTCTCAATCTTGGATTACTCAAGGAATTAGGGGGAAGTAACTGTAGCGTGGTAATCTATTTAGGCCCATTTTTGTGTATGTATGATTACAGTTGTTCCTTTAACTTAGCCCGAAACTCACTCGAAAACACGCCCTCTTTTAACCCATCCTTGAATAGGAGAAGCAGTTCCTCTTCCGTTAAATCCAGTGGTCGTAACTGAAACTGAGGTTTCCCGTCTTTCAGTTTGTACCAAGCGAACCGGATTTCTTCTCTCTTTTGGTCTTTTACATAAATCCGTTCAACGGCTGATACATCCTCGCCCTCTTGTGTTGTCCCTTGCGCCAGCAAATCACAGTACGGTGTGCTTTTTAATATGGTGTTCATCTCTTAGTCCCCTCTCTGATTCTATGATTAAATGAAACTCTCTTGGTCAGCCAACACACTATTGTTTATGACAAAGGCAAGAGTTCCCGCCCTAAAAGGTTTATTAGAGTTTCCGTATTCACTTCGGGTATCTGAATTTCTCTCTTATTAATCATACTTTTAACTTTATAGGAATCGATCTTCTTTATTATCTTGAATTTCCAGTGAATTCCACTGTTTGTGGTCTGAGCAAATTTATCTTCTTCAACCATTTGATTTAGAAATTCCTGTAGGTCCATTAATAAGAACTGATTAAAGAATCGAATCAACAAGTAACCCTTTTCACGATTTCCGTCAAACTTGTCCACATTGACTTTTCTTAAATCAAACCAAAAAGCGTCATTTTGAACAGATGGAGACAGAACGAAAACGTCTCTTTTTTTAAAGATGGTTGTGTTAGATACTTGCTTAAGCCCAAGTCCATTAATCAAAAAATCTTTATGGACATTGGATGAACTTGCACGGTTATTGCTCATGGTCATTCCTCCCATTGCTTCATTGTGTCTATTATACCCTAAATTATGGTGTATTTGTTCTTTTGTGGTTGCCCTAATGTCATGAATCGGCAAGTTGTTCCCCTCTTAACAATTCCATTCAAAAGCAAGCGTACTAGCAAAAAATGTTGGAAAATTGATTTCTTTAGACAGGTGTACAAGCACACACCTCCTATATTCATAGAATGTAACGATAAACAGTTTCTTAATAAGTTACTGCAAAAGGTAAGCAAAACAAAGCATGAAAGGAGTAAAAATCAAATGGGGTTACAGAGAGCAAATTGTAAACCAGTGTTATTCGGTGAAAACGTATTTCCTAATGGACTTTCTCAGAGTTTCGACCTTGCCTGTGGTGAGGAAAGAGTTTTTTATGAAGCCATTTCTTCCTCCCTCCCTACCCTCTCTATCAACGTTGGACAACAAATTTCACAAGGAACCGTTGCGTGCCAAGCCGTGTTAGTGGCAGAGCAAGGAGATGGAACCATGATTGAAATCAATTTACCTAATGTTGAAAGGGATGGTGCTGGTCAAATTTCATTAACCATCCCGGATGTTCGCAGAATTATCATCCGCTGCGAAGAAGTGGAAGGCGGTACAGGTTGTCGTGGTGGTATGACTTACGCGTTATCTTATTGTGAATGTGCAGATGGCTGTTGTTCTTGCCGTTTAGGAAAACCGGTTGTAATAGGCCAAGAGTTTTCACCAGTTTCCTTCTATAGAATCTCTTGTGGGGAAGAAACGGGCCCTCTCTATCGTTCATTCTTAGAGTATCCACCTACCGTGACTGTGCTCACCGGAGTTAACAGAAGTATATGTGATCACATTCTCATCGTGGAACAAGTAGATGGCACCATTATTGAACGAAACGTTTCTTGGAAGGTGGGAATAGCAGTCTAGTCGTGACCGTTGATCAAGTACGTGAAATCCGTTATCGTTGTGAAGGCGAAGGCGGCGAGGATTGCCAAGGAAATCCTATTTTTATCACTAGTTACTGTTAAGAACAGGAAAAGCCCTTTCCACGGAAGAAAGGGTTTTTTCAATGTATTCCTTTCACACCTCATGATGTATCAGATGTCAATGCCCGTAACAGCATGTTTTCAGAATAGGCACCCTTTTCAGACAGGCGTACAAGCACATTCATCCTGTATTCATAGAATGTAACAATATGTTAGAAAGGAAGGTTAATAGAAATGGGATTTAACAATCAAAAGTGTAAGCCTGTAACGATAGGGTTTGATACTACTCCAGCTATTCCTAGAAATTTTAACTTGGGCTGTGGGGAAGAGCAAATCTATTACGAAGCCGTCTTAACTCCACTCCCTACCCTCACTATTTCGGCTATCGCATTCCCGTTCCAAGAAGAAGTTAATTGTCAGACTGTACTAGTAATCGAACAAGGAGACGGCTCAATTATCGAACGGCCTCTACCGGACAACCATCAAACATTGAGTCTCTCTGTACCCAATGTTCGAAGGGTCTCCTTAAGATGCGAGACATCAGAAGGAAGAGCTGGGTGTACGGGTTTCTTGGCATTCTTAATCTCTTATTGTGCATGTACGGGGTTGCTGCTCATGTGACCGGGGAACCCCTGTACAAATCGGAAATAACTTAGTCAGTACAGAGTTTAATGTTCCGTGCGGAACAGAATCGCAACCCTTATTTGAGTCATTCCTAGAATGTCCACCAACGGTAACAGTGGCAACATTTACTTCAACTGCTGAGGAACAATGTGATGCTACCCTTGTAATAGAGCAGACAGACGGAACCATACTTGAATTCGAGATTATCTGGTCCGATTACAGAAGTGATACTTCTATTATTGTAACTGTAGAGGATGTGGCCAACATCCGTGTTCGTTGTGAAGGAGATGGACTGGCTAATTGCCAAGGCGCTCTAAATTTCTTTATCAGTTACTGCTAAGGTAGGCAAAAGAAGAGCTCTTTCCATGAAAGAAAGGGTTTTTCTTACGGATTCCCAGTCACACCTCCTAATATATCCGAAGTAAAACCTTGTAACAGCACGTTTTTTTGGCAAAATAGAAACTCCACTCGGACAAGCGAACAGACGTGAATCGTTTCATTGTCATAATATATCCCATCTAAAAAAAGGAGGTGAAAAGTATGGGTGTAATCTGTTCTTGTGGAGCCATTCTGAATACAACGTTATTTAATATAGCATTTCAATTACCAGAAGGGGTCGCCAGCGGTACCATCACTTACAATGTCAATGTATGCCAAGAACGAGTGGAGTCATCCAACGTCACGGTCAATTTTGGAGACGGAGATCCCAGTTTCACACTACAATCCACCAATTTAGTGGCGGTACAATGTAGCACACAAGGAGATGTCTGCACGATCACCATTACAGGACAAGGCATACTTGAATTTGAAGGCAATCAGCAGGATGTAACCTTTCAATTGGAATTTAGGGTAGATGAAACAAGTGAGCAAGTATCATCCTTTACCATAGAAGGTTTTGGTTTCCAGGCGGAAATCGCTGTACTTCCACCGGGTACGCTCACATCTTTTGGGTGTGAGGACTAATAGACCATCTGATAGATGATAGAACTTTGTTGCTGTTACGAACAAAAAACCCTTTCCGCGAAAGAAAGGGTTTTTCTATGGATTCTAGTCACACGACATCCCGTCACCATCTCGGTCTAAATCGTGGGGATCGTCATCGGGACCGCCTTCGTCTTCAAAAAAGGCTTGTGCTTCTTCTTGTGTATCGAAATCCGAACAGTCATAATCCACACTCGTATAGGAATAAGGATTTTTGTCTTCTTCGATCTTGATAGACAAAGCGAACGGAATCTTGCTTATGTATTATTTTTTTACTTCTTTCCATTTGGTAAGCTGAATTTCTTTTACAAACGTATACATAGCAGTATCCCAAGTGATGACTTATAAATCCCAAGAGGTATTTTCTAATTGTACTTCTACATCCCGTTTATACCACTTGTTTAATTTGACTCCTTTGGGCAATTTACTGCCAGAAGTGTAACGAATATATTGTGTTCCTCTTATTCTTTCACCGTTATCAACCAGTAAGTCTGCATTTGGATCATGTTTATAATACATAGAAACATCTGTTATAAATATACTTTCTGAAATTCTCTTTTCCTTTTTAGTTTCATCTACCAACTTTTTGAAATACTTCCCTAAGTTCTTATCAGAATAGTACGTTCCATTATATTTGTAACCAATCTTGAAGTAATAACGCAATTTGTTTATGAATGATTTTCCAATTGTCTTGTAATTACGATTATAATAGGTGTCCATGAAGCCAATGGAACTGTTAATATAATGTTTTTGAATCTGAGATGTTTTATCCTGATACTTCCTTGGATAGCGTTCGTCATAGTTGGCTTCAGCTAACGTCTCAAACCACACATTTACAATCTTATACTTACCTAATCTTTTTAAATCTGCTTCTTTATCAACCCATTGTTCTAGTTCAGCCTTTGAGTATTGGTGAATACTTTTTTCTTCTGTGGCTGCTTCTGTAACGAACATAAGACCTGCTTTGTCTGTGGTTGAAACTCCTAGTAATAATGTTAAAATGAATATAATCTTCTTTTTCAAGGCGATGTCCTCTTCCTTTGACTGAGTGAAATGTTATTTTTTAACTTCTATCCATTTGGTAAGCGGAACTTCTTTTACAAACGTATATGTGGAAGTATCCCAAGTGATGACTTTCATATCCCAAGAGGTGTTCTCTACTTCTACTTCTACGTCTCGTTTGTACCACTTGTTTAATTTGACTCCTTTGGGTAATTTACTACCGGAAGTGTAACGGATATATTGTGTTCCTCTTATTCTTTCACCGTTATCAACCAGTAAGGCTGCATTTGAATCATGTTCATAATACATTGAAACATCTGTTACAAATATACTTTCTGAAATTCTCTTTTCTTTTTTGGTTTCATCTACCAACTTTTTGAAATACTTCCCTAAGTTCTTATCAGAATAGTACGTTCCATTATACTTGTAACCAATTTTGTGGTAATATCGCAATTCGTTGATGAATTTTTTACCAATGGTCTTATAATTCCGGTTATAGTATGTGTCCATGAAGCCAACGGAACTGCCAATATAGTGTTTTTGAATCTTAGATGTTTCATCCCAATACTTGAATGGATAACGTAAGTCATGGTTACTTTCGGCTAATGTCTTAAAATCTACATTTACAATCTTATACTTACCTAACCTTTGTAAATCTCCTTTTTTACTATTTTCATTTATCCATTTGGTCATTTCAGACTTTGAATATTGATGAATACTCTTCTCTGCTTCTGCTTTCTTAACCGTAGTGGCTTCTACAGTCGATAACGTTACTGGCTGTATTAAAGCACTTGCCCCCATCATTATTGCTAAAAACATTACAATCTTTTTCATTTTGTTTTCCCTCTCTAGTAAACTCTTGATATACAAATTTTCTCACAAAATCTATTATTTATCAAAAAGTGAAGACACGCTTTTCCGTCTCCGAAACCGAATTAGGATCCAGAGTCCACCAACCACCAACCACCAATAAGGCCATTGCTCCCAGTGACCACCATAGATACTTGTAAAACAAGTAGTACCCAATGGTTTCAAGAATGGATTCACCGCCGTTTTCCATCCAACCTTGATAATAGCCCTCACGGTACGTTTCCCATTCTTGCCCTTTTAGTTGTTGGTTGTGGTCATCAAACAGATAACCTTCTGTTGCGGCTTCTGCTCCGTCTTCATAGGCTTCTTCAAAAATGAACTGATATTGGTCGTAAGGCAGCCATTCTTCGTCGTCATCTTGACTAGAAGAGGAGGAAGCACTAGCCGTCACAGCGTGATTATCATCGGATCGTCTTGTTCCGCTGCTTCCCAACCTTTTACATAGGCTTGTTTGTACACTTCCTCGAGATAGTCTCCATATGGAGGTTCAGAGTCGTATTCCTCATCGTATTGGTAATCGTCATAGCCTTCCTGATAGCCCGCATCTTCGCTGTCTTCAATACAGACTTCCAGCCCTTCTTCGTGACCATCCGCTATGCCTTCTTCGTACCCGTTGCCAAACTCTTGTGAGCCTTCCCACCACCACTCGTAGTCCTTTTCACAAGTCGAGGTATAGGAATAGGCATAATCAAATCCCGTTGCATACCCTTCGTCATACGTTCCGCCCGAATCATAGTCACTATATCCATCGTGGTAATGATATTCCCCGTCATTCAAGCCCCACTCTTCGCAATTGGTTCGACACGTATGGCCGCCAGAGGCATCGGTGTTACCTGGATGTGCCTCCACTCCTCCCACCCATCCGCACCAAAGCAAGAAGAAAAGTCCCACTAATCGTTTCATTTCGCCTTCATCCTATCTCTCTATCTTTCTACCTAAATTTTACAGTTAAAACTCTAGTAAAACAATGCCTAACTTCTCGGATAGTATGCTAGGATATAATCAGCATTCATCAAAGGAGTCATTACATGATTGTTTATACCGTTAAACCAGAGAAGATGTATCACCTTATGAGAAAACAGGGCTATTATGAAGGCAGTGAAAAGCATATCTTCTGGCCCGAGCAACTAACCAAGCCTTACCAATGGATGATGAAGCAATTGGCAAAAACCATCCCCGACTATGATGGAACCACCTATCCCGTTTGGGTCTGGAAACGACGACCGAACCGAAACGAAAAACCAAGTTTCAGAAAAGGAAACCGTGGGGTCATTTTGACGCTCGACATTCCCGATGACCAGATATTATGGTCTTGTTTCCATAAGTGGGATTTTGTCATGACCGAGCATCCTGTCACGATTACTGAAGATGAGTGGAATCGCTTTGACCAAGGTCAGATGAGCCGGGAAGAAATCGAACAAACGTGGGAGCGAATCTTTGACTTTGATTTATTAAGGAATATAGACCCCGAGTGGAACGGAGTATTTGATCCTAATTGGATTCAAGGCGTCACTCCCCGAATCACAATGGACCAAGTGAAACGAGTGGAGCGTTTTATGGGCAAGGAATAATGATTAGGTAGGGTTTTTATAAAAAAAGGCCATCATACGATGGTCTATCTTCATACAGATAGGTAAAGGTTTGAAGTTATCGCCCCCTTTTCCCCCTGTTCACACCGTACGTGCGACTTTCACCGCATACGGCGTTCCAACTAATCCAATTCATTCAATTTTATTTATTATGAAAGGAAGCTGTTTAATCTAATTAATGATTAAGTCGTTTCTGCATAGTTTTCGTAGTTCATTTACCTTTTGGATTTGCTTGTTATTTAGCTTCAAGACCTTGATTTGATTTTTGATTTTCTCATGGTCTTTTAAGTGTATCAACCGATGAACGTATTCATATAACACTATCAAATTAGAGTACGTGTCATCTCTTGAGAGATGATACGGATTTTTATGATGACAGTGCCAGTCATGTTTTCCAAGCTCAATACCTGTTATGGCACATTTTCCATATTGGGCAATAAATTTACTAATGCGATTATCATTATACTCAATCGTTCGATTAGGAATAAAATTTTTCATGACATGAGCTAAAGTCTTTTTATTTATCACTTTGAGATTATGGTGTATTTTGTCTCTTCCTTTTACCGTATAATTACAAATATCTTGCGAGAAACATAGATTTGTTTTGTGCTTTTGGGCATGAATTGGGACAAATACCATATTCTTTATTTTATAAAGTCTTGATTTACAACCTTTATAGCGTTTTTGTATTGTAATAGTCATATCTGAAAATGTTGCTTCTTTTCTAAAGTGCTTTAATCGATTATATAACGTCTTGTTTAGATGAGTAGTCAACTCACTTAAATTTTTCATGATTTCAGTCGCTGCTGCGTAATAGTTCTGAATCCCATTACGACAGTATTATAGTGCCAGACTGTTTCAATACATGGTTTCTTCTGAATTGCTTTTATAGAATCCTTAATTTTTATGAGTGCATTGGACTTTGCTTTCTTCGTCATGTTGGATTTGGCTACGTAACCAAATCTAGTTTTTCCTTTCCTAATTACTCGGAAAGAGAATCCTAGAAATTCTGACGAATTTCGTTTTAAGTTAATAACTTTTGATTTTTCATCACTTGTTTCAAGATGTAACCTAGCCTTCAGAAAATCTTTAATGGCATAGTTCATTCTTATCGCTTGTGAACGTGTACGGCATAAAACCTTAAAATCATCAGCGTATCTAACGATGTAACATTCTTTTAATTTCGATTTCTTGAGTGCATTTACTTTGCTTCCATTATGTTTATAGTTATGGACGCTTTCAAAAGTTTCCCATTGATTACTTACCCACCAATCCAGTTCGTTTAGGACAATGTTTGATAAAAGTGGTGAAAGAATACCGCCTTGCGGTGTTCCTTTATTGGGAATGTCTTCTCCAACAATTTCTGCTTTTAGTAGCTTCGAAATAATCGAGAGTAAAGCTTTATCTTTTATTCCTAATGACCAGATTTATTTAAGTAATTTACTATGATGAACATTATCAAAGAAACCTTTTATATCTACATCTATACAATGATAAAGACCCACCATATTGATAAGCGATTCTAGTCTCGCTTTCGCATGATGAGTGTTTCTGTTTGGTCTAAAGCCATAACTGTGTTTATGAAATTTCGCCTCGCAAATGGGTTCTAATACTTGTAAGATACATTGTTGGAAGATTCTATCCCATATCGTCGGAATTCCTAGTGGTCTTACTTTGCCATTTGCTTTTGGAATAAAGACTCGCCGAACACTTTCGGGTTTATATTCTTTGAACATAGTTTGAACGTGTTCAATTACATCCTCTACTGATAAATTCTTAATATCATCAATTGTTAACTTGTTTGTCCCTGCTGTTTTACTCCCTGTGTTTCGTTTTATATTTCGATAAGCAAGACGTATATTTTCAATCGAACTGATCAGTTCCATTAAATCATAGAAATTTTGACCATTGACACTTTGAGCATACAGATTATCAAAACATTGTTGCATATCATAATACTCGCTGTGTCTCAGTTTCTTCCGTTTCAATAAGTCGGTGACTCCCTTGGGAGTTGAACCTCTATTAGTCTCACAAGAACCTTATTAACCGAAAAAGAAATGCCTTACATGGTTGAATGATTCTTCATTAGTCTAGTGGCTATCCCTTCGGGTTGATTAGACCTTTCATCGGTACTGTGCCACCACTTTCACTGATAATAATGGATGGGGCGGAGATTCAATGATTTTGATGTTCACTATATTTTGTCCTGATCAACTGTTTGTTGCTACTTTTAAGGGGGGGGTTCTTTTTTTCTCCTTTGGGTTCTTTTCTTAGTTTTAGTCATCTAGTACTATTTTACTTTTTTATATTCCGATGAGCGGGGTGTGTAGATATGCCGTCAATTTCAGCGACAAATGAGGCATTCATTCTTACTTGAACAGCACCCTTGTACTGTGCAACAATTGGCACTGCTGGTTTTTCTTCTTTATAATATTAACAAGCCTCTTTAATTGAATAACATAAAATAATTAATCTATTTTAATACCATAGTTAACTATATTGTTTGGCTCATTATCATTGTCTACATGTTAGTTTGAGTAATTTTACTCTTTATTGTTCCTACTCGACGTCGTTAACATGTTTTGAGAATTCCAAAAAAGTCATAAGAGATAATTTCCAAATAGTTAAACTCCCTCTATGTTTTTAACTAGAGATGGTTCAAAATCCTTTTTAAATCCTTTTTAAACAAAGTATTTAGCTGAATCTTCAGGTTCCAACTCTCTTATTTCATAAACCCTGGAAAAACCCGTTCTCTATTGCAGCAGAGAACAGGTTTTTTATAGTAAAATTTGATAATTCAGTTTTCTTAATCATCACAACTACATTTATAGTTGCCACAATATGAACAACATCTACAATATCTTCCGGGTTCACCACAATCTGAGCAACATTCACAAGGGTAAGCATCGCAACTACTACAACACAAGCAAGATGATGATCCGCATGTTCTGCAACAAGTGCAACTATAATTTCCACAATCCCTGCAGCACTTACAATATCTTTCTGGCTGACCACATTCTGAACAACATTCACAAGGGTAAGAGTCACAACTAGTGCAACATCTACAAGATGCTTCGCCACACGTTCTACAACACTCACAAGGATAAGTATTGCAATAATTACAGCACTTACAGTAACTTTCAGCATATCCACAACCTGAACATGATTCTTCGTGCCGTGCATAAGCAGGCTTTCCGTAATTTTCTTCATCTAATTCTTTCTCTTTATACCATTCTGGTTGTCCGTAAAATCTTTCTTCGATCTCCTTATCTGTCTGACTTTGAGAATAACCATAATAATTAGGTCGTTCTTCCTGTTCGTCATTCGCTTTGTTGTTCCTAGTAGTATATTGGAATTTATTCACTTGTTCTTCGTAGTCATCATTGTAGTGAGTTGTATGGTTTCTCTCGATATTGTTCCATAGTGTTTTGAATTTAGAATTATCACTATTTCCATTAGAACCAAATAATCCATTAATAAAATTTAAGATTCTCTTCTGCTTTTTCTTAAGTGATTCTTTTTTGTCAGAGGTATTCACCTTTACTGTGCTACTTTTTCCGGTTGTATTGCTTCCTGCGTTCCCCTTCTTGTTCTTATTTTTTTTAGCTCCATTCATGACATGTAATTCTGAAAGGACTAATTGGCAACTTTTGCATTTAATCAAGGAGACTGTTGAGATGCTCTCAACTTTAACCAAGTTTAATTTATTACATTTTGGACATGTTATTCCTCTATGTTGCATGTTATGCCCCTTTCAATTTTGACTTCACAAAAAATATATTCACTTGCATCGAACAAAAGTCCTATGATTATTGATAAACATTTTTAAATCCCCCAAAAAAAACCCGCTTCTCTCTCTGACAGAAAGAAACGGATTTATATGATTGTAAACTTTGTGTTACACAGTAAGAGTCAAATAGATAGCAATTTATTGTATGAAATATTTTCTATGCTGCTCTCGCTTTTGCTTATAGTAATATTTGCATACCTAAGTGTAGTATCTGGAGAACTGTGACCTAACAACTCTTGAATTGCTACGAGTTCAGCTACATTATTTAATGTTATTGTTTCTCTCCAGTTATTAACAAGTATCTTAGTAAAGAGTTTTAAGCTATTAATAAAACACTTTAAGCTTTTTCCATCTGATTGAATAAATGACTTATCTGCACTGCACCAGCTTCTATTAATTGCCTAGTTAAGATGACATTTTGACTATAAACTGTATGGGAAAGTAGCGAGTAACCCTGTTCATCTATATAGTTTGGATTTGCACCCTTATCAATTAACATTTTTCCTATTTCATTGTATAGGTATCCGTTTCGATTAGTGCTTAAATAAGTGACATCTCTTAGTAGTTTTGATAGCTTTTCAATATCATTATATGTTTTCAAGTACCCATGAACTTTGTTTACATCCACATCGTATAGAACCGCTTGTTCTAAATCTTCAAAAGTCAATTTTATATTGCTACTATTATTTGTCGTTTCTTTACTATTTGTTGTAATTCCTACTGAATTCTCTGTTTTAATTTTTATATCTTTCTTCTGAGATTCCACTAAGTCTTTTAGATAATTAAATTCAAGTTATAACATTCATACAGAAAGGCTACAAGCATCAACTATATTTATTTATGCTCAGAATGTTTTATCAAAAGAGTTAAATAAACAAAAAGCCCCTCAATCAAATCAGTTGGGAGCCTTGAAGAATAGATATATCATACACCGAATACATTTAAGACAGTATTTTTTACGTTCTTTCACTTATATATTAAATATGTAAAAACCAGGAATAAATCACTTTATTATGTAAGGCTTTATTGCTATTTGTAAAAAATAGAAAGTACATGCTAACATATGTTTTGTGGTCAGTTTGTTGTTCACAGTATGCTAATTACTATGTTTGTTTCTGTATTAAATTTTTTAGTAATTCGATTTCACCTTCTTCTGTTGAACCATTTGTTCCAAGTTCACCACGAGCAGCTTTAGAAAGAATTGTTTCTTTTAAGTGGTTTAATTTATTCTCTAATTGTAATAAATTATATGTGTTTTCTTCAATAGAAAAGATTTTTCTCACAATATTTATTAGTTGTTCTTGCTCCTCTATTGGTGCTAATGGTATTTTAGCATTTTTAATGTCCTCTAAATTTAATACGAGTCTTCCTATTCCATAAGCACGTTTTTTTAACTCACCTCACCACCACTTGGGGATTGTAAACACAAGTGAATATACCGAGCTATTTCTTTATCTTTTAGTTTGGTCAATGCAACCGATTGGCTTACATATGCTTCGGGAATATCGTAATCGACTAAGGCTGTTTTTCCTACATATAACGTAATTGAGGTTAATAAATCATATTTCTCTACCCTACTTCTCATACCCTCAACGTTTTTAGGTAAGTCCATAAAGAGGAGCAACCTATGAATTGCCGGAGAATTGACATTATAACAACAATTTTTCTAATAAAGTAATATTTTCCAATTTACTTAAACAAAACCCTATCGCAGGGCTTGTTTAAAAGTCGTAATAATATTAGTTATACCCTTATATATATAATAAATAGGTACCTAGGGAACAGGCGTTTATTTTAGGAGAGGAGATATTAATATGAATATAATTAAAGATTCCTTTATTGATCCATATACTGCCCTTGATGGAAAAGTTTTTGTTGATGCTAATCCTCAAGTAGCAGTTCATACTAAAGTAAGAATCTTGGAAACATATAGTGTAGCTAATCTTGATGATAATGGTGGTTCTGTTGTCTATCTTGTATCCTATCAATTTTTAAGTCCACATCATTTATTGGGAGCAAAAGCTGATACGGAATATTATAGTTTCCATAGAACTTATAGACTATCCCATAGACAACCCCATTGCTATAGATGCAAAAGGGATTTAAATGAAGCCTCTATGGAAATATGTAATAAATGTGGTTGGATAAAATGTCCTGACGATAATGCATGTGGTTGTTATAAAAAATTGTAATTAGGAATTTTGTTGTTAATAGTATCGGTTCACAAAATTTAACACTAAAATTATTGTTTATGAATCACTACATTCCCTACACTTTCTATAAGAGTGCTATTGATAAATATAAGCACCCTAATAGGTGCTTATTATTATTTTTATAATGACCTCTGCTAAATCCATCAACTGTTGGGTAAAGCCCTCAATCTTCTCTCCTTGAAATTTTCATTATCAAACCTAGTATTTCTTCTAGCTCGAATCTGAGTAGGATAAGTCAATTATAAGATATCATCAATTGGCTTGTTGCCTAAAACATGGTCTAAGGCTGCTACTTGGAATCTATATCTTCCAAGATGATTTGAACCATCGAATCTCATATCCTCTGATACCAAAATGTTTTTTATTAGGCAAAAAAGAGCAGCTACAGGGACTTTTCTGTCATTAAAACTCCCCCTTATAAAAGGTGACCAGGAAGCAGGAAAATGGAAAGCCTCTTTAACAAAAGAATCTACCAACTGTTGTACACTAAAGTCCTCTCTTGTCCCTAAAATGTTATTTATTTCTTTGAAAATAGCCATATATTGTTTTCCAGCGTGTTCACATAAAAATTTTAAGTCTTTTATGATTTCTTTATTAGTAGGTGTCCAAACTCTAATATCATTGTTTTCAACATAAATTAATGAAACTCTTGTTTGTGGCTTATCTTTAGGTATACCTGAATTCGGATTGTCAGTTCCAATCTGCCTTGTTACTAAAAAGCTAGGAAATACACTATTTTCATTTGTAGATACAATAACTTCCTCAATTATTTCTTTCAATCCAGTTTTTGTTGTTTGTATTTTATCATTTACTTCTTTTATGTAATGACCTTGGTAAATTAAACAAGGCACTACCTTACCATTGTAAAAACTGGTTTGAATATTACTGGTAATCTTCTGATCTAAATTTATTGATTCCCCGATTAGTAACATGTTTTTATCCCCCGTTCATTTCATTCCCAACCATTATATACAAATATACTAGACAAATAAATTAGTTCCTTCTTTGCTTGAATTTAAAGTTTTAATTCTATCTAAAAGTTATAAGTTTTTAGACAAACAATCAATTAACCTAATATTGCTCACAAAAATATATTTACATAGTCTAAAAGTTAGTCAAGAAATAAAAGCACAGAAGTTATGTATCTTTTAGACAACAAATCAAGGAAAAAACATCATGGCTGTTATTGGATATGCTAGCGTTTCAACTAAAGACCAGGAATTAGAATTGCAACTAAAAAAGTTAAAAGCATATGGCCGCGATAAAATCTTCATGGAAAAGCAAAGTGGAGCTAAAAGTGACCGGGAGGAACTAGCTAGAGATTATTTAAGAGAAGGTGACAAGCTAGTTGTTTATAAACTGGATCGATTAGCTAGAAGTACATTCGATTTACATAAGATAGCGAAAGAGCTAAGTGAACGTGGTATAGGTTTAGTCTTTATAAAAGAGCAGATTGACTTCACAACACCAGCTGGTAAACTCATGTTCACTATGCTAGGTGCTATTGCTGAATTTGAACGTGATTTAATAGCAGAAAGAACAGCTGAAGGACGTGAAAGAGCAAAAGCACAAGGAAAGCATATGGGCCGTGTCGGTCGGCAAGGCAGAGAAAGACGTTAAGAAGACTTTAAGGTTGTATGCTGATAGAGAATCAAATGGATTGAGTGTAAACGATATTGTTAAAATGACCGGAGTTCCTCGGTCTACTATATACGCAAAAGCGAAAAAGCAAGGGTTAAGTTAAAGTTAATATAAAAGAAATGGAGCTTGGTTTGATTGCCAAGCTCTTTTGTTTAGTTACCGTTTTTATGCTCCCTATAATTTAAGTACATATTCACCTTAAATACTCATTAAACAATATTAAAACTATCACTTTCTCTAAATACAATTTTTATATGGCTTCAAACTCCCCAATTATCTTAAAGTAAGTCTTCTCATATGATTTGAACTCACCTTTTAATTTGATTCCTATCGCTTTTTCAAGTTTAGCAAAGAGATTTACTGTAATTCCAAAATCTGAAGTAATTTTAACCACTAACTCAAAGCTCTCCAATCCTCTATACAACCTTCCTTCAACGATATTTTTTAAAGCGAACATATAAACCTAAAGATAAACCATTTTACCAGATAAGTTATATTGGTATGAAAATGATGGATCTTTGCGGGTAACACCGTAAATAAACACTAAATCTAGCACCTTTCTATACTAAAGAATGCATTCTTTCCACACATTTGAACAGACCGAATGATATTTAATTATGTAATATGTAAACTACATTGCTGTATGTTCGCGCAGTTCCATTAACTTTAATGTAGATTAGAACCGAGTCTTTACCTTCGATAACATGTTGAATGTTGCTACTTTGGTTAATATAAATAATACTTTCTTTTTCGTTTCGATTATGAAGAGTAGGCTTATTAATATAACCTTCCGTTGCAAATTCACCTATAATAAGACCATCAAGAAAAATATTTTCTTTAATATGAATTTTATTATCCTCAAAAAAATCTTTATAAGTGGATACATACCTAAAGGTACCATTACCACCAAACTTACGTATAAAGTCATGATAACTTATTTGTTTGCCGTTAAAGTTTTTAATTTTTGAATAAACCATATCTTTTGCTCTGTCGGCATTTTTTTTATCATCTTGCTTTTTTTTCATGGTTTTTAAGAAATCTCTTTCATAATAAGAACCCCGATTAGCTAGTTTTCTATATTCTTTGTATTCTTCCCTCGTCAATTCCACTCCTTCCACTGTGTACTTTTTTATCGTTTGTTCCTTGTCTTCGTTTCTCATGAGTTTTTTTATAATCCCTAACAAAACAAAAATCCCCATTAACTATTTTATATATTTTATTTCAGCAATTGATACTCCTGTAAATATATCTAATCAGACTTGTTAGTAACACTTACAGGTTCAACATTTGTTTTGTTTAAATCAATTTTCAATTCATCCAATACTTTCTGTTTAGCGACATCCGTAACATGAGTATATCTTTGAGGGGTATTGAGATTGGAGTGCCCTAACAGCTCCTGAACATTACGAATATCAATACCTTGTTGGATTAACATTGTAGCAAAAGAGTGTCGCAACTTATGGCTAGAAATTTTCCTTTCTTTCCAGTCCTCATAACCACCCTGTTTAGAAAGACCGTTAATAATACTATCCGTTATTGATTGTATCCTTCTAACGGATAGTCTCTTGCCGAACCTACTTAAAAATAGAGCATCTTCATGGCCTTTTAATCCATATCCCCTATGATTTTCTATGTACTCAATCAAGGGTGATATAAATCCTTTTGAAGTGGAATATACCTGGTTTTATTCCCTTTTCCTCTAACCGTTATCCCTTTTTGTGCATGATTGATACTCGATTTATTAAGTAAGTGAACCTCATCTACTCGGTGACCTGCATACGCCATTATACCCAAGATTACTTTATTTCTTCTACGATACATCTTTTTACTAACTTTATCAATCTGCTCAAACAAGACTTTTAATTCATCCTTTTCTAAGTAGGTAGGTAATGTATTTTTCTGTTCCTTCGCTCTTCTATTCCATCTGTAGGAATATTACTTAATACCTCATATGAACTACACATTGCAAGCCGAATTGTTTATTATACTTTGTCTTCACTTTGATTACTCAAGATGGTTAAGTATATATACCCTGCTCTTTCTTGGAGTACCCATGCCTTTTCTGCTCCTGGAACTGTGTAAAATAATTTTATTCTTTTCACTCTTTTATAATCTGTATTGTAGTGAATTGTATTTGAAATAAAATCAATTCTACTCACCGCTTCAGTCGAGTCATTTAGATTATGGATGTTTTGCTCGCGTTGAACTCGTTCGAAAAATGAAATTTCATTGGATTTACCTTCATCAATTTGTGCAAAAGTAGTTTTTTCAATTTTACTTCTTTTTGCATTTCTTTCTCCGTGTCCATAACCATTTCCACTAGCTACCGTATATTGATAGACCTTAATGTATTTAAAATTTAAATTACCATACTTCATTTTACTGTAAAGAGTCGTGAAACTAATTTCTGGAGCATTTACTTTTTCAAACATCTCAAATATGTAATTTTCTGAATTGGTGGAAGCCTTCTGGGAAGAATCTTTATCAGTTATGTTTGTTCTCCCTAAAAGTTTTTTTATTGTTGATATCATATTATCAGGACTCCTTAAATTTATTCTTATACACTATATTTTTTTAGCTTGCGCTTCAGTTAGCATCAGTTCTGTACACAACTTTTTAAACCCATTATACATATCCTGACTTCCCCATAGCTAAAGCAAAAGGATACCATAGAGACATCTATGATAGATGATTGTATCGCTCCCTCCTATTCACATTACAACCCTCTCAGAGAAACATTATACCTTCTGATTATCAGCAAGAACAAATCCAAATAACCGCTTTTTATCTCGTTATATTCATACTATCATTTGATGAGGAAAAACCTCTTACTACATGAACTACACATTGCAAGTAAAAAATCTATCCTATGAAAACCTCCAAAGGAACTATAATGAGAATTCTAATCTAATAGGTTTCAGTTTGTATCATGGCAGCAATTGCTATATATCGCGCAAAAATAAAAACCCACTCTCCGCTTACGAGAGTGGGTATTCTAGCACTTTTAATACACTAGTATTAATTCAAGAATTCATATATAAATCATTCCAATCTATGTACAAAACATCCTCAAGGTAACTTCTCTTTTCTTGACGTTCCCTAATAGAAATTCTCCAATCGTGGTCAATAATATCTTTAATTATACTCAAGATTTCTTCATTATCTCTGATAAACTTTCTACTATGTTCATACCACCACTTATTATAATGGTGAGCATGATATATAACTATATTATCTTCACCACCAAGAATATAATATGGGATATAGTGTATGATCGAATTGGCTACTGGTGTAATTACGTATAAGTCTTTCTTTCTCAATGTCGCTAATACACTTTTATTGTGAACAAAATCTCTTCTCAAAAGAGGAGAAGATGTCTTAATTATAACCTTTCCAACCAAATCTATTTGGAATAATGCTTATTTTTAGGATGCGAGTTATGTATAGGTTTAAAAGAACATAATTTAAATAACGTATCAGTACTATCTTTAAATTTAACTACGCTGGACCTATTATTGGGTTTATTAATAAATAATGTAGGAAGTTCGTCCGGTTGTAATTCACTACCAAACTCTTTGTAATCTTTAAAATCAAAATATAAATCAATATTATTGGTTCCTACAAAACCACCGCTAAGTTCAATACTTCCATCTAATTCTATTACTCTAAAATTTATAAAGCTTCTATGTTTCCTTGGACTGAATTGTTCATCTGATGCTTGTTCGGGTAATAATAATAAAACCATTAGACCCCAAATAATGATAAGTGCCATATCCATTCTTTTTTTCAGAAATATAATATTTGTTATCTTCTCTATTAAACACTTGTTTATAAGTTACCCCACACCTAAATCCTCTTCTCTTCTAAACCTACGCCCTTACAAAATGAACACTCAATTATTGAGTTCTCTGATATTTTCATATACCCCTACTCCTTTTATTCTGCTTATTCCATTTTATAACAAATAATAGAATCATGCCTTAATACGAAATATGTTATTTATATTATCAATTATAAAAGACACTACTCCACAATTCAGTAGCTTATTTGGTATAGTGCACCCAGAAAAACCCCTTACTGATATAAGTTAGGTAGTGGATATGGTACAGTCACTGCTCCTAAAGGGAAGATTACCTTAAATAAAAAGTACACAGTAAAATTCAATCAGTGTACAGATGGTGATACTGCTAATTTCACACTGGATGGTAAGGTCTATAAGGTTCGCTTCTTATTCATAGATACACCTGAAAGCACTATTCAGAAAGAGAAATTTGGAAAAGAAGCAGCTAACTATACTTGTTCAAAGTTAAAGCAAGCAAAGAAAATCTTACTCGAAACCGATGGTAAAGATGTTTATGATAAATACGATCGTTTACTAGCTTGGGTATTGTTAGATGGTAAATTACATCAAGTACAAAAGCTGGATTAGTAGAAGGATTTTATGATTATGGTACATACGATTATGAAAAAAGAGTTAGAGATGCAATGAAGTATGCTAAAAATAATAAAGTAGAAATGTACAAATAAAATTAAGCCCTTCTCTTTAATCAGAGAGGGGCATACTCGTTATTCAAAAACAGTATGTTGTGTCTTTAACTTTTCCATTGCAATATACAACCAGAAAATATACATACCTAGAGTTATAATGCAGAAAAATCACCACTTAATCCAATTTCCAAATAAACCAATTGCTGACCCAGTAAACTTAAGTCTACGACCATTGATTACAGTGTGTTTAACTTTCCAAGATAAAATCAATGTAATAGACACCAAGGATAGCAAATACCAAAAGTGAAAACAATTACTATGAAGCCTATTATTAACCAACCTATGTACCCAAGCGAACTACCATCAAAATAGGATCGGTTATAAGCCTCTTGATAATATTTTTCCACTTCTGTACTCATAATATCGCGCTCCTATTATCAAGGTTATAGATTCATAAACTTTAATAGTCTTTATTGTACTTTTGGTTTTTAGGAATTGGCTTATGGTAAATCTCTTCTGTATTGTCTAATTCTAATATTGAAGTTAAAAGTGCAGAAAAACCAGCTAATAAAGATAAGTATACACCCATTTTAATATATTCTGATCCACCTAGTATCAGCAATAGCATCATATAAGCAATAGGCATTATACCGGTTAATATACCAATAGGTTTTATTGGATTTTTACCAAAAGAAGTGGCTATTGTGAGTATTGCCCAAGAAGGACAAAAATAAGCACCGAATAAAATAATAAGCCCATAGTCCTTTAAAAAATCGGGTTGTATAAATAGTGAGAGATTATTACTTCCTAACAGTCCATAACCACTAACAGTAGAATCATCAGTACCAATCCATGGTAAAAAAGATGCAAAAACTATGAGTGTACAAGAAAATATTTTAGCTATTCGCAAGAATTTCACCTCCTAATTTACTTTATGTACACAGATATTTTTTATGTATTTTTTACCATTTTATAACACTGTTTTATGGTACCAATTTTTAAGGCGATGCATATTAGTAAATTAAAAGGAGTTAACAATTGCCACTGTAGATTTGCAGCGTAAATATTAACCTTACCTAAATGGTTTTTTGATTGGTATATACATCCTTCATTGGACTATCTAGTATTTTATACTTTAATCCACCAAATTTACTTGGTTTTAATGTACCAACTATATTTGCTGGATTTGCTTTTATAGGTAGCTTGTCTAATTTATAAACAGTCCATGTATTAGCACTAGAAGGAAGATGGAGAGTTATCTTTTCATCAGATTTAATACTGATGTATTTAGTAAAATATTCAATAGTTTCAAAGTAATTTTTAATATGATCAACAATCCATCCATAGGAAAGTGAACATGTTTTTCTGATCTCATAATGTAAATGGGAACCAGTTGAACATCCCGTACTACCTTGTTTACCTACTACTTGTCCTTTCTTAACATGAGCACCTACTTTTACAGTTACACTATCCAAGTAAGCATAGGCATGAGCATAATTATTTTTATCTTTAATAACAACTACAATCGCATAACCACCTAGACCAGTTCCCGACAGCTAAATTAGTGATAATCAGTTTAGCACCTCCCTTAAAAAATTAAAAAGAGAGCCGGAAATCGACTCTCACCTGTAAATATTTGAAGTTTCTTTGGTTATAAAGTACTTCCTTTAGTTATGCTTTATTTGTTATTTCTAGATTCATAGTCATTCACATAAGTTGGTAATCCACCCGTAGTCTCTTTATCTTTAACATATAGTAACATTTCTACAGGTATTACTATTCCAAACCCCAAATCTTTATCATATGTTTATTCTGAGTTAATTTCTAAAGCCTTATTAATTATTAATGATATTTTAGAATAACCCTTCATTTTCATTTGTTTCTGGGGATATTTAGACAAAGGATTACTTAATACGCATTTTTCTGTCCAGAAGCGAATTTTTGTGTATTTTCATGATTTAAGTAAATCTTAACGGTTCTATATTTAATTCCACCTTCTTCTATATCATCTGTACTTAATTCTTCAACAATATACACTCCCAGTCCCGTTTCAAATCCGATCCATCTATAACCAATGCCAGTTTTTATTTGATTCCATTGATAAGAGATCAGTACATCTGACTGTGGAGCAAACCCTGCTGCTTTCTTATCTTTCGGAGAATTAAAATATGGTTTTTTTAATGAAAGGGTTAAAATTCCATCTTTACCTTTAAAGGCAATTCACTTGTACTAAATTTAACCCATTTTTCAGAGTTAATACTCTCTTTTATCTTTCATGTATAATTTGTACATTTGTTGTGTTACTTGAACTTTTTGAGCACGTATCGTCATTTCTAGTTTTGTACCCAAGGATACTTATACATAGGTGTAGGACTCTTTAAATCTAACTTTGGTAGATTATCCATTGTTGCTGCTTTTTCATTACTGCCAACTGAACTTAATGTAATCAATGTAAGACTTTAATCCTCTCATGTAGTTCCCCCCTTTAAAATGAACTGATTTTTGTCGTAAGGCAGCCATTCTTAGTCGTCATCCCGACTAGTAGAGGAGGAAGCACTAGTTGTCACAACGTTAGCATCATCGGGTTCGTCTTGTTTTTTACATAGGCTTGTTGGTACACTTCCTCGAGATAGTCCCCATATGGAGGTTCAGAATCGTATTCTTCATGTATTGGTAATCGTCATAGCCTTCCTGATAGCCCGCTTCTTCGTTGTCCTCGATACAGACTTCGAGCCCTTCTTTGTGACCATCCGCTATGCCATTACGACACCTAACGCATAAGAGGACATTACCAAGAATGTTCCGAACTTAAGCAACTCTTTGTTCCTCTCTAGGAAGCCCTACTTTTAAAAAAACTCCTTTTATTTACTACCTAATATAGGTTACCTTGAATTTTAAATTGGTTATTTGTATAGATTGGTAAAAAATATCCTTTTTCATTGAATTATCCAGTTTCATCTACTTTTAACAGACAAAATAAAAGGTTGTCGAACGATTCTCGACAGCCAGAGTGGCTCTAAAGAGACACTCTCTCCTGTTATCTTGATTCGTATTGGTGAACAAATACCGGAGCTTTTCCAAATAGGTGTACGGGAATAACTACACCTCTACCTAAGTCCTTCTCTTTTGTATACTCAGAATTTACCTCTAAGGAGTATTCGATAATATCCAGTGCTAATCGAGTTGGTTTATTAACCTTGAACTTCTTTTTTAGATATTTTGCTAATGGGTCTTTCAGTAATTCGGATGCTGTTTTTTGTCCATTTGCAAACTCCTGTGTAGCCTCGTGATTCAAATAAATTTTGATTTTCTTAACCCCTGGTGCATCAACAGTAGGTTCTACATCAACAATATGAATTTTAGGTCCTGTTACAAACCCAATCCATCTCAAACCTTTATCCGTAATAATTTGATTCCACTGATAAGAGATAACTACATTTCCCTTAGCTGCAAACCCTGCTGCTTTCTTATCTTCTGGAGAATCAAAGAATGGCTTATTTGATGGAAGTTCTAATACTCCATCTTTGACTTTAAGAGGTAGTTCACTGGTTGCAAACTTTAACCATTCTTCATATACATCATCACCAATTTTCATGTAGTATTTGTACATTTGTTGAGTGACTTTTACTGTCTGGTCCGCACGAAGTGTTCCGTCTGGCTTGGTACTCCAAGGATACTTATACATCGGCATTGCAGATTTTATTTCTAGTGTCGGTAGATCCTTTGTTGATGCTTCACTTGAACTACTACTGAATCCTCCGAAGAACAATATCAAAGATGTAAGTGCCGTCATGAAATACTTCTTAAAACCCTTCATCTAATCCCCTCCAATCAATTGTTAGGCATTAAAACCTATACAATTATATTTGAGGGTTTGGAATTTAATGACATCTGTAATGAGTACTTCTTTTTAATACCCCTTAATAGTAGCAGCAAATATTTGATCCGGATAAAATATAGTGAACAACAAAATCATTAGGGTAAAAGTTTCACATACCTTTTTGTCTCATTATTTCACTCCAAACAGGTCATTTTTAATTCTTTTTCCACTCAATAGTTAAATAACCATAGTCAGTATAAAATTGATAGGTCCCTTCACTTGATTTGTACTTCTTGTTAAACACATATCTTTCTTTTTTATTAATGACTTTTTCAGTGTAGAATTTTATTTCTTTTTCTGATAAGTTCAGGAATAAGAGTTTTATAAGATTGCGAGTTCTTTGTATTTCACTTTTATTGTAAGCTCCCATATAGCTTATTCTCTCTTTATCTCCACCAAACATATGAAGCATTTTATCACCTTTGTTTACAATGAGAGTTTCTCCAGATGCATCAGTCTTGTTTATGTAGAGGATTACTTGATAATCCTTCGAAAATTTTTTAGCGATTTTGAATGGAGGGGTTGAAGCAGCATTCTTGTGATAAATATAAACATACTTACCCCTGCACTTAATTTTAAACCAGTTTTTAGATGCACCATAGACAGGTATAAATAAAGCTCTAGCATCGTATACAATCTTACTTTTAGAACTTGGTTTTTCTCTCAGAGGAAAATCGTACGAATCATCTAGCCCAAGCCAAAATAACTCTTTCCCCCGTTTATCGGACATGTTTTCATACCTAAATTCAGGCGGGAATGAATCATCTTGTGCTGTTGTGATTGATGGCAATACGACACTAACTAAGAGCATTAATCCTAAAGCCCATGTAATTACCTTATACATTTACTTCACCCCTTATATAATTCAATGATTTTTATCCTAGGTATAATTATATGTTTGTTATTTCCTTCCATGTTGAAATGACAAATTCTATATAGATTTAACGTATCAATGGAATTAATTATTGCAGATATAGGATTCAGATGGATAGGATTTAAAATATAATAATATAGCACTCTCTTTAAAACCGCTTCAACAACTATGATAATTAAAAGTAAATAAGGTCTAGATGAAAGGTTCTATCTAAAATTTTTTTTTGCAGGTGTTTTACTATAGAAAGAGCAAACAAAAGAATATTAGAAATTTGGATGGGAGCATTAGAGACTATAAAAAGGATTTAATGAATCAGACTTATATGCTAAAAAGCTATATCATCAAACTATTGTGCTATTACTTGAAAAAGGACTATTCCAAAAAGACCCTCTAAATTATTCCTAAAATCATCCTCAATTTATACCAAACCAAGATTTTAAAGACGAATATTTTTGAAAAAAAGAATACTTTTCAGCGACAGAAATATTAGTGTTTCTTTTAACCTCAAAAAAATTATTTAGCAAAAGCCTTTCCGTAGGATTCGTACAGATAGTAGAATCCAAAGAAGTAAGAAAACTTTTAACAGATTCTGAGAAAACTGCTGATGGACAAATACTGCTTTAACCAAGAACTTGCAAGCGGATCACTTACAAGTTCCTAAATCCCTTAGAAACAGAGATCTCAACATCAACTGACTCTCCGTTTTCCTATAAGTTTGGCATCAGTCATGAGAGCAGACCTTGTGACACTTATGCGTCAATTATTTTACAAAATCTCTACTGGTTTTATATTATGGGGACACTTTTTCTTTTATAAAACTTAATAGACCTATTTGTCCTATCTCACTTGATAGTATAATCTTCTAGGGAAGTAAAAAAAGATAAGGTGATTACCCATCTCTTTATTAAAAAATTGAATTAAGTTTTCTTGCTTTGCACTAAAGAATTATACCCTTTTGATTAAATAAAACTTCCTCTGGCCTCTATTTGATACTTGAGACATTGGTGGGAATTTTTCAAATCATTTCCCCCTAGAACTAAAAAGTGCACATCCCGTAAAAGATACAACCTTGCAGTATATTAACATTGTAATAGACACTCTAATAGAGTGCCTTCTCATAAATTAATGAATTTAGGAACTGTCACCTACATATTAGCAGCCTGCAATTTAGCTTGCTCTAATACATCTTCTACAATTTATCTATTATTCTAATGCCGCATCTGTTGTTTATCTAGAGAAATCTAATATGGCAAAAACAAGGGGAATTCATTGTGGGTTATCATAGTTCTAATCTAGCACACAAGAAGGTGGTTAGTATTTTATTTAAGAATAATAAAAATGTGATTAAGTATGGATGATTAAAGGAAGCGATTGCCTTATCCAAAAAGAATAAAGGTCAAACTACAATAGTCTCTTTCATCGTAGACCTCTCCTTTTGAATAGAAACGGAAGTAAGCGTGCCAAGTACCACCTGTTTGGCTTGGGTCATTACGAAATCCAGATTCTTGTGAAAAAGATTATAAACGTATTTAAAAGGTCTAATTGGACTATCAAATTTTATATAGGTAATTATATGCAATATTGTTATGGAAGTCGGTTTAAGAAGTACCTTGTGAGGGTTGTTTTATATGGATAATTTATAACTTTAATCCAAATTATTGGGTTTTCCTTAAAAAATATAACTCTGGGAATAATTAGGGAATATAACTTTGAACGGTTGAGGTAGACAAATTAAAAAGAAAGGCGGTTGCTTTCTCAAATTCCAACGTGATATTAAAATCAATACAAGTCTTAACTTATGCTTTAAAGTTATTGTTTGGGTCACCAACAGGGTTAGTGCTCAGATATCCTCCACCCTGTTCTTCCGATAAATTAACAGATGTGTCGCCGTCACCATCTCTCTGTTAACTATAAATTACCAGTAAATTTTATGTCCCTTTTATGGTATTTTTAGTTCTAACCATAACTGGTTAAACTAAGTAAGGTTATGTTGCTTACTATTGAACATAACTTCATAGGACGCACGCCAATAACTCTCTATCCCATCCCTATAATTATCGGAACTTAACAATAAGTCGATTTAGTACACCTTCTAATATATATTATAGGAAGTAAAGTTACATTTGTTGAAATTGTCTCAAATACCAAGTATTCTCAATATTTTGAGACAAAGTAAAAATTTTCAACAAATGAACGCTTCCTAAATTATTTAATAAGTTGCTTCCCAATAGCTTTTATGTATATTCTTCTGGAACTTTCTAATAACAATTTGGCTTAGTGTAATCATTTTTTGGTATTTGGTTTTAAATATACTTTTTGCTGAGCAAACAGAAAATCCCACAAAGAATAAAATCTTTGTGGGATTTATTTTAAAAAATATGTATGGCCACAAACAAGAATCTGCTTAGTGCTGCTATCTTCCGATCCTGACACATTTCGCAGCTCTGTCTTGGCTATTTATATAGTAACAAGTTTCACAGCGAAAATAAACAACTAAATATTGTAAGTAACCTTCATTATACTAAAGAGAACTGTTAAAATATAGCAGCCACCTCACTAACTCTAAGTAACTAAATAAGGGAATGAGCTTTAAGAGATTTAACCTTTAAATTCTTTACTGCACCCTTCTCTAAGAAAATGGTACGATCTGCTAGTGCGGCTGCATCTTCTTGGTCGTGAGTAACAAAAATAGACGTACTATTTGTTTGTTTTAGGATTTCTTTTAGTTCATCCCTAATCCTCATTTGAAGATTTGCATCAAGATTACTGAAAGGTTCATCAAAAAGTAATAGTGAAGGTGCTGGAGCTAAAGCTCGCGCAAGTGCAACTCGTTGCTGTTGACCCCCACTTAGTTCATATGGATAACGTTTCTTATAATCTGAAAGGTTTACTAGCTCTAACACTTCGTTCAATCGTTCCTGCTTTTGTTTCACCTTCATATGGCGAAGGCCGAATTTAATGTTTTGCTCGACAGTCATATGTGGAAAGAGAGCATAGTCTTGAAAAACCATCCCTATCCCTCTTTTTTCTGGTGGAAGGAATGTTCGATCATCAACCATTCTTTTACCATTGATTACAATCATACCGGACTTGGGAATTTCTAAGCCTGCAATCAATCTTAATACCGTACTCTTCCCACTCCCACTTTCGCCTAGAATTGCTATTATTTCACCTTGATCTAACTGAAGGGAAAAATTCTTAATTGTAGGCTGACTTGCATTTTTATATTGATAGACGAGATTCTCTATTTGTACAAACATTTAATTTTGCTCCCCTCGATCAAGTACTTTATGAAAAATAAAGATACATATTCCGCTTATTAAAATGATTAACAATGATGCTGATGCAGCCTCACTTATCATCTCATCATTCGCATAACGGAAAGCTCTTGTAGCTAACGTCTGGAAATTGAATGGCTGAAGTAACATTGTTAATGGTAATTCTTTTAAAATATCAACAAATACTAATATAAATCCGCCAATAATAGCCCCTTTTACCATAGGAATGTCTACTCTTAAAAAAGTCTGAAATGTAGATAAACCAAGAGTTCTTGATGCTTCTGTAAAAGAAGTGCCGACTTTTTCAAAACCGGCTTCAATTGAATTATACCCGACTGCTAAGAAACGTATTACATAAGCGGAAATGAGCATCGTAATACTGGTTCGTAACACAAAGGTTGAATCGAAGTTAAGCAATTTTAGTAGAGATCCTAGCTGACGGTCTATCATTAGAAAGATAGTAATTACACCAATCGCTATAACTGCTCCCGGGACTGAATAGCCTAGAACGGTAACCTTTGAAAGAAATTTAGGTAACATACCCCGATGAATACGTGAGTAATTAGCTATGATCAACCCTACAATCACAATGATTAGTGCGGCTATTGCAGCCGATAAAAAGGAGTTTTTAATCAATATATAAAACTCTTCATTTACAATTTTTTCATATGTTTTTAACATCCAGAAGACTAATTGTACAAACGGGATGAGAAATGCAAGACTAAAGATTGAAAAACAATAACCAAAAGCAAACCATGCCTTCATCCCTTTTAATTGCATTGGCTGAATAGGTCTAACCTTTGTAGTTGAATAACTATATTGTTTTCGTCCGCGTAGTATCTTTTCAAACATTAATATGAAAATAACAACGACCATCAATGTGCCGGCTAATTTAAATGCTGATTCTTTATCCCCCATAGCAAACCAAGTTTGAAAAATGGAGGTAATAAAGGTTTGGATGCCATAATATTTTACAACACCATAATCATTTATTACTTCTAACATCACGATGGTAGCGCTACCAACGAGGGCTGTTTTGGAAATGGGCAACACTACTCTTACAAAAGTTTCAAAAGAATTTGCACCAAGCAATCTTGCATTTTCAATTAAAGATGAAGATTGATTTTCGATAAACCCTTTCGTAATGACAAAAACATAAGGAAAGAGAAACATCGTGAAAATAAAAATGGCTCCTTCCATTGACATCATACTAAAATACTTCTGATTTACTTGATAATCAAACGTATTACGAAGAGTGGATTGAATGAAGCCAGTATAATTGACCATCCCTTGATAAGTGTACGCACCGATAAAAGGTGGTATTGCTAATGGTAAGATTAAACCCCACTTAAAAAAATTTCGAAGTGGAAACTTATAAACCGTAATGATCCATGCTAAACTTGTGCCAATCATGATCGTTGTAAAACCAGTAACAACAGCTAAAATGGTAGTATTATAAAAAATATCAAGTAATATATACTCTTTTATATGATACCAATTCTCATTTGGCTTCGCGAAAAAATGAATAGCAATGAGGATATTAGGTAGAAGAATTATAAAAATAAAAACAAAACTTAAAATGGACCACATATTAATATTTGTTTTTATTTTTTGAAAAAATCTCATAACTACTACACATCCCTACATTAATACAAAAACCAATTCTTGAATTCTTGCTCCAAGATAAGTATACATAAAATAATATTGCAAGTGAATATCATTCTCAAAAAAAGCTGTACCATATCAGCTTTAATATGGTACAGCTCTCTTCTAGAATATTATTATTTCCATCCTACTTCATTAAAAATTTGAATGGCACGACTATTGTTATCTCCAAGAATAGTTAAATTGATATCTTGTTCCTTAAAATCTCCCCAAGAACTTAAAGTTTCAGAAATGCCTGCTTTTGGATTTACTGGATATTCATTGTTTCCTTCAGCAAATAGCTCTTGTGCCTCTACATTTGTTAGGAATTCAATAAACTTAACCGCATTGTCTACATTCTTAGCGTGTTTAACTACGGTTGCACCACTAATGTTAATGTGTGTTCCATTTGTATCCTGATTTGGGAAGAATACCCCTACTTGTTCTCCAACTTTCACTTCTTCAGGATCTGCAGAGTTTAATAGTCTGCCAACATAGTAAGTATTTGAAATGGCAACATCACCTTCACCTGCAACAATTGCTTTAATTTGATCGGTATCTCCACCCTCTGGTGTTCTTGCCATGTTAGATACTATTCCTTTTGCCCAATTTTTCGCCGCTTCTTCCCCATTTAGTTCCATAAAAGAAGCTATTAGAGATTGGTTATAGATGTTTTCAGATGAACGGATTAGTACACGACCTTTCCAAGTATCTTCAGTTAGTGCTTCATATGTAGATAGTTCAGAAGGATCCACACGGTCTTTTGAGTAGACAATGACACGCGCTCTTTGAGTTAAACCAAACCAATGATTTTCTTTATCACGAAGTTTTTCAGGAATATTTGTTGTTAATACATCACTTTTAATTGCTTGTGTTAACCCATCAGCCTTTAAACGAGCTAAATTACCAGCATCTGCAGTAATAAATACATCTGCTTCTGTCGCTTCACCTTCATCTTTTAGGCGCTGCATTAACTCATCTTTCCCTGAAATTACGTTAACTTTAATTCCCGTTTGTTCAGTAAACTTTTTGTAAAGCTCTTCATCTGTATCATAGTGCCTTGTCGTATATAAATTTACAACACCCGCTTTATCCTCTTCTTTTCCTGTTGTTTCTTTCTTCTCATCTGTTCCTTGGTTACATCCCACTAGACCTACAACAAGAACAGATAAAAGTAATGACATAAATACTAACTTTATGTACTTCATGTTTGTTTCCCCCTATGATTATATTTAATTGTTGAATATAATGATATTCATTATCAATTAGGTGTGTTGTTATTATATTAAGAATGAGAATCATTGTCAATACTATCAGCTACTCTTTTCATTCATTTGTACAATTTACTAATCCCTTGACGCTCCCTTAAAACTCTTATATAGTTACCTAGGTAATTAATTTATAAATGAAGGAGTTTTTCATGAACAGTCACGATTTATTTCACTCCATTCATCAGCTTACAAGGCAATTAACAAAGAAACTTAATGAAGCTTTAGAGCCATACGGCTTATATAGTGCACAGTGGTCTGTTTTATATACATTAAAAACAAAGGGTACCTTAACGCAAAGACAACTTTGTGACTATTTAGCCGTTGAAGCCCCTCCAATGACCCGTACCATTCAACGTCTAATAAAACAAGATTATGTTACACAAGTACAGGGTGATGATAGAAGAACGAAATACATTAAATTAACAAAAAAAGCATTGCAGGTATATCCCGAGTGGGAAAATGCCGTTATAAAAATGAATGAACAAGTGATTAATCACTTCCCTCTTTCCTCACAGGAACAATATTGCAAGTTAACATTAGACTGGCTTCACAGCTTAGAGAAGATTTAAAAGAGGAGTTTTATTATGGAAAAACCAAAGTTATGGACTAAAAATTTTATCCTTATTTCAGCAAGTAATTTCTTCGTATTTTAAGCTTCTATTATCTACTAGTCACTTTACCTTTATTTGCTCTACAAGAATTACAAGCTAAAGCTTCTGAAGCTGGTTTGTTAGTTACTATTTTTTTAATTGCTGCGATTCTCATTCGACCATTTGCTAGCCAAGGGATGCGCATCTTAGGAAAAAGAATGATTCTTCTTATATCAGTGATTATTTTCTTCCTCTCTTCAGCACTCTACTTTCTACCTGAATCAATCTTCACTTTACTGATTCTTAGATTTGTTCATGGAATAGGGTTTGGGATGGCCACGACTGTGTGTGGTACGATTGTTGCGGATTTGGTTCCAGATTCTCGTAGAGGAGAAGGTATGGGCTACTTTATCATGTCTTCAAACTTAGCCATGGTAATCGGACCTTTCTTAGGTTTAACAATTATGAATCAATCTGGGGAAACACTTATGTTTACTTTCAGTGCTGTTTTCTCGCTTTGCTCACTAGTCATTTCTCTATTGATTAAATTGCCTAAGGCTACTGATAAAATTAAAGCACCAAAGGAACAAGCTATATTTAGACTATCAGACATTTTTGAAAAGTCGGCTATTAAAATATCTGTTATTGCTGCTTTATTTGCTATCGTCTACTCTTCTATTCTTTCATTCGTTTCCGTATACGCTATAGATCTTGGTTTAATGGCCGTATCTAATTTCTTTTTTGTTGTTTATGCATTTGTTCTGTTACTAACAAGACCTTTTACTGGAAGATGGTACGACCGCTTCGGCCCAAATGTCATTATCTATCCTTGTATCATCCTTTTTGCAGTAGGAATGTTCTTGTTAAGTCAAACCACAACGGCCACTATCTTTTTAATATCTGCAGCTATTATAGGGATTGGATGGGGAACGTTATTTCCTAGCTTTCAAACAATCGCTATTCAGGAAACCTCTCCTGAGCGCAGAGGGTTAGCGACAGCAACATTTTTATCCATATTTGACTTAGGAATTGGGATTGGGTCATTTGTCATTGGTCTTGCTGCAGCGAAAGTGGATTTCCATTCACTATACCTATATGGTTCGTTATATATTTTACTAGGACTTGTTGCTTATTATCTTTTACATGCTAGAACAAAGAAGACGCTATCCTATCAAAATACTTAAATGACTAACAAAAAAAGCGTTTGATAACCAAGCGCTTTTTTGTTTTTTATGTAGAGCTTTCAAGGACATAAAAAACACAGGTTCATCAACCTGTGCTTAACTAACGGATTGCTGTATAGCTGCTGTTAAATATTGTCGCGGTGTTCCAAAATAAACTAACTGATGGTATTGAGGGAATATCGATTCAAATTGAATATAAATGGGCGAATCGAGCAGCCATGGATAATTAGAGTAAAATAATTTATCTCCATACACAATGGCTGTTAAAGCTAAGTTTAGTTCCTTTTTAAATATCATATAACGAATTTTAGAAAACTGTTCGTCAAATTCTCCCCCACTTATATAGACCTTCCCTTTTAAAACGTATTGGCCCATTTGGGGAACCCATTCGGCAAGTACTTCATCCCGAATCTTAGGGTTTATGGCGCCTGTATCATAGCAGTAACCTATCGTTAAAAATAAATCTCCTGTTTCGTCTGAGTGAGTTAACGTATATTTACGCTCATCAACAGGTTTAAATTGTGTGGCAGGCGGTAAATAGGTCGCACTTAGTTTTGATGGATTGAACTTACTCATCGTAAGCATCTCCCCCCAAAAGATATTTTTATCTGTTTAGAAACAGTATATGAAAGTGCTAAACAAACGTGACATAGGCCTAGTTATTCTTCATTTATAAGAAAGTATAGCTCTTTGAAGTTAGACAACTGTCTAGCTCCAGCGCCCAGCGACTAGTGTACTTCGCGCCTCTCCCTACGATAAGTCAACATCGAATCGCTATCGCTCTTCGTGTTTCCTTTATCTCAGTCGAGGCGCTCCAGTCCATACGTCGCTAAACGGGGCACTTCCGCTTTTCTATTTATCTTTTGTTTTTTTTTCCATAACATTTACGTCTCTCACTACCCATTTTCCGTTTTCAAGCAGCCAGGTAGATTCCACAAATGCAATAAAATCAGCGTTGTAAGCGCCACTAATTCTTTGAACCCCTTTTAGGCCCATCTGATTTTCAAGGGGGATTGGTTTTAAGGTGCCAAAAGGTAATACCATAAGCTCGGTCGGCTCATTTAGCTTACCATTGTGGTATAATCCAATCCGCTCATAATCTTCCGCGCGAGATTTAAGATTAAAATGATAGGTTTTATTATTATTTTGAATATTGATTGTAGCCTTATAATGATCTAAGAACTCACTTTGAATAATTAGCGGCTCTGGGACGGTTAGATCCGTTACTTTGAAATCCTTTAACGTATACAAATAATGGTTCGATAATCCACCGCTTCCTCCCGTTTCTACCGTGACAATTAAATCTTTAATGTTATCTTGGTTTAAGTCTTGAAATTGAATCGTTGGTTCATATCCTCCTTCTAGGGGGATTTTATATTTTTTTCCGTCCGATGCTACGATCTCTAGGAAGATATCTTTTAAAAATAAGACTCCTTGCTCAAAGGGTACTCCTTTCATAAATACCGTATCTTTTTTCCCATCCCCCGTAACATCCAAGCGGTCTTTACTAATAATTTGAACTTTATTAGCTTCCTCCACAGCATATACACCTGTTATAGCGGTTAATGACATGAAAAAGAAGGCTGAAAAGGCAAATAATAAATCTCTTTTCATTGAACATTCCTCCCAGACAAATATACAGTTCTATTTTGTCCATTAATGGAAAAATGATGTAAAGAAAAGATTCATAACGACCTTTCCAAGTAAAAAAGGAACTCTCTGACTAGAATTCCTTTTTGAAAATCCATCTAATTAAATTCTTTCCTTGATCAATAGTAAGCTGATTTTCAGAAAGCCCTTTTAGTATATAACGCCAAGATGAGGATAAAACCAGTTGAATAGGTAAGTCTGGATAGGAATTCAAGTTGGATAGAAATTCCTCAATTTTGTCTTCTTTTATAGAAGAGTTTTCCTCACTAAGTAATTTGCAAATATTCGCTTTCACAGCAAAATTTAACCCTGTAATTAGTGCAGCCTCCAATGCCTCTGTTGGCTCATCAAATAAAGCTGCTGCTCCCTCCATTCTATCTAGCATTCGTTGTTCCATTTCGTTTCTGATCACTTCGTAAAGCTTTAATTTTGAACCAAAATGGTGATACACGGCACCTGTAGTCATATTTGCTTTAGCCGCTAACTCCGTAATGTTCACTCCTTTATAACCTTTTAAACTAAACTCTTCTAAAGCTACTTTAATTAATGTTTCTTTATTTGATCCTGGTATTGGTATCCACTCTTTCATAAATTTATCATATCATATTGACACTCTAGACGTAAATGAATTATGCTAAACATATTCAGATTACGTCATACATAAATAAGTTATATCATTTTTATAAGGAGGCTTAACAAATGAAATTGATCTTTTTATTTTATCCAGTAAAAAATCTTAAAGAATCATTAGCCTTTTACAGAGAAAAAATGGGGTTTGAAGAAGCTTGGCGTGAAGGCGAGCATACCGCTGCCTTATATTTACCTGGTACTGATGTACGATTAATGCTAGAAGATGAGGTAGAAAATGAAGGTTTACCTGCTGGTGGTGTGTTTCTTGTAGATAGTGTAAATCGATACTACGAAGAAAATCAAAACGAATTAAATTTTATTAAGCAGCCTGTTGACATTCCTCCTGGACGTTTTGCTATATTCAAAGATAATTCGGGTAATGTGATTCGAATTCTTGATTTTTCTAATGAAAATTAAAGATTAATAGAAAAAAACTCGTCGAAATGGACGAGTTTTTTAAATGCTATTTTTCTACTGCGAAACATATGCTACACGCTTTACCGCACCGAATATGACCATAGCGGTTAAAACAGCAATCACAACACCCACACCAAAGCGACTGAAACCAAATGCCTCACTAACGGCTAATAAAAAATAACAAACCTTCTGTCTAGAGTGACAGAAGGTTTACTAATTATTTCTATTCTTGATTAGTTGATTCTACTTTAGCTTCAACTTTCCATATCGTTTCTGCTTTCCCTACTTCGGTCTCATCCATAATGAACGATCCGTTAGAATAGCGGTCATTATTTCTAAGATCAGAGGATTGAACACTTTCAATTTTTCCTTTGGCAGCTTCTACGAAAATCATGTCTGAATCCTTCGTTAATAGAGCACCAATCACTCGATGAGGATTCGATTTTAACTCTCGTAACATGACGACACCACGTTTGGCACGAGATGTTATCTCAAATTCATCTAACTTCATTCTCTTAATAGCCCCACGTTGAGTTACAATAACTACACTTTGAATACGTGGGTCATCAACGATTTGTCCACCAGTAACGAAATCGTCTTCTTTTAAATTTATCCCTTTTACTCCTGCTGCACGTGCACCCACAATGTTTACTTCATCTTCAGGGAATCTGAGACCGTAGCCTAAGTGGGTAGCCAAGAACAATTCTTTTGTGCCATCTGTAATGTGTACATCTACCACTTCATCATTCTCTTTAAGATTAATTGCAACGAGCGGCTTAGAGTACCTTGACGCTTTATAATGCTGCAACTCAGTCTTCTTAACCATTCCATTTTTCGTAATAAATAGGAGGAATGCTTCTCTTGCAAAATCATTGATAGGAAGTACTCGGATAATGGACTCATCACGATCAATTGGAATGATATTTGCAATGTGCTGACCAAGATCCTTCCAACGAATGTCTGGAAGCTCATGAACAGGGACATATAAGTAATTCCCTTTATTCGTAAACAAGAGAACCACATCTGTTGTATTGACATCTAATTGAGCGATTAGACGGTCCGAATCTTTCATACCGAAATCTTGACCGTTGGATGCTGCATAAGAACGAGGACTCGTTCTCTTCACATATCCTTCTTTCGTAACCGTTACAATGACATCTTCACTAGCTACTAAAACTTCTAGGTTAATTTTAATTTCTTCTATTTCTGCTTCAACAATTGTACGTCGGTCGTCTACAAATCGCTTTTTCACATCTTTTAATTCTTTTTGTATAACAGAAAATAGTTTTTTATCACTCTCTAAGATTGCAGTTAGTTCAGCAATTCTTTTTGCAAGCTCTTCTGCTTCTGCTTGTAATGCTGTAATGTCTGTATTCGTTAAGCGGTAAAGCTGTAAAGAAACAATCGCTTCGGCCTGTGCCTCACTGAAAGCAAACTGTGAAATTAAGTTATCTTTAGCATCTCTTTTATCTTTTGAAGCACGGATGGTCGCAATGACTTCATCTAAAATCGACAAAGCTTTCATTAACCCTTCAACAATATGTTGACGATCTTTAGCCTTTTGAAGGTCAAATTGCGTTCTTCTCGTTACCACTTCTTTTTGGTGATTAATGTACGCATCTAAAAGTTCTCTTAAACCCATTAACGTAGGTCTGCGGTTATGGATAGCAACCATATTAAAGTTATAGGTAATTTGAAGGTCACTATTTTTATATAAATAGTGTAGGACACCTTCAGCATCGGCTTCTTTTTTCAGTTCGATGACGACTCTTAATCCGGTACGGTCTGTTTCGTCACGAACTTCCGCTATACCTTCTACTTTACGGTCTAATCGGAATTCATCCATTTTCTTAACAAGATTGGCTTTATTCACTTCAAACGGGATTTCAGTTATGACGATTTGTTGCTTTCCACCACGAACCGTTTCAATCTCCGCTTTCCCGCGAATAATAAACTTTCCTTTACCTGTTTCATATGCCTTCTTGATTCCTTCGACCCCTTGAATAATACCACCAGTAGGGAAGTCAGGGCCTTTAATAATGGTCATTAAATCATCCACGGTACAATCAGGCTGATTCATACGCATGATAACCCCGTCAATAATCTCACCTAAATGATGTGGGGGAATCTCTGTTGCATAACCAGCTGAAATACCCGTTGAACCATTCACTAAGAGGTTAGGGAACATGGCTGGTAAAACGGTTGGCTCATTTGAAGTATCATCAAAGTTCGGGACAAAATCTACTGTTCTTTTTTCAATATCACGTAATAACTCGGTTGAGATAGCAGAAAGCCTTGCTTCCGTATAACGCATCGCAGCAGGAGGATCTCCATCAATACTTCCGTTATTTCCATGCATTTCAACTAACAAGTTTCTAAGCTTCCAGTCCTGACTCATACGAACCATAGCATCATACACGGAAGTATCTCCGTGCGGATGGTAGTTACCAATTACGTTACCAACTGTTTTGGCACTTTTTCTAAACCCTTTTTCATGGGTATTTCCTTCTACATGCATCGCGTATAAAATACGTCTTTGTACCGGTTTTAATCCATCACGTGCATCTGGAAGAGCTCGATCCTGGATAATGTATTTACTATATCGACCAAAGCGATCCCCTAGAACATCTTCTAACGGGAGATCTCGAAATTTTTCTACACTCACTGATCAGCTACCTCCTCCATAACAGAAATATTTTCATTTTCTAAAATACTTCCGTCTTCTTCTAAACCGAAGGCAACATTGGATTCAATCCATTTACGACGAGGTTCAACTTTATCTCCCATTAACGTTGTCACACGTCGTTCCGCTCTAGCGGCATCATCAATTTTTACTCGAATTAAGGTTCTAGTCTCAGGATTCATGGTTGTGTCCCATAATTGGTCCGCATTCATCTCACCTAGACCTTTGTAACGTTGAATCATGTATCCTTTGCCTATCTTTTTAATGGCATCTTGAAGATCGTCGTCACTCCAAGCATACTCAATCACTTCTTTTTTTCCTGTGCCTTTACTTACTTTGTAAAGAGGAGGAAGAGCGATATACACTTTTCCAGCTTCGATCAAAGGCTTCATGTAGCGGTAGAAGAACGTTAACAATAACACTTGAATATGTGCACCATCCGTATCGGCATCGGTCATAATGACTACTTTGTCATAGTTAACTTCTTCAACATTGAAATCAGCTCCGATTCCTGCACCAATAGCATGGATAATCGTGTTGATTTCTTCATTTTTGAAGATGTCTTGTAACTTTGCTTTTTCCGTATTGATTACTTTCCCACGAAGAGGCAAGATCGCTTGGAAACGTCGGTCACGCCCTTGTTTCGCTGAACCACCCGCTGAGTCACCCTCTACTAAATAAAGCTCGTTCTTTTGAGGATTACGAGATTGTGCGGGAGTAAGTTTACCTGATAAAACCGCTTCCGAGCGTTTTTTCTTTTTCCCACTGCGAGCATCCTCACGAGCCTTTCTTGCCGCTTCACGTGCTTGAAAAGCTTTAATCGCTTTTTTAATAAGGAGTGTCCCAATATCAGGGTTTTCCTCAAAAAAGTAAGCTAAATGCTCAGATACAATCGAATCAACAGCTGATCGTGCTTCACTTGTCCCTAATTTACCCTTTGTTTGACCTTCAAATTGGAGTAGTTCTTCCGGCACACGAACAGAGATAACCGCTGAAAAACCTTCTCTAATATCTGCTCCATCAAGGTTTTTATCTTTTTCTTTTAGCAATCCAATCTTACGAGCATAGTCATTAAAGCTACGTGTAAGAGCTGTTTTCGCACCAGCTTCGTGTGTACCGCCATCTTTTGTACGGACATTATTTACAAATGAAAGGACATTTTCGGAGTATCCATCATTAAATTGAAAGGCAAAATCGACTTCAATTCCTCCATTTGCTCCTTCAAAACTAATGACAGGATGTAAGACGTCCTTTTCTTCGTTCAAATATTGAACAAACGCTTCGAGTCCATTTTCATAATGAAAGAGCTCTCTTGCGCCATGACGCTCGTCAATAATTTCTATTTTCATCCCTTTTAAAAGGAAAGCAGATTCTCTTAGGCGCTCACATAATGTTTCGTAGTTATAAGTCGTTGTTGAAAAAATGGAACCATCAGGCTTAAAGTGTATCGTCGTTCCCGTTTGATTCGTTTTCCCGACTTTTTCAAGGGTTGTAACAGGCTTACCGCCATCTTCAAAACGTTGCTCATACACAAAGCCATCTCGTTTAATTTTAACAACTAACCACTCAGATAAAGCATTTACAACAGATGCCCCTACACCGTGTAAACCACCACTCGTTTTGTAACCGCCTTGTCCAAACTTCCCACCAGCATGGAGAACAGTTAAGATTACCTCCGGTGTTGGTTTACCCATTTTGTGCATTCCAGTCGGCATTCCGCGACCTTTATCTTCCACACTAATGGAATTGTCTTTATGAATTTTTACAATTATTTGATCTCCATGTCCCGCTAATGCTTCGTCCACGGAGTTATCTACGATTTCATAAACAAGATGATGAAGACCTCTGGAATCCGTACTCCCAATATACATTCCAGGGCGTTTTCGTACGGCCTCTAAGCCTTCTAGTACTTGTATGGCATCATCATTATATTCAAAAGCTTGCTGATTTTTTGCCACGAACATACCCCTTTCAATTGTTGCAAACACGTTTATATCTTTGTATGTAATCGTTCGTATACCCGTATATGTATTCGTCCTTAAAAAGATATTTCCCTTTAATTTTTATACATTTACCAGACGAAAGAACATGTGTTCTGCACTTATTTTAGCATAATCTGAAAAAGCGTCTATGCTATATTGTATATATTTATAGACATTTGGCAAATAGGTTATTTAAAAACTGCAATATTTTGTAAAATATTCACCTATTTTGCTCTCTCCTATTTAAGGATTGCATTAAAATGAAAAACTGTCCATAAAAAAATTCATTTCCATCCTCATTTAAATCGGTTTTTACTTTTAAAAGGTTTGTTTTTTGTAGGTTCAGCGCTTCTGATTTTCATTTACTGTTCACATGAATCCTTATGATTATTGCTAAAAAGAAAAAGATGTGTAAAAAGTCTACACATCAAACAAGGTAAATAGAACTATTTATTTCGTTAAAGCGTGTTCAACCTTTATACAGCGATCCATGATAACCGTATAGCCTTTTTCTTTTAAAAATTCATAAGCTTCCTCATTCATGACACCTAACTGAGCCCAGAATATATCCGCGTCCATTTCATCAAATTGTTTTGCAAGGTCAGGAAGGAACTCGGAACGACGAAATATATTGACAATATCCACATGGCCTTCAATATCTTTTAGGTTAGCGACAGCCTTAACACCTAGAACCTCAGTTATTGCTGGATTCACTGGTATGATTTCATAGCCAGCATCCTGCATAGCCTTTGAAACCATATATGAAGTTCTTTCTGGGTTATCACTTAACCCTACTACAGCGATTCTTTTAGCCTTCTTTAATAATTTTCCTATTTCCTCACGACTTGGATTTTCAATTGGCACTTTTCATCATCCTTTCAAATATTTAATATTTTATATCTTGGCCTTTTGATAAAAATTAAGTCTTTCTTTTACGGAAAATCCGCACTTATGGTAAAGAGAAAGAGCTTTTTCATTCGTTGTGTTTACACATAATTGAATGAGGTCAATATTCTTTCTAAAAAGGTCACTTAATGTCATTTTTAACAGTTTTGTACCAATCCCTTGTTTTCTAACCCTGTTGTTTACCCCTAAAAATTCAATGCTTCCCTTTCGAAGGGTGTAATCAAGTTCCACATATACGTATCCTAAAAGATGATGATGTTCCACTATAATATAAATATCACCATCCGCATTCATGTTATCTATTAACTCAGAACCGCTATAATAAGTCTGAGGAAATATTTGATCATGGAGGATAATGAGCTGCTCCGCATACTCTTCCGTAAACTTTTGTACCGGTTCGTTAGATGAAATCGCTTCCTTTTCTATTTCTAATATATTCTCTCTTGATTGGAAAGTATAATGATGTTGCTCAGCGAGATGTAAAAGTAATTGATTTTCTTGATTGAAGAATAAATTCAGCTTGTTAAAATAAACATTTGATTGAACATATAAGAGAAGTTGCTCTCCAAGTTGAAAGTTATTGGCCTCCACAAATGGACCCCAAATTTCACCCACACTGCGTTCTTGATCACCATCCACACCAATGAACCCAAATATTTGTCCTCGCTCTTTTACTATAAAAGCAGAAGATTCATCGTCTTGAAGAAGGATTTGTAAATCTTCCTGTATTTCTAATGAATTCTTTGAAACATAGCCAATGTGATAAGTTGGATTGGAATTTAGTCTTGTTAAAAACTTTGCTGTTTCCTCCAACTCCCTATTTTCGAGTAATTGAATTTCCAAATTGATTTCCCCTTTATCTTTTCATTCTCTTTGTCAATTGATCTGTTAAAATAGCTACAACCGAACCTAGAATAAGCCCATTATTTAGAATGGATGTGACAATAGGAGGCGCTTCTTGAAAAGCACTTCCTGGAACAAACATAGCCCCGACCCCTGCTAATAATGATATACCAATGACTAAACGAACACGTTCTACCTCTTTTTCTCTGTCTATTTGTGCAAATGAAACACTAATCATGTTTGCAAATACAACGAACATGACGGAGTAGCCAATGGGTGTTGGAAGATGAGCGAAAAAGGACATTAACGGTGGGAACAAACTAGAGAGTGTGACAAAACTAGCACCCATTAAGAAGGGGATTATTTTAGATATATTTGTTGTCGCGATAAATCCTGCTGCACCGGAAATAGGAACTGACCCAACGGCTGAAAAGATTCCACCTAATATTTGATTGACTCCTCCTATAAAACCAGCTTGCTTAAATCGATTCTTGCCAGCTGCTGGATCTTTACTCTCTAACACACCATTTACGACACGAATACTTGCAATCATATTGGTTAATAAAAGTAATGTGACGAAAAAAGCTGTAAAGATCATACCCGAATCAAAGGTTGGCCCACCAAAAGCAAAAAACTTTGGCATATCAACCACTCGACTTGTTTCTATTGATATCGTTTTACCTAATTTCAAGAGAGTAAACACGGCCCATCCAATCGAGAGACTAATAAGGATGGAGTATTGGCTAATCACTTTTATCCGATGTTTAGATAAATAATAAGTAAAGATAATCAGTAGAAGACAAAAGAACGCAATAGGAAGATCAACAGTTCCTTTTCGATATCCTACACCTAAAATGCCATTAATGAACGACCCACTCAGCTGGAGGACAAGTAAGATAAGGTAAACTCCAGATACGACAGGTGTAAAGAGATTAACTAGTTTATTAACTAATCTAAATACACTTAATAAAATGAACACAATGCCACTGACCATCATGGCTCCCTGAAGTGCTTGTAACGTCTCTAAATTTGAAGAAAATAGAGTAGCACTTAATCCTGCATAGATGGCAAAAACACCCCACCATAAACCGGCTGGACCTTCGTTAATAGGAAGTCGATGTCCAAATAACCCTTGTAAAAGACTAGAAACGCCTAGAACAAACATGGTTCTTTGGATAAACTCGGATGTCTCTAATGTAGAAAGCCCAAATAAATCAGCAATTGCAATTGGAGCGACAATCGTACCTGCAATCATAAAAGCCATCCATTGTAATCCACTTAAACTAGCTTTCATACCATCCCCCATTGTTTGTTTGATAAGTTGATGCTAAACCGGAAGAAAAATCCATTATAAATATCATGATAACAAACTGACAAAAAATCACAATCATTAGTCATAGAACAAAAGCGCAAGCGCCCCGTTTAGCGACGTATGGACTGGAGCGCCTCGACTGAGATAAAGGAAACACGAAGAGCGTGAGCGATTCGATGTTGACTTATCGTAGGGAGAGGAGCGAAGTACACTAGTCGCTGGGCGCTGGAGCTAGACGTGGACAAAAAATCTGTAGAAGTTATCCAAATTGCGAAAATTTTATATTTTCCTAAAGCAAAAAAAGCCGGGAATATCCCGACTTATCGTTAATCTTTTTTAGTTAGTTGTTTTTTACCTAAATCTAGTGCAACCCAAGCGGTATGATCAGCAAAAAATCTAGACCAGCTTGCTACTCCTGCAAGTTCGTACTCTTTTGCTAAATCTGCTCTCTTTTTAAGTGAAAGTTCATCTTCAAGCCATACCTTATAAGTTGTTTTCTCTTTCTTCACATAATGTTCGCCGTAATTTTGACCACTCGTTTCATCATAAACAACATCCACTTTATTCTCCGTGATCCATTGCTTAATAAAGTTCATCGAAACAGCTTTTGAAGAAATTTCACCTGAATCTTTTACTTCCCAAAGTCTCGTATAAAGCGGTACACCTAAAATCAGCTTTTCGTTTGGTACCACTTCTAGCATTCTCTTTAAGTTATTTTCAACCCATGGTAGACTTGCTACACTTCCAGCAACTGGTGAGGAACCCCAGTGCTCATCGTACGCCATGACCGCCATGTAATCAACAACCTTAGCTAACTTTTCTCTTTCATAAAAGGCAGACCAGTTCCCGCTATCAGAGATAAACGTGACATCCATGGAAACAATAAGCCCAGCTTCATGAAAATAAGGTGTTGCTTCTCTTACGAATTGAGTAATCAACGACCCATCTTCTACATTTACATTTTCAATATCTATATTAATGCCGTCTAGCTTATACATTTGACTGTAGTGTAACAACTGACGAATCATTTTTTGTCTTGTTTTAAAATCCTTAAACGCATGGTGGGTTAATTCCGGATCAAAGGCATTTGAAAATAGCGCCCATACCTGGTACCCCTGTTTATGGGCCCAATTCACATAATCTAAAGAACCTAAATTTTTAATGCCACCCTTTTTATCACTTAATTCAAACCAAGTTGGAGAAACAACATTGACCCCATCCATTTTTGGAATACTGGATGTGTCTGGATTCTTTGTATAAACAGCCTCCCATGTTAATTGAATCGGTCCGTCTAATTTAGGAAGGGCAACTTCTTTTTGTTCATGTTCGACTACAATTTCTTCTACTTCCCCTTTTGTAACAAATTCCTTATTCACATAACCTGCTGTTCCGTCCTCTTTACGAACAAAATAATAGTCTTCTTTCTCATTTTCAATAAAGACTTTCTCCTTGTTTTGAAGCTGAGCGGTATATGAAGCTTTCAGGTTAGAGTCTGTTCTCAGACGTAGTTTTTCTTCATGAACTTTCTCTTCTGTAACCGTCCCATGCTGTAGCTCTTGCCCATTTGTTTTAATCCAAACGGCATTTGAATCCTTTAATATTGTATATTCAATAGGGTAGTATGAAAGAATAGGATCGATTGCAACAAATAACTCCCCATTTTCATTTTGTATCGGAGAGAGGTTAAGCTGGACCGATTTTTCATTCACGTAAAAAGTTAAGGAATCAGAAGGCATTTGAACGACTTTATCTTTTGTTGTGATAATAACTGAATTTGATTTTTCATCAAACGCAAGACTATCATCAATAAAGGTTTTCATAAAAGTAAACGGGACATATACACTATCCTCTTTTATCATCGCATTCCCCTGTTGTTCACCATTTAAGAGAATGGGATTTTCACCTTCAAAATACACGTGCTTTTCTTTTGAAGCAAAAGGATATAATAATAGTATGACACTAGATGAAATTAATAAGAATGAAAACAAAAGTCCACCGATGATCCAGTACTTTGATAGTGAACTTCGTTTGTGATATTCAACACGAGCCATAAAAAACCTCCCAATAAAAATCCACACATTTTACAATCATAATAAACTCCTAATATATTATTCTCCTATAAATGACGTAATCTGTCGAGAAAAGGTTACATTTCTAGTTTAAATTCCGTCATAACTCGTACAACAAAAAACATATAATATTGGTTAAAATATAGCTTTTTACAACTACTCAGGAAAGTTTATTTTTAACTAAACAAATTAAGTCTATATTTTAACCCTCTTAGTAGAACGATAAAAAGGATAACCCAATACTTAAACTAGTGCTTTATTTCAACATGGAGTTTTTTAAAATACGTGATACAATAATAAATGCTAAGCAATGTGTGAAGGAGTTTTTTGTGTGGTTGAAATTGGAATTATTGTTTTATTAGCTTATTTGCTCGGGTCCATCCCTTCAGGCTTAATTATTGGGAAATTATTTTACGGGAAAGACATTCGAGAACACGGAAGTGGAAACTTAGGTGGGACAAACACCTTTCGAACGTTAGGAAAGCGGGCAGGAATAGTCGTAACGTTAGCAGATATTTTGAAAGGGACGCTGGCAACAGCCTTACCATTTTTCTTTGGTACCGAGATGCAATTGCACGAATTAATTCCTGGTGTATTCGCTGTTATCGGTCATATGTACCCAATATTCGCTAACTTTAGAGGTGGAAAAGCGGTAGCAACATCTGGTGGTGTATTATTATTTTATGCTCCTCTTATGTTTGTGATTATGCTTGCAATCTTTATTATCTGTTTATACATAACGAAGTACGTATCGCTTTCTTCCATCTTAGGTGCTTTAGCCGCTCTCGTTTATTCCATTATTATTTGGGATCCACCACTAGTTATTGTAGTAGCAATCTTAGCTATCTTTGTCATCTACAGACATCGGGCAAATATCAAAAGAATTAAGAATAAAACGGAGCCGAAAATAAAATGGCTTGGCGGCTCGGCTAAACCCTAACTTTCTTTAGGGTCCTTCACTTTAGTTTATACTTTTACTTCTAGAAAGAGTTCAACCTTGTATGAAAAGGTTGGACTCTTTTCATATATATAGAAAAAATTTTAACAAAATCAGTCATAATTAGATTTTTTTCGCCATAGAATGAACCAAATGAACAGTTTCTGTGATTTTTTATGAAACTTTCTTGAAGCGGCTTTTCTTAAGTCTAGAAAATAAGGATGGTTCTAATGATGGATAAAAAAATTAAAACAGCTATAGGTGATGAATATACGATAGATTTTAGTAAGCAAGCAGCAGGAATCGTACACGAAATCCGAAATCCACTTACGGCAGTAAAGGGCTTCCTTCAATTATTAATTCCTGATTTAACGGATATAAATAAAAAACAATACGCTACCATTGCTCTTGAAGAATTAGATCGAGCAAATGATTTGATTCAACAATTTTTACTTGAGTCACGGCCATCAACTTGTATGAAAAAATCAGTCTCTGTAAACCAACTTGTAAAACAAATGGAACTCATGTATACAAGTGAAGCTATACTTCAAAACATCTCATTAGAAGTAGCTTTGTCCACTGAAGAACCTCTTGTTTATGTCGATGAAAATCAGTTAAAACAAGTTATAACCAACTTATTAAAAAATGCATTTGAAGCTGTTGGTAGTAAAGGAATGGTATGTATATCTACAAACGTAGTAGGAAATGTTGCTTTCATAAGTATTAGTGATAATGGTTCAGGAATAGACAATCCTACACTAGAAAGTCTATTTACTCCGTTCTATACAACCAAACCTTCTGGAACAGGATTAGGACTTTCCATAAGCAAAAAAATAATTGAAGACCACAACGGAAAAATGACGGTTTGTAGTACACTCGGGAAAGAAACAACCTTTCAACTAGAATTGCCTCTATACGAAGAAAACAACACCCAAACCGTTAAATATAATGCACCGTTATAGATGATCAAAAAATGTTCAAAAATTGTCAAAATATATTGATAATTAAATTAGACAAAATAAGGTAAAATAGGTTTAATAATAATTTCGTTGAATGCGTTAGAAAAATTATTAATGTAACCTTAAGGATGGTGGTATGATGAAAAAAGTAACAAAATCAAATAAGCAATACATTTTCTCTTCTAGCGTTAGTGAAACAAACAAAGAAAATGAGTTTACTGTTGAATTTTTTCAATGCACACCTGAGATGAATCAAGAAGATAATCCTTATAAGGTCACAAATAATTTTGATGAATTATTAAATTTTCTCGAAGAACTAGAAGAAACCTCGATTTAAAGTGCACACAAAAACGGAAACCACTTATTAAATGGTTTCCGTTTTGTATCTAAGCTGTTTTTCGAGACGATTGTTAGAGAGTCCTTATCTAAACCTTAATAACCTGAAACCGCCCTCTTCCCAGAACGTCCGTTACATAATCTAGCTTTGTATGGTCAAAGTAGACTTGATCTCTTTTATGTATCAATATTTTTAATTCTTCTATCGGGTACATCTCATCATCGGATAGTGGCCGCTCCTCCAGAGACAGCTTAAGTTGTGGGCCCCCTCAACCAATTCCCATCGTTAATCTTAAGAATAATTGCTCATCAGGTGATTTTTTCTCCTCTTCCACCATCGGCAAAAGTTTATCATAAGCACTTTTTGTAATTGTAAACACACAAATCCCTCCTTTTGATTAAATTGTTACAAAAACGGATAAAACATGACATTTTTTTCAAAAAATAGTATGAACTAATCCTATAGATATATTATAGTAAGCTTAATATATAAAAAAATAATCTGCCTAGTATGATTTAAGAGAAATATCTATCACATTAAGGAGAATACCATGAAACAAAAGAAGATTCTTATGTTTGGAATGGCGTTTACAGTTACCCTAATGGTGATTTCCACATTACTTATACTGTCTATGTATCAAGAAGCTTCGGGGAAATCAGAAGTCATGAATCAAAATCCTCATGAAACTAGACTCTATTCGGTTAGTGGAAAATCTCTTGAAATGAATATTACATTAGGAGCGATTGGAGATATTTTAATCCATGACCGTGTATACATGGATGCCAAGAAACAAAAAGGTTATGACTTCAACCCGATGTTTCAACACGTGCATTCTATTTTAGGACAACCTGACCTTCTACTAGCCAATCAAGAAACGGTATTAGGTGGTACCCAACTTGGTTTATCAGGCTACCCTATGTTTAATAGCCCACAACAAGTGGGAGACGCATTAGTTCATGCTGGTGTTGATATTGTTTCAACAGCTAATAATCATTCCCTTGATAAAGGGGAAAAAGGATTAGTCACCTCTTTAAATTATTTAGATAAAATTGGTCTCTATCATGTTGGGACGTTTAGGAATCCAAAAGAACAAGAAACTTTAACTGTTCTTCATAAAAATGGTTTTAAAGTTGCCTATTTATCTTATACATACGGAACAAATGGGATCCCAGTTCCTAAAGGCAAAGATTATCTAGTAAACTTAATTGACAAGAAGAAAATGAAAAAAGAAATTAAGCGTGCAAAAGATGAAGCTGATGTAGTGGTGATGAGCCTTCATTGGGGTAATGAATATCAGCGATTTCCAACAGATGAACAGAAAGAATTGGGCCATTTCTTAATTAACGAAGGGGTCGATGTATTATTTGGTCATCATCCCCATGTACTCCAGCCAATGGAATGGGTTAAGGCTGATGATGGAAGAACCGGATTTATTGTTTATTCTTTGGGTAATTTTTTATCGGGGCAAATGTGGGATTATAAAGATATTGGCGGGATGGCAACCATTCAGATAAAAAAAGTAGTTAACGAAACTGGCAGCTATATCGAATTACTACAACCTGAATTCTACCCTACCTTTGTATCTAACGTTCATCAAAGGAAATATCAAGTACTCCCATTACAAGACGCTGAGCCATATGGATTAAAGAATGCTCGTACGAAATATAAAGAAATAATGGAACACATGACAAAAGAACTCTAATTAGGGTTCTTTTTTGCATTCTATTTAAGCTTTTGTTCGTAAAATCGTAATCTTATTGATATAGGTAAATTGTAATAGAATTTTCGAATTTTCACAAAATACCTCCCTTTCCTTTCCTTTATAATATTTAATAAGCTTTTAAATATGGGGAAAATGAAATCTTCAGTGTCATAAACGTTTTCTAAGGGGGAGAGTCATTTGTCATTAAAAACGAAACTGATTGCCGGTGTCTTATCTACGATGATTTTAATACTAGTGGTCAGCTCTGTATTTACTTATGTTTCTGTTACATTATTTTCAAATAACGCAAATGAGTTAACAAAAGGGCTTTCTGAGGATGTTAATAGAGATGTAAGTGGTTTCTCCGAACATTATGCTGGTACATTAACTTTTCATGAGTCTGAAAATGTCAAAAACTCAATTACGACTATCATTAATCGGGCAAAAAGCGATTTAACCACACTCTCTACTTTTAACGAAATTAGCTCGGGAGATGATTTGGAATTAAACTCTCTATTTAAAAAGTTCACGGATCAAAATGAATTATTGCAATATATATATTTAGGTACAGAGAAAAAGGATTTTACCATTTATCCTAAAGTTCAAGGACTTCCCTCAAACTATGACCCTACGTCACGCCCTTGGTACGCTCCTGCTAAAAAACTAGGTAAAGGAGAGTTCCACGTCACAGATGCATACTTAGACGGTACCGGTAAGGAATACATGGTTACAATCAGTACACCTCTATATGAAGGGAAAAAGCTTATAGGTGTCCTAGGAGTGGATTTATCACTAGAAAAAATTACTTCTCAGATTGCGGATACGAAGGTTGGAGCTAGCGGATATGTCATTTTAACAGATAAAGAAGGAGCTCTTCTTGCATATAAAGATAAGAATCTAGTGTTAGATAACAAAAATATTTCTGACCTACCTATTTTTAAAGAGAAAAAAGGAAATGATATATACCTAGATATTGATCAAGTGACCTATGTGACTACGAAAGAAGATTCAACAGGGTGGCAAATTTATTCTGTTATTACACAGGAAGAAGTAAAATCATTTTCAAAAACGATTTCTCAAAATATGAGCAATAGAATTTCTACCGCTGAAACAAACTTGTCAGCTCTTTTTTCGAAATTGTTTACCATTCAAGTAGTCATCGTGATTGTGTTATTAATCGTTTCTGTATTAATCAGCTTCTTCTTTGCTAAATACTTTATCAGTCCGATTAACAAACTATCTATCTTCTTAAAAGAAGTGGCTAGTGGAGATTTATCCAAAAAAATGTCGACTAAATCTAAGGACGAAATTGCAGCCCTATTTACTTCTGTAAACCACATGGTTGATAGCTTGCGCGAAATGGCTAATAAAATGACAAGTTTAATTCATGAGGTAGAAAAGGACTCGAACATTTTAAACGAGCAAGTAAGGGTTTCTTCTCACGTTACAGAAACCATCGCCTCTGCTATGATGGAAGTTTCTAAAGGATCAGAACAGTTAGCAGCTGATATGGTCAATATCTCTTCAAATGTAGAAACGAATACAAAAGCGGTTGAAGTGATGACTGAAAATATTGATAAAATTGTGGAACACGCTAAACACACCAAATCCGTTACGTCTAAAGGACAAGTAGATATGGAAAATATGAATAACAAAATATCCATGATTGTAAACCAATCCGTTGAATCTACGTCCATTATGAAGGAACTTGATCAGAAATTAAGAGCGATTACAGAAATTACTACGTTAATTCATGATATTTCTGAACAAACGAATCTCCTATCTCTAAATGCGTCAATTGAAGCTGCCCGTGCTGGAGAGCAAGGAAAAGGCTTTGCGGTTGTTGCGCTTGAAGTGAAAAAACTGGCAGAGCAAAGTAGTCTTTCAGTTGGTAAAATAGCAAACCTAATCTCTGAAATTCAACATGATTCACATAAAGCTCTTTTAAATATCGATCAAGGTCGACAATCAGCGATAGAAGGCGCTCATATGACAAAAGAAACGGAAAAGAGCTTTTTAAATATCATCCACTTTATCGATTATTTATCGAAGGATATAGACCAAATTGCCATAGCAAGTGAGAAATTATCAGAAAGCAGCCAATCCATCTCTTCTTTTGTTGATCGAGTAGTAGCCATCTCTGAAGAAACATCTGCCGGTGTCGAAGAAGTGACAAGTACGACTGAGGAACAGCGACAAGCTGTCGATGAAGTTCACCACATATCAGATAATTTGCGTAATCTAACAACTGAACTAAGAAAGTCAATTGAACATTTTAAAATCTAAGGTGACTATCTCCCTAGATGCAATAAAGAAGTGATAAAACAAGTTGAGTATTGATTTCAGAAGGGAGCTAAAAAATGAAAAATCCGATGATTGGTCTCTTTTTAGCTTTCTTATTTACATTTCTACAAGCCTTTTTTCAACTTAAATTTTATTCTGTTGTGTTTGTGTCCTTATTGATTTTAATGATTGGTAATGTCTTTCTTGCGGAAAAGTTCCGGCTTTTCATATGGGTATTGGGAGCCTTTTTTCTTGGGGAAATGATTTATATGTACACGGATCGATTTCTGTTAGCACTACCCTTTTCTGAAAAAATAAATTTGGTAATGGCGAGGTTTTTCCTACTCATTCCTATTGGGCTTGTTACATATGTCATATATAAATTCAAAAAAACAATCATACCCTTTAAGGACCGAACGAAATGGGGTAATATTCAAAAAAGATTTATTTTCGGACTTTTGATAATATTGTCTGTTTTCCTTCCGTCATTGGCAATTAGAGATATTTCAATTACTGCCTGGCTAATCATCCTTTTATACAGCCTAATCAATGGAACTCTCCTAGAATTACTATGGAGAGGTATCCTGCTTAATCAACTTAGAAATTTAGTTAGCGAAAAAATGGCTATTCTATTCGTTTCAATCGCCTATGGGCTATCGTATTTATCATTTGGCTATTCAACATTAGTTATTATCAACTACAGTATTTTAGGCGTTTTTCTAGGTGTGTTGACGATTCAATCTAAGAGTTTAGTACCGGCCATAATTTTACAAATTGTCATCACTTTATGCTCAATTATAACGGGTCAAATTCCAGTTTTAATTGTTTAGGCAAAAAAACCTCCTGCGACAGGAGGTTTTTTTTAGTGATGAGTACCAAATATAAACCCTTGAAGAAAAATCATGCCAATTGCGATAAAGGCAAGGACTGCAATAAATGGGATAAGAATACTTTTGTTTTTGTGATAGATGAGAACAGATATAAAATATATAATGGCACTGACTCCAACAAAAATAGAAGCTTCCACTATTTTGTACATTTGATCTAGTTGAATCAATATCTGTAGAGCCATGCCACTAAATAAGAATAGACCTATGATAGTAAATAGCTTCAAATTAGACATTTTTCCACCCCCAGTTGATGATTGATACTTTTTCGATGATAGGAAGTGATTTCTCCTTTATCATCATACTGAAACGAATGCTCCATAGGATTGAGTTCGCTAAATATCTCGTCAAGAAAATAAGGAATGTTTGAAACGACATCATTTGACTGTTTGACCCATTGATATTCTTTCCAATCTAGCTCACCTTCATCACAGTTGATGAAAAGACCCTCGTCATATTCAGCTGTAAAAACATAAAGCCCCCCCTCATTGTTCCAAGTTACCACTTCACGTTCTTTTAAATTCCTAATGATTAGTCCTGTTTCTTCTCCAATCTCTCTTAAACAAGATTCATAAGGTGATTCTCCCTTTTCAATTTTTCCACCTACCCCATTCCATTTATCTTTATTAGGGTTTTTATTGCGATATAACATTAAAATTTGATCACTTTGTAGAGTTTTTTTTCTAATAAAGCATAAAGTATAACTAATATTCATTTTTTCGCCACCTTATATCAATTCAAATGTTCGCTACTATTAAGTAATTCTTATATAATATTAGTAGAACTAGGTATGCTTTCTGGAAGGAGTTAATAACATGAATATACATATAAACGACAAGGCTCATGCATGGTATAAGGAAGAATTAGACCTAAAATCAGGTGACTACCTTCGCTTCTTTGCACGCTACGGAGGTAGTAGCACGGTTCAAAAAGGGTTTTCTTTAGGAATTTCAAATGAGGAGCCACATGACCTAGGAGTAGAAACAACGAAAGATGGAATCCACTATTATATAGAGAAAAAGGATTTATGGTACTTTGACGATAAAGACCTTTTTGTTGAATTTAACGAAAAAGCAGAAGAACCTGTTTTTAAACATGAATAAACATAAGCAGACGCTTAAAACGTCTGCTTTTTCTAATGTACTACCAAATATGATGATTCAAGCCTTCTTGGGCCAATATTTCTTTTTGTCTAGGACCGATTAAATCATAGTGGGAATACCCATCTTTTCTTATATGAATCCATTCTTTCTTAAGTCCATATTGACCTCCCCACTTCTCAAGCTCATGTAAATCATGGCAGCCAACCTTCGTCACTGTATTACTCCCCGGAAACCGGTCGTCTAACCAATAATGAGTTAAGAACGCGATTTCCCCTTCATCAATTTTCCGCTTCCATTCTCTTAACTCTTCCTTACTAATTCCGAATGCCATCTCGCTTCACCCCGGGCTTCATGATGCCTCTACTGATTGTTTTTTTGCCTTTTCGTATGCTTCATGCCAGTCAGGATACTTCTTTCGAATAGAAATCGGACGGAAGGAATCTTTTTTAACACAAACATGCTTTGATTCCCCTACAACGGCAAGGTCCCCCGAATCATTAAAAATCTCATATTTGTATGTAACTCTAAAGCCGTCATACTCTTCAATCCATGTTTTGACAATTGCTTTTTCACCGTATCTTAATGGTTTTTTATAAGAAGCCTGTATGTCTAGTACGGGAGAAATAATCCCATCCCTTTCCATTTCTGCGTAACTAAAGCCTAACTCTTGAATAATGCTCGTCCGTCCTAGCTCCATCCAAACAAAGTAATTAGCATGATAAACCACGCCCATTTGGTCTGTTTCCGCGTATCGTACTTCGATTTCTTTTGTCGCAATTAACATTATTGTTCCCCTCTTCCTTTATTCATCAATGCTCTTTCTATATCCTGTTCATATATTTGAGAAGATGTGATTTCTAAGATGCTCGTATCTTTTATGCTCATGAGTCTTAAAGATTGTGCTTGAATGCTATCATCCATCACGTTTGTTGCAAAACGGCCATTCCCACTCGTATTTGTTTGCGGTAGGGTTAAGGCTAAGTAATCCTTCGCCGACTCGGTTAACTCGTACTTATAGCTATTTGCATACAACTCCATGATTTGGATTAATTCATCGATCGTGTAATCCTGAAAATGAAAGAATTTTTTAAATCTGGATCTTAAGCCTGGATTACTTTCTAAAAGCTTCTCCATTTCATTCGGGTAACCGGCTAGTACAACCACAAGATTCTCGTTATGTTTAGTCATTTCATCAACTAACGTATCAATCACTTCTTTTGCGAAGTCTCCTGAAGATTGACTTAGAAGAGAATAAGCTTCATCAATAAAAAGTACTCCACCTAAAGCTTCCCGGATTTTTTTCTTCGTTTTGATGGCTGTTTGTCCAACATATCCCGCTACAAAGTCTGCTCGACTTGTTACAATGAGATGCCCCCTTTTTAACAGACCGCACTCCTTTAGTAACTCCGCATAAATTTTTGCCACGGTTGTTTTACCGGTTCCAGGATTACCTGTGAAAACAGAGTGAATCTGTATAGGTAAAACAGGGAGACCCTTTTCTCTCCTATATTGTTGCATTTTCACGAAAGAGATAAGAGTATTTACTTCTTCTTTGACAGTTTCTAGACCAACTAGTTGTTGAAGTCTTTCATGGGGATTCAGTTCTTCCTTTGTCTCTAGTTGAAAAAAATCCTCTCCGTCTAAAATGGAATAATCGAGAATGTTTAACTGTTGTTCGGAGTGGGCTCCCTTTTTAAAAATAGCATCTAAGACGATATTTTTAACGGTTCTGGCATTTCCGAAAGTATCGTCTACTCTTTCTCGCTCAATTCTTCTTTCAAGCTCAATTTTAGCACTTTCAGTTAGAATATAATCATTATCCTTGGAAAACTCTTCTCCAATAGCAACCAATTCATCGGTTGTGTAATTTTCTAAATGAATCAAGTTAGATTGTGGAAAGCGGCTTCTCAAACCAGGGTTCGCATCTAGAAACTGTCTCATTTCTTCAGGATAACCCGCTAAAATAACAGCAAACTTCCCTCCAAACTCTGTGCCTGTCATCAGGGATACCAGCGTATCAATCGCTGTTTGTCCGTAATCATTCCCTGTTTGACCTTCTCTTTTAAGACTATACGCTTCGTCAATAAACAGAACTCCACCCAACGCTTTTTCCACGTATGAACGAACATTTTCTTCTGTTTGTCCTACAAAAGCACCTACAAGTTGTGAACGATCTGCTTCAATCACTTCTTCTCGTGGTAAAACTCCTAATTCATGATAAATTTTTGCAAACAGTCTTGCTAATGTGGTTTTCCCTGTCCCTGGATTTCCGGTCAAAACCATATTCAAACTTAAACCATCTTTTGTCTGAAAACCAAGAGATTTTCGTTCTTTTTGATATTTCAAGAAGTGATAAAAGTCGTTTACTCTTTTCTTTACTTCCCGTAATCCGATCATCCTGTCTAGTTCACTTAGAGGGCTTTCTACTACCTTTGTTTCTTCTTCTTCCCGAAACTCATTTGCCCAAGATTTTTTTAAGTCTTCCAAAGCATCCAAATGAGTTTTCATCTCTTGGAAATGAGTAGATGTGTAAAACACACCAGAAATAGACTGCTCATACTCTTCTGCAGATTTTAAAAGAGCCCCTGTCTCCTCCATGGCAGACTCAAGTAGCTCAATTAAACTTTCATAAGTTCTTTCTAGTTCTAGATTGTACAGTTTTTTTACTGTTCGGTGCCCATGTTCAAGTTCATCAAGGTGAGCTTCACTCTCAATAAGAAATTGTTTGCATATTTGAATCATCGTTTCTGCTGTTTTCTTTTTGGCAGGTCGATTGTCTGTTTCACGGATGGTTGGAAAAGTTAGAGCTGATAACAAATCTTTTTTCTTTTTCCAGTTAAATTGAGCTAAAAATTCTGCTGCTCTCACGTAGTTAGGATCTAATCGAATCGCTTTTTCAATCCAAGCTATCACTAAAGAGTCTTTCTTTTCATTTTTCGTCATTCTAGAAAGTGCTGCGATGGTTAAGAGCTTCGAATAAGCATTTCTATTCGAGTTTTCATCGAGCTTTTTCATTTGCTCAAATAGCTCCCCATCGTTTTGAATAAATCCTTTAATATCTAGTTCTTTTTCCCACGCTTGTAATTTCTGTCCGAGACTGCTGTTATGTATTCCCTGTTGATTCATCAATCATCACTTCTTTTATGTATTTTCCTCTTACATCTTAACACATTTTCATTTTGCCTATAAAATGGGAACGCTTATTCATCATTTAAACAACCATTCAAAAATTAGAAAACTGACCAGTTTGTTACTGGTCAGCTGGTAGAGTTTTTATTCGTTGTAACCGTTTTGTTGTGCGCGGTACTCATCTTTTACTTCAGAACGCATTGCATCAATGCTTTCGCGACGTCTGTCATTTTTAGCTTCGATGTTAGCTCGGTCTTTTTCATTTGCAAATTCCATAGTTGCTTCTGCTTCTTCCATGTTTTCGATTGTATTCATGATCATCGTTTGAAGCTTTTCGACGTTATCGCTACGATTATCTGGTTTTGGTTTATTATGTGCCATAGCCAATCACTCCTTTTTCAATCTTGATGTGATACAAGGTTAGTTTGCGAAAATCGATTGAAATTATAAAGGAAACGTTTGGATAACTTTACTTCAATAAACCTACAAAAAGACCCGTCTTGAGTAGACGAGCCCTATAAAAGATTATTCACCTTTAGTTTGAATGACTTGTGGATGCTGACCTGATGTATCTTGCATTTTCTTACCTTTGTTACCGCCGAAAGAACGTGATTTCGTTCCAATGTGGTCAGGTACAAAGTGTTTGCTGTCTTTTTTCGGATTGCCCATGGATATCCCTCCTCTTTAAAAGTATCACCTTTTAAAAAGGAATCATGAATGGCAAAGTTTGTTTGCTTTACTCCGCTTTACCAAGACGTTTTTCTAGACGCTCTTCAATTTTATCTAGAGCTGCTTGATCCTTTAATAATTGTAATTTATTTTCTTGGACTAATTCTTCAAAGGTACGTTTTCTAGGTTTTCTCATGTAGTTCACCTTCCTTATCTACTATTGTAACAGTAATTATGTCCTATTACTGTTATAATTATTACAACTTTTTGAAAATTTTAATCATTCGAACCGATATATATTAAAATGTACGTTTCTGCGAAGATTTAATTTTTGGCAGACTCTATATATTGAATGTTCTGAAAATATTTTGGTGTAAGTCCTTTACCCAATTTTTTTGAAATTAAACATATGAAAAAGGCCCAATAAGTTTTTGACGACAGCCCTCGTTTTTGAATTGTTCTAGTAATTTCGTCCGTTGATTTCCGGTCCAGGCACTTGCTTTCCACGGGGAGGAAGTCGAGCCTCCTCGCCGTTCCGTCTGTGGGGTCTCGACCTTTCCTCTGCATCCCGTAGGAGTCAAGTGCCTTCCCCTCCAATCAACTCAGTGCTTTGTACTAATTAGAAAAAGGAAGTGGAGAAAAAATTCATTTTTCTCCACTTCCTCTATTTTAGTTACTTAATAGACAGGCCATTACATGTCTTCTGTATATTCTCTCATCTTTTCAATTGGAAGAGCACTTAAATATTTATGTCTAATAATTCCTTTTTCATCGATAAAATAAGTGGTTGGAATGGTTAGTATTTTATAAACCGTGCTAACTTTGTCTTTTTCATCTAAAAGGATTGGGAAGGATATATTCATTTCTTTTGCAAAGCCAGCTACATCATATTGAGGATCGATATTAACGGCTAGAATCACAATATCGTCTCCTGCCTCTTTGTAAAATTTTTGCATATCTGGCATTTCCGCTTTACACGGTGGACACCAAGTAGCCCAGAAGTTCAACATGACCTTTTTGCCTGCATAATCCGATAGTTTAACGGTTTTACCTTCAAGGTTCTTTAACTCAAAATCAGGTGCTTTTAGTCCAACACCTAGTCCGGGAAGATTATCTGGTTGCTCCTCTTTTTCCATAGCTTGTACAACCGCCACGGTCATTAAGGCAATTAATGTCACTGCTGCAAAAATTTTTTTAATCATGCTGTACCTCCTATATGTAAGCTCTATTTTATTTTACATTAAAAGAACAAAACATATAAAGTTCTTAAAAGCCAAAAAGAGACGGCAAATGTGACAAAACTGTAAAAAATTCCTTGTATGGTTTCTTGAGGACTCCATTTGTTCTTCTTAAAAGCATAATAAACATAAAAAATAGTTGTGACGACGGCAATAATGAGTCCTTTTGTTCCTCCATCAAAATAAAGAATACCGAGTGGGTTTTCAACAATCAAAGTGGGTCTAAAGAAAACGATGCTAAGCTTATAGATGAATAAAAGCATGACAAATGCATTAAAAAGAACATCACTAAACTCTTTTTGGAATTCCTTTCTATCCCGGAACACATACTTAATGACGAGGTAAACAAATAAAATACTTAAAAGAATGAGTAGCCATTTTGTATTTAAATTTAATGGGCCAATTTGAATAAAATCCATTTCATAACTCCTCTACTTTACTTTTCCTGTCTTTATCTTACCTTATGCATTTTCATCCCTACAATTAAAAAGCTTATCTAATAATCACCATATTTCCGTTTTTTCTGAATATTATGTATCATTATAATCAAAGGGGTGAAAGGACATGAAGATACTTGTCTTAGGAGGAAGTCGTTTTTTAGGAAAAACCTTTGTAGAAACAGCTTTGAATCAAAATCATGAGGTGACTATTTTTAACCGTGGGACAAGAAATGAAGAATTAAAGGAAGTAGAAATCCTAACGGGTGACCGATATGGAGATTTGAGTGCTCTAAAGGGAAGAAATTGGGATGCAGTACTAGATACAAGCGGATTGGCACCACATACCGTGCGTAGAGCGACTGATATTCTGAAGGACAATGTAGGGCAATATACATACATCTCTAGTATATCGGTTTATAAAGATTGGGTTCCAACCAATATTACAGAGGACTACCCTGTTCATACTATGTCTAGTGAAGAAGCAGATAAGATTACATTGGTAGGCCCTGACTTTTCAATGGAATATTACGGTGCATTTAAAGCTATATCAGAAATGGAAGCAGAAAACAATATGCCAAGTCGAGTGATGAATGTTCGAGCCGGTCAGCTTGTTGGTCCTCACGACTATACCGATCGTTTACCATACTGGATTGATCGTGTAGCGAAGGGTGGAAAAGTGCTAGTCCCTGGTAGACCGGATCGTCCTGTTCAATTAGTAGATAACCTTGATTTAGCGAATTGGTTTTTGAAAATGATGGAACAAGGAAAAGGTGGTACTTTCAATTCAACTGGCCCCGATTATACCTTAACGATGAGTCAATTGCTTGAACACTGCAAGGCCATTAGTGGAAGTGATGCAGAATTTGAATGGGTCGATGAGTCATTTATAAGAGATAATAATGTCGCACCATGGACAGAGCTTCCTCTTTGGATACCGGAAACCTATCCGCTTTCTGAAGGTGAAGAACCATGGAGAGGTACTTTCTCTATAAATGTTGATAAGGCCATCTCAAGTGGGCTAACTTTCCGTCCTATTGAGGAAACTCTTAAAGATGTATATAAGTGGCATTTAGAACGACAACATACCTCGTTTGAATGGAGAGCTGGTATTACGTTGGAACGAGAAAAGGACCTGCTAGCGAAGTGGAGTTTAGTAAAGTCCTAATCAATTTTTTAGTATAAGAAAACACCATGCCCTAGAGGAGCATGGTGTTTTATTTATCTTAGTTCTCTTGTAATTTCTCACGAAGAACCATTGGTAGAATACCACCGTGACGGTAGTAGTCGATTTCAATTTCAGAGTCGAAACGGATAACCACTTCGAATTCTTTTTTGTTACCAGCTTCGTCTGTTGCTGTAACTTTGATTAGGTCACGAGGTTTTACAGTTTCATCAACTTGAACGTCGATTGTTTCTTTACCTGTTAAACCTAATGTCTCAGCACTTTCTCCATCTTTGAATTGAAGAGGAAGAACACCCATTAACGCAAGGTTTGAACGGTGAATACGCTCGAAGCTTTCAGCGATAACTGTTTTAATTCCTAAAAGGTTTGTACCTTTCGCAGCCCAGTCACGTGAAGATCCCATTCCGTAATCTTTACCAGCTAATACTACTAAGCCAGTTCCTTCTTCTTTGTACTTCATGCAAGCATCATAGATAGAAGTAACTTCGCCTGTTGGCCAGTGAGTTGTGTAGCCACCCTCTGTACCTGGAGCAATTTGGTTACGGATACGGATGTTAGCGAAAGTTCCACGCATCATTACTTCGTGGTTACCACGACGAGATCCGTAAGAGTTGAAGTCGCGAACTTCTACACCGTTTTCACGTAGATATTTTCCAGCAGGAGTATCTTTACCGATTGCACCAGCAGGAGAAATGTGGTCAGTTGTTACAGAATCACCGAATTTACCAACTACACGTAGACCAGATAAAGGTTTTACTTCTTCTGGATCTGGTTTTAACCCTTCAAAGAATGGTGGGTTTTGAATGTAAGTTGATTGATCATCGAATGAATATAATGCTTCGTTCGTTGTTTTGATTTCGTTCCAACGCTCGTTGTCATTAAATACATTTCCATACTCTCTACGGAATAATTCAGGAGTTACAGTTTGATGTACAACATCATTTACTTCTGCAGTAGTTGGCCAGATGTCTTTGAAGAATACATCGTTACCATCTTTATCTTTTCCGATTGCTTCGTTTTGAAGATCGATATCAACTGTACCAGCTAAAGCATAAGCAACTACTAATGGTGGTGATGCTAAGTAGTTAGCTTTTACAAGCGGGTGGATACGTCCTTCAAAGTTACGGTTACCTGAAAGAACAGAAGTTACTAGAAGATCGCTATCAGCAACAGCTTTTTCGATCTCATCTTTTAATGGACCAGAGTTACCGATACATGTAGTACATCCGTAACCTACTAGGTTGAAACCAATTTGCTCTAAGTAAGGAAGTAATCCAGAGTCACGTAGGTACCCTGTAACTACTTTAGAACCAGGAGCTAATGATGTTTTAACGAATTTAGGAACTTCCATACCAAGTTCAACTGCTTTTTTCGCAACTAAACCAGCGCCTACTAATACGTAAGGGTTAGAAGTGTTTGTACAGCTTGTAATCGCAGCGATTGCAATAGCACCAGTTTTCATAACAGTTGAATCACCGTTATTGAAGTTAACTGTTACTTCTTTTTCGATTTCAGCAGCGTCAAGACCAAATCCTTGGTTTCCTTGTGGAGCTGTTAACGCTTTATTGAATTCGCCTTTCATTGCAGAAAGTGGAATTAAATCTTGTGGACGCTTAGGACCAGAAAGATTCGCTTCAATAGCTGAAAGATCAATTTCTACTACATTTGTATAAACTGGCTCTAAATCAGGATTGAAGAATAAACCATTTTCTTTGCAATATGTTTCAACGATTTTAATTTGCTCTTCAGAACGACCAGTTAAGCGCATGTAGTTTAATGCTTCACCATCAACTGGGAAGAAACCACAAGTAGCACCATACTCAGGAGCCATGTTTGCAATTGTTGCACGGTCAGCTAGTGGAAGTGCAACAACACCAGGTCCGAAGAACTCAACGAATTTACCAACTACACCTTGGCTACGAAGAACTTGAGTTACTTTTAACGCAAGGTCAGTAGCAGTAGCACCGTTTGGAAGTTCGCCTGTTAATTTAACCCCAACTACTTCTGGAACTGGGAAGTATGAAGGTTGACCAAGCATTCCAGCTTCCGCTTCAATACCACCAACACCCCATCCAAGTACACCGATACCGTTGATCATTGTTGTATGTGAGTCAGTACCAACAAGAGTATCTGGGAATGTTTCAAACTCACCTTCGCCATTTTCAAGAGCGTGAACAACATTTGCTAAAAACTCTAAGTTAACTTGGTGAACGATACCTGTTGCAGGTGGAACCGCACGATAGTTATCGAACGCTTTTTGAGCCCAGCTTAAGAACTGGTAACGCTCTTGGTTACGTTCAAATTCAAGAACCATATTAGCTTCAAGAGCAGCAGGTGTACCATATTCATCAACCTGTACAGAGTGGTCAATAACTAGGTCTACTGGCTTTAATGGGTTAATTTTGTCTGGATCTCCACCCATGTCAGCCATTGCTTTACGTAAAGAAGCAAGGTCAACGACAGCTGGAACTCCTGTAAAGTCTTGTAGGATTACACGAGAAGGTTTGAATGGTACGTCAACCTCTTTAACCTCGTTTGTTCCCCATTTTGCTAAATTTTCAACGTGCTCTTTCGTGATTACACGACCGTCGTATTGACGAAGCACAGACTCTAGTAAAACCTTAATAGAATATGGTAGATTCGAAACTTTACCAATTCCAGCTTCTTCTAGAGCAGCTAATTGATAGTAATTGTACTTTTTCCCATCTAATTCAAATGATTTACGGGAATTAAAAACGTCATGTTTAGACATATGTATTACCCCCTCTTGTAATAATCATATACCAATATAGGATTAATTGTCGAAAAGTTTTTAAATCCTAACTTTTCTCACATTTCCTATATTAATACAACCTTTTATATAAGTAAATAACAAGAAAGTTATTGTTTTTGATAAGTTTTCCTTATCTTAAAAATGATATTTACTATATAAAAAGTGACAAACCTTCTTAAATCAAACGCTTACAATAAATTCGACTGTCTAAAAGGTTCAAAATAATTATACCAAAAAATCTTTGATTATATTTGTATGAAGTTCTTAGATTAGAAAAAAATAACGAAATGGAGGTGATCATCATGGGTAAAAGAAAAGCAAATCACGTGATTGAAGGAATGAATGCAGCAAAATCCCAAGGTATGGGTGCTGGATATAATGAAGAACTTGCAAACGAACCTCTAACAGAGGCGCAGAAACAAAATAATAAAAAGCGCAAAAAAAATCAATAAAGAACAACCCCCTTCACAACTGTAAGGGGGTCTAATTCTATTCGGTTTGGTTCACTTCTTCTACGATTTGACGGAGATCTTGCTGGAATTGCTCTAGCTGTGCTCGTTGATGCTCTGAAGCTACTTCAAGTGCATTTTCAATCTGTGCAAATGCCTCATTGACTTCATTTTTTAAATGTTTTAACTGATGACCGTAACTTGCACTATCCTGAACAATATCATTATAAAGTCCTTGCGCTTCATTCACACCTTGCTGAGCAGCTTGAAACGCTTGCTGTTTATCTTTATGGTATGGCATTTTTGAGTACACTCCTTATTGTTTGTTATTTATGTTGAAATTTAGCTTATAAGTATGTTGTTTTCACCTGAAAATTTGAAGCGACCTTTACGTTAAATTGTGCAGTGCATGATAAAAATATTCGGTATAAAAACACTTTTACACCCCATCCTATAGTTAGGAGGGATGTAGAAATGGTTAATAAAAACGATGGAAAAGATATGAGAAGAAATGCTCCAAAAGGAAATGAATCGGGGCAACCACAACCATTAAGTGGTTCTAAAAAAGTAAAAAATCGTAACCATACGAGACAAAAACATAATTCGCATCATGATATGTAAATAAACGAAAAGCTGTAGAATCAAATCGTTCTACAGCTTTGTTTCTAACTAATATTTAATAAACAATCAACTAACAAACACTCTTCTTCTTTACTCACCGTTCTCAAATCTATCACAATTTCATCTTTCTGAATCCTAACAACAACAGCAATCTCACTCTCATTCCTAAGTTTATATGCAACCTTTTCAGCTGAAAGAGTTTTGTGTTTAAGGACGGCTACATAGGTAGGTAGCTCTACTTCCGGCATGGTACCTCCACCTACTTGGCTAGTGGAAGCTTGAATAGCGGTATCGAAAGTTTCGGTTCCTAAAGCAGCCACAAAATGTTCAACCCTCGCCTTCAATTCAGCTTTAGTAGCTAAGACATCCCGAACAACTGGAATATTCTTCACTCCATTTTCTCCCTTAAGATAATCCATCAAAGTTCCTTCGAGAGCAGCCAATGTCATTTTATCAACCCGTACAACACGGGCTAGTTGGTTCTTTTTCAGCTGGTCAATCAGTTTCTTATTCCCTGCAATGATACCGGCTTGTGGTCCACCTAGAAGTTTGTCCCCACTAAACGAAACGATGTTTACCCCCATGTCTAATACGTCCTTCACCACAGGCTCATCACCAATTCCATTTTTACGATAGTCATACAGTACCCCGCTACCTAAATCCTCATAAAAAATCACATCATGCTTTACCGAAAGTTCGACCAACTCCTCTGTTTCAACGGTTTTCGTAAAACCCAAAATTTTAAAATTACTAGTATGGACCTTCATAATCATAGCCGTTTCTTCTGACAGAGCTTCTACATAGTCTTTTACATGCGTTTTATTGGTTGTTCCTACTTCAACGAGTTTGGCACCACTCTCTTCCATTATCGATGAAATTCGGAACGATCCCCCTATTTCAACCAGTTGACCTCTTGACACAATCACTTCTTTATCATGGGCCAATGCACGCAAGATTAAGTAAACAGCTGCAGCATTATTATTTACCACCATGGCCGCTTCTGCACCTGTAAGTTCTTTTATGAGATCTTCTACATGGGTATGCCTAGAACCTCTCTCCCCTTCTTCAAGCTTATACTCTAAGTTAGAGTAATTTTGAGCGGTTTCCACCACATGTTTGATCGCATTTTCACTTAACCTGGCCCTACCTAGATTTGTATGTAAAACTGTACCCGTACAGTTGATGACCCTTTTTAAAGTGTAATCAAATCTTTTATCGATTTTTGACTGTAACTTTGCAAACAGCAGATTGATAAAGCTTTCTGTTCCAGGTTCGGCTCCATCCCAGTTCCCTTTTATTATAGATTCTCTTATCTCGCTAATGATTTCTTTAAGTATGTTAGTCAGTTGATTTTGATCAATCCCATATTCACTTAAAAGTTGTATAAACTTTTCATTTTTTTGGACTTCATGAATGGGAGGTATAGATCTTAATAGCTCTTTCAATAGAGACCCTCCAAATTTTAATCACTTATTACAAAATTAGACAGGTCTATTATAACATTTTTCACCTTCAAAGTTAGACATGAATAGAATGAGATTAGCTCTATTATTATTGTCTTGTTTTCTTGGCCTACAAGAAAAGGAGTGGAAAATAAATGTCAGGTTTAAAAGAAGAACCCTCTTTTGATATAGAACAGATGGAGAAATGGTTAGAAACGTATTTCCTCGATCCCCTCACTACTTATTTAGACGAAACCACATTCCGGGTAGATATTTTTGAAACGGATCTAGAATTCATCATAGAAGCATTATTACCCGATTTTAATCCCAAACACATTTCCGTCTATTTATGTAACAATAAAATCCAAATACAAACGTACAAGAAAGGGATTGGTAAAAAGGAGTATAAAAAGCGAACCATTGACTTCCCTTTTAGCGTCATAGAGAAATATGTTCATGCTCATTATTCAGAAGGAATCCTCGAAGTTTATATTTCAAAAGAAATACCAGGTTCGGGTAAAAATCATTTTGTACGATTTAACTAAATATCCACCCAAACAAACATACTTCTCATCACTTGAGAAGTTATTTTTATTACAAATACATTTCAGGTGCCTGTCACCTTTAATAATATTAAATAAAACCCCTATTCAAAAGTGAATAAGGGTTCCTTAAAAGGCATTATGCCTCCATTTTATTAATAATTTCTTGAGCTTTCGGGAACACGCCCGTTTCAAGCTTAGAATAATATTTTTCACCATTAATGGTTACTTCAAACGCTCCACCTGAAACTGGAATGAGCTTCATTTCCGTGATTTGTGAGCGAAAATGGGTAAACAGTTCTTCCGCGAAACTCGCGGCTTTTGGTGCGTAGTTTCACATCATGCAGAATTCAACAGTAATTTGGAAATTCTTCATTTTTATTCCTCCAAAGATTAAGATTTCAAGATTTCACAAAAAATTCTTACTTTGTGATAAGGTAATTGTAGTACAAACTATATTTTTCCGCAATCCTTCAACATTATCAGGAAAAATTGTCTAAAAATGATTTTCTTCCTTACACACTGTATACTAAAAAAGGGAGGTGGACAAGCATGAGTGAACATGAAAAAATCAGACTTACTTCATTGTCAACAAAAGCCGGCTGAGGATGCAAAATTGGTCCTGAGGACTTGGCGCAAGTTTTGCGTCTATTACCAAAGCAAGAACCGGTACCAGAGCTATTGGTTGGTCACGAAACGTCAGATGACGGGGGTGTTTTTCAATTAACAGATGATTTAGCATTAATCCAAACGGTAGATTATTTTACCCCCATCGTGGATGATCCATATATGTTTGGCCAAATCGCAGCGGCAAACGCGCTTAGCGATGTTTATGCCATGGGTGGAACTCCAAAAACGGTTTTAAATATTGTTGGCTATCCAGTAAAAAAATTAGGCGCAGAAATGCTTGCCGATATTTTAAGAGGTGCAAGTGACAAAGTAAAAGAGGCTGGTGCGGTGACGGTTGGCGGTCACTCGATAGATGACCAAGAGCCGAAATTCGGTCTTTCCGTTACTGGAATTGTACACCCGAAAAAAGTATGGAAAAATATTGGGACTACACCTGGTGATGTCCTAGTTTTAACGAAACCTATAGGCGTTGGTATTATGACAACGGGTATTAAGCGGTCAGCGGTATCAAAAGAACAAGAAGAAGCAGTTACAAACGTAATGGCTACTTTGAACAAAAATGCAGCTGAGCTCCTAAGTGAATTTTCTCCAAAAGCAGTTACAGATGTAACCGGCTTTGGATTATTAGGTCATGGGAGTGAAATGGCTAGAGGTAGTAATGTTAGTCTAGAGATTGAATTTAGTCACGTTCCCCTACTAGAAGGTACATACGAACTGGCAAAAAACGGTATAGTTCCTGGTGGTTCAAAAGCAAATCATAACTGGTTGGAAAATGATGTACATTATGAGGATATTTTACCTGAAGAACAACTCATTTTATGTGATGCCATAACTTCTGGAGGTCTACTTATTGCCTTATCTTTAGATGAAGCTAGTAAATACGTTGATATCGCAAGAGAAAACGGTGTTTCAGAATGCTCAATTATTGGAAAAGTAACCGAGAAAAAAGATAAATTAATTTACGTAAAAAGGTGAAGTCATTTTGATTTCACCTTTTTTGTATCCAAATTTAAAATTATCTACCATCGATATTGTTTTTTCAGGTAGGAAATACTTTATATATAAATATTATTAGGGGGTGTAGTAATGTCTGGATGGAGAATACAATCACAATTTCTTGGGGCAGGTCTTGCCAATAACCGAGATGTCGGTGACGATACAAAATTAACGGAAGATAGATACGAGTTATATGTTAACAATGAATTTGTAGGCTATAAAACACTTCTAAACCAATCGGATAATTTAAAAGACGTGAATGATTTCTTACAAAGACAAGGGTTTCAACAATTTACAAGTGATCTAGAAGGAGATCATTATAATATCAGTACAGAAAGTGATTTAGTTCAACCGATAAAGGATGCTTTAGGAGTTTACTGCAGCAATAGGTAACGACTGTATAAGGCGAAAAAAAGACCGAAAATTATTCGGTCTTTTCCCCTATTAACAACTTTTCTTTTAATTTTTCAAGCATATCAACCGTCATTTTAGACAGGTCATACTCAGCTTTAAAGCCCCACTCTTCTTTTGCAGCGGTCGCATCGATTGAATCTGGCCAGCTATCAGCAATACCTTGACGGATTGGATCCACATCATAAGAAATTTCAAACTGAGGAATATGCTTTTTAATTTCAGCAGCAATTTGCTCAGGATCAAAGCTCATGGCTGTCACGTTGAATGAGTTACGATGCTTTAACATGCTAGCATCTGCTTCCATTAAATTCACTATAGAATTTAATGCATCGGGCATGTACATCATATCCATGTACGTCCCTTTATTAATATAAGACGTATATTGTTCGTTTTTAATTGCCTCATAATAAATTTCTACGGCATAGTCCGTTGTTCCACCACCCGGAGGAGTTACATATGAAATTAAGCCTGGGAAACGAAGTCCTCTCGTGTCCACTCCGAATTTATGATAGTAATAATCGGAAAGTAATTCTCCCGCTACTTTGTTCACTCCATACATGGTTGTTGGACGGTGGATCGTATCTTGTGGTGTATTTACTTTTGGTGTCGATGGACCGAACGCACCGATCGAGCTTGGCGTGAAGAATTGGCTCTTCGTATCTCTCGCCGTTTCAAGAGCATTCATCAATCCGCCCATATTTAAATTCCACGCAAAAACAGGGTTAGCTTCTGCTGTTGCAGATAATAATGCAGCCATATGAATGATTGAGTCTACATTATATTTTTTTGCAATTTCTAACATTCTATTTCCATCAGTTACATCTAAAATTTCAAATGGTCCAGACTGAGCAGCCTCACTGTCTGAATTTCGAATATCAGTTGCTACTACATTGTCCGTACCATAAATATCTCTTAATTTTACCGTTAGTTCTGACCCGATTTGGCCTAAAGCACCGGTTATTAATATACGTTTCATCATAATCCCCCAGAAAAATTAATACGAAAATCATCGTTGATTGTCTACTTTATCTATACGAACGAAGGAACGAACGGGGTTAACCCCGTTCCGTTACCAACTTGACTTATTGGATAATTCCCATCTCTTTACCCACTTTTGCGTAAATCGCAATCGCACGGTCTAACATTTCTTTAGTGTGGGCAGCAGATGGCATATTACGTACACGACCTGTTCCACGAGGTACAGTTGGGAATACAATCGATTTTGCATAAACGCCTTCATCATTCAAGCGTTTACTGAATTGTTGTGTTTTCACTTCGTCCCCAATAATACAAGGTGTAATTGGAGTCTCACTTTGACCAATATCAAAGCCCAGTTCTACTAACCCTTTTTTCAAGTAGTTTGCATTTTCCCATAGACGCTCATTTAATTCTGTGCTTTCCATTAGGATTTCAATCGCTCTCATACTTGCTGCCACATCTGCTGGAGTTAACGATGTTGAGAATAAAAATGGTCTGCTGCGAACTTTTAACCAATCAATTAAGTCTTGTTTACCCGCTACATAACCACCAACAACACCGATTGCTTTTGAAAGAGTTCCGATTTGGAAATCCACTTTATCAGATAATCCAAAATGTTTAACCGTCCCAGCACCTTTACCCAATACACCAGAACCATGCGCATCATCTACGTATGTAATTAAGTCAAATTCTTCTGCAATTTCAACAATCTCAGGAAGCAGGGCAATGTCTCCATCCATTGAGAAAACTCCGTCAGTGATGACCATAATTTTGTTATAAAGTCCTGACTCTTTTGCTTCTTTTGCTTTTGCTCTTAAATCTTCCATATCGGAGTGGTTATAGCGGATAATTTTAGCCTTTGACAGACGGCAACCATCGATGATAGAAGCATGGTTTAGCTCATCTGAAAGAATGGCATCATTTTTATCCATAACCGCTGAAATGGCAGCCATATTACAGTTAAAACCTGATTGATAGGCAATGGCCGCTTCTGTATGTTTAAACTCTGCTAGTTTCTCTTCCAATTTCACGTGTAGTTCAAGCGTTCCATTAATCGTACGAACCGCACCTGCACCAACACCAAAACGGTTAAGAGCATCTGTAGCAGCATCTTTTAATCTTTGATCCGTTGCTAATCCTAAGTAGTTATTTGAAGAAAGGTTTACTAACTCTCTACCACCAATAGTAATCGTTGGTCCATTTGGACTTTCAAGTGGATCGATAACATTGTATAAACCTCTGCCTTTTAAATCCTCTAAGTTTTCTTTTAAAAATGAATCCAAAATTTTACTAGACATATTAATCCCCCTATTTCATAAATGAAAATGTCATTATTACGTATACATTTGTGTTTTTCAGAAATACACTAAATGCCTTTTAAAAATCAAGTTATATAAGGGTTTACTCATAATTACTTTAACATATAATTCTAATTTGTACATATATAGAGGACATACATTTTATTATTTTTTTCTATTTTATTAGTGTTTCCTATTTTTAGTTCATTTACATATTAAATGTTATTGCTTACTTTACACACGAGTGACTAAATACTTCAAGCTTAGTTGTATTATTTTTCCTCAATCTAATATGACCTCCGTTTTTCATTAGAACTCCTCGCCTTTTTACTTCTATTGTAAGAATGGTACGAAATTCTTTAGATAAATTTAGTTTTCTTGCTTGTCTCAAAGTCTTTAGTAGTTGAACATTAGTCAGCTTTTTTAAGGAATCCATTCATTTCCTCCTAATTACATCATGGTTTATATATGTATAACCGAATTCTCTTACTCATAAACTAGCAAACTCTCTCTAGCAAATTTTATGGTAAAATTAGACTGACCATTGAATTTGGAAGGTGACCTTTTGAAAAAAATACATTATGCTTGGATCGTTCTTTTCTTATCCTTCATTGCCTTGCTCTCTGCGCAAGGAGTGAGACTATCATTCGGAGCTTTTGTTTCACCTTGGGAAATAGACTTTTCTACTAGTCGAGCGATCGTTTCACTCATTGCCTTTGTCAGTTATCTAGTTTACGGATTATCTCAACCCTATATTGGGAGATTAATTGATACATACGGCGTTAGAATGATTTTGTCATTTAGCATCTTGTTGATTGGTGTAACCACCATATTGACCTACTTTGCTACTAATCCGTGGCAATTAATCATTATCTATGGAGTCATTTCTTCTATTGGTTTTGGTGGAGCATCCAATGTTGCCGGCTCTATTATTGTCGCCAACTGGTTTTCTGAAAAAAGGGGATTTGCTTTAGGATTAATGTCTGCTGGTACCGCTGTAGGACAGTTACTGCTCGTTCCGTTTTCACTATATTTAATTAGTCATTTTGGATGGAAAAATACAGTCCTAATACTAGGATTTTTCCTAGTTTTTGTGATTTTTCCGATTATATTCTTTTTCATTCGTAATTTTCCGGCTGACAAAGGGATAGAGGCTTATGGAAATATAGAAACACACCAGAAGAAGTTAGCTACAAAAGAGGAAACACCTTCTACAACACCTAAGCATTTATCTATAATTCAACTCCTGAAAAACAAGGCGTTTTTATTTTTGTTGTTGCCGTTTTTTGTTTGTGGGGTAACAACAAGTGGACTAATGGATACCCACCTTATTCCGTTTGCGCAAGTTTGTGGGTTTTCACCTGCTGTAACAGGCACTGCCGTTAGTTTATTGGCGGGTTTTAATATTGCGGGAACCATCTTTTCAGGCTACTTAGCTGATCGGTTAAATCCTAAATATATATTAACTATTCTGTATGGTAGCCGTGCTTTAACGATTGTATTACTCATCTTAATATCTAGTGATCAACATTTATTTCAGTTTGCAATTACTCAGTCACACTTGCTTATTATTTTTGCTATTACTTTCGGAATTGTGGATTTTGCCACAGTTGCCCCTACCATCAAACTAGCGACAACCTATTTCAAACACTTATCTGTAGGGGGAGTCATTGGATGGCTATTCTTAAGTCATCAGGTGGGCTCGGCGCTAGGAGCATATATTCCGGGAGTTCTATTTGATTTAACAGGTGGATACAATATTTCGTTTGTGCTATCGATTTGTTTATTAGTGGTTGCTTCTATATTTAGTTACTTGTTACCGAATGTGGTAACCACAAAGGATTGAACTAAAGCAAAAAAGGCCTTGATTGGCCTTTTTGCTTTAGTTGTTCAGTTTTTACCAATATTTTTTAGTTTATTCGAGCGGCTTCCTACAAATTGGACATAAGTTTTTCTTATAGCTTCGTGGAATCCTTTCATTACAGTACCTACAACCTTTTCTAATAACGGGTTGATTATCCATATCATTCGAATAGCCATAACCATTCATAGCATATTTAATAAAAAAGCTCGTGAATACAGCTAAAATTCCACCCGCTGTTAAAAGTGCGATTATCATGTCATTCACCTATACTTTCCACTACATAACTAAATTAATTGGCGTAACTAGTCATTTTCTGAGAACCAGGCTTGACTCAGCAGTCTTATCCCGTCTTTAATCTGCTCAACGGTCAATCCTCCAAATCCCAATAATACGAGGTCATCGGAAAAAGGGGTTTCACCTTGCCAATACGGTTTTGTTGAATAGACTTTAACACCCTTCTTAAGTCCTTTTTCTATTAAATCTAAATAATAATCGTTTTTCACTCGCAACAGAATATGTAAGCCTGCTTTTTCACCAATCACTTCTACTCTATTACCCATCATTAATTTAATAGATTCAAGTAGTACTCGATGTTTTTCGTGATAGAGTTTTCTCATCTTCCTTATATGTCTATCAAAATCACCACTACACATAAATAAAAATACTGCTCTTTGTATGATGGGTGAGACACCTTGGCTATAGATATTTAATTCATCCTTATACTTTTCTATTAAATTAGGAGGAAAGACAATATAACTTAGTCTTGCTGAAGGCAAAAAAGATTTAGAGAACGTACCAAGATAGATTACCTTTTCACCTTTATCCAGTGACTTTAAAGCTGGTATCGGCTGTCCTTCGTATCGAAATTCACTATCATAATCATCTTCCACAATAAACGCATTATGCTGTTTGGCCCAATTTAATAGTTTTAACCTCTTCTGAATACTCATCACCATACCAACTGGAAATTGATGTGAGGGTGTTACGTAAACCAGCTTAGTATCCAGTTTCTCGAGCTGGTCCAACTTTAAACCGTCGGACTCTAATTCAACGGCATGTGTTTCGCATTGATTTAATTTAAAAACGGAGCGAACCCCATCATATCCTGGATCTTCCATAGCAACCGTTTTACCTTGAAGTTGTAGAATCTGAAGGAGAAAATTCATAGATGATTGAGTCCCAGCAGTCAGCAACACCTGCTCAGGCTGACAATGGATTCCTCTTGAGTGAAGGAGGTAAGAACAAATTTGTTCCCTTAGCTTGTAATCCCCTTGCTTTTCTCCATACATTAAAACGTCGGAGGGTTGATAGAGAGCTTCATTTAAATACTTTTTCCAGATTCTAAGAGGAAATGAATCTAGTTCAATATCCCCATATTGAAAATCATACAAAACTTTTTTTGTAGGCTCTGTTTTAACTTTAGGAAATATAGAAAATGATTGAGATTTCGGAAAATCCTCTTCAAGTTGAACCACCCGCATCCCACTCTTTGGCATGCTTTCAATATACCCTTCCGCAAGCAGCTGCTGATAGGCTGTCTCTACTGTATTTTTACTCACCTTTAAATGCAAAGCTAACTGGCGAATGGAAGGAAGTTTCGCACCTGCCACCATTCTGCCAACCTCTATTTCATCCTTTATGTGTTGATATAACTGTACATATAGAGGCTTTCCTTTTTCTAAATTTAATATTGGTGTTATATCCATTTAATCTGTCCCTTTATAAAATGAATGATATATCTCTAACTTAGAGGTCAGTTTGAATGTTTATACCATACCACGAATTAGGGGAATCGAATAGAAAAAAATGTTAAACATATCTAATTGCTTTTAACACAAATACAAAAAAGAGCCAATCTCTTTACGATGGCCCTTTGAAACATTCCTTTTGTAAACCATAATCCAATGTGTACCTTAATTAATGTGGTAAATTATCATTCAGTTTTCGTTGATCAGCAATGTCATTTTGGCCATCAAGAAGATGTGTCATTCCTCTAACTAATGTGTCATCCTCTAGTAAGCTCCAAATATGATAGCCTAAATCCTCTCTTTTTAACAAAATATCCTCTAAAACTTGAACCGTACCGAAATCATTTAATTCATGGGCACGTTTAATGGTTTTTCTCATCATTCCCTGGATTTTGATTTCATGTTCTAAGTCGTTACGTAGAAAATCTCTCATTGTATAGCGTCCTTCTACTTCATGCTTAATATAGGAAATTTCGTGTTGGGTAACAGGATGTGCAGTAGGAACCACTCCAAGTCTTGCAACCCTCTCCCCAACATCATCAATATGCTTTTGAGTTACATCAATATGTTCATCTAATATATGATGCAAACTACCAAATGACTCTGCTCCTTCTGTTAACCAGTGGTGCTTTGTATATTGGTGAAGGGCAACATTAAGTGCACAAAGATGCTCGTCTAATTGAAGGCCCATTTCTAAACGAGTCTCATAAGGAAGACTAATTCCAGATCCTTCTTTTCTAGCGGTTCTTGGCTGTTGACGGAGGACCATTTTTTCAGGGTGATTAGATACATGTCCAGGCATATTTGGATCAAAGCCTGTTTTGTTCAATTTAAATTCATCATGAGCAAATCCTTGGTTATCATGAGTTTCCATTATTTTAACTCTCCTTTTATATGTAATAAATACAACCATATTTTGTACGGAGAGTGGTATTTTATCCAACATTGTTTCAGTTAGTACAAAACCTTTCTACTTTCCCTTATATTACGACATTGTCCTAATTAATAAGACAAATTCTGAATAAAAATCCAAGAGCATATATTACACGGAACACAAGTATGTGAAGGAGCTGATCCAAATGAATTCTGTGTCTCCAACCTTGTTTAGCTTAATTGATCCCTATGTCTATCAAACTTTATTAACGATTGTTGGTAGAGAAGTAACTGTGCAAACCGTTCGTGGTACCGTACGAGGAAATTTAAAAACCGTCATGCCTGACCATGTAGTTGTTGAGTCAGCAGGGACACCTTTCTTTATTCGTACACAACAAATTATTTGGGTATTCCCTAGTACAACAACGTATAAGCAAGCATAGAGAGGAGGTATTTCATGTTTACTAGAATGGATCGGATCGCTATTGAACTTCCCATTCCGGAAATTGGTGATGCAAATGCAGCAGCTGCCGTCCAAGAATTACTAGGCGGAAAATTTGGAGAAATGTCTACTCTTAACAACTATATGTTTCAATCTTTTAATTTCCGCGGTAAAAAAAAGCTGAAGCCGTTTTATGATTTGGTGGCTAGTATGACTGCTGAGGAATTTGGTCATGTAGAGCTTGTTTCCACCTCTATCAACCTTTTATCAAAAGGGAACACATTTCCGGGAGACCCAGACATTGCCCCTCTTCAATTAGGTAAAGATGCAAGAAATACACAACATTTTATTGCATCTGCACAAACCGCATTACCTTTTGATTCTATGGGTAAGCCATGGACTGGAGACAATGTATTTAGTAGTGGAAATTTAGTATTAGACCTACTCCATAATTTTTTCCTTGAAGTAGGAGCACGTACACATAAAATGCGGGTATACGAAATGACCGACCACCCGACGGCAAGAGAAATGATTGGCTACTTACTCGTTAGAGGCGGAGTTCATGTTGTAGCTTATGCAAAAGCATTAGAAATCGCAACAGGCGCAGATGTTACAAAAATGATTCCTATCCCTAATCTAGACAATCGGAAATTTGATCATGCCAAAAAATTTGAGGATCAAGGACTCGGGAATATTCTATATACATGGAGTGTAAAGGACTATCGTGACATTGATCAAATTTGGAAAGGATCTCACCCTCAAACAGGAGATCCACTTAAAGTCATTATTGGCAATCCTGAAGGGGCACCAGTACCAGATTTAGAAGAATTACCAGAAGAGTTTGCTCCAGGCATAACAAGAGATGATTATGAAAGAATCGCAAAAAAATTAATGAGTAAACTCTAACAAAAGGCGGTTTTCAAAACCGTCTTTTTAGTTTCTAACTTCCTAGCCCACCAATTTAAAAACCCCTTTTCCCTTCCTGTTGTCAACTGAAAAATTTTCGACAATTTTATTAAAAATTCGATATTTTCATCATTCCACGTTACAAATATAGTGTATAATTAGCGAGTATCGTGTTAGCTTAAAATACATAGACACTCATTCACTACCATAGGCTAAATTTACATGTTAGTAGGAATAAGATGGTCATACACCATTTCTTTTATTCCCTAAATTGCCTTACTAAAAATAAACAAAAAGGAAATAGTATATGACGAAAAAGAAAATCGCTTGGGTTACAGATAGTACTGCTTTTATTACAGAGGAACTTAAAAATCATCCCGATGTTTATGTTGTGCCTTTAGGTATTACTTTTGATGACGCAACATTTTTAGATGGTGTAGACCTTGATACAGAGGAGCTATACGACCGAATTAATACTCAAAAAGAGATACCGAAAACCTCTCAACCATCAGTAGGAACGTTTGCTGAATTATATGAGAACTTACGAACGAATTATGAAAGCGCTGTCGCTATCCATGTTTCAAGTAAGCTAAGTGGAACGATGAGCAGTTCCATTTCTGGTGGTGACATGGCAGGTATGGCATTAGAAGTGGTTGATTCAAAGTCTATGTCTTTTGCAATCACTACGTTAATACACATCGGACTTGAACTTGAAAAACAAGGTAAAGACTACAAAGAGATCGCAAACGTCTTACGAGCGGAAGCTGATAAAAATCAAAACTACATTCTTCTTGGTAACCTAGATCAATTTTATAAAGGTGGAAGAATGTCAGGAACACAATATTTACTTGGAAGCATCTTAAAAATTAAACCAATTATTCGAATTAATCCCGAAGGAGCATTCGAACTGTTTGATAAAGTTCGTTCAGAGAAAAAGGCTGTAAAACGATTAATCGAACTTCTTGGTGAAGCATATGAGAGAAACACGATTAAGCAAGTGGAGATTATGCATGGTAAAGTTCTGAACAAGGCGAAAGAACTGGAACAAGAGGTCCTTGCTGTTTATCCTAATTTAAAAATTGTTATAGGAGAAATCAGCTCTACCATTGCTGCACATGCCGGTGAAGGTACAGTTGCTATCCTTTGGCATAATGAATAGATATTATGGTCACTTCAAGTTTGAAGTGGCTTTTTTATATTTTTTAGATGTCCCTCTCCCCTATTTCTCCAGGCAAAATTGTTACCTAAAGTTTGTATTTTTCTTCAAGGATTACAAACAATACCTATGTACAACATGAATGGAGGAATATGGATGAAGAAAGTAATTAGCATTTTATTAGTAGCTATTATCTGTTCAAATGTATGGGTCAACCACGCACTAGCTGCAGTAACTGAAGATGAAGTAGCTACTGTATTAGCCGAAAAGGGGTTAGACAGAGCTACTTTCCAGGAAAAACTAGATTACTTTGAGTTAACGCTAACTGATTTTGAATCAGCAGAAGATTTAAGTGATTTTATTGGAACACCTATTACAAATGAAAGTCTTGATGAGATGTTATCTCGATATGGTATGACAAAAGAAGAATTAGATGCTTTATTAGCTGAGTACGGGACATCTGTTGAAGAACAATGGTCTATTGAAGAAATAGAATTTGCGCTGGACTTTTATCAAAATCATGAAGCAGAAATGGAAGGTTTAGAAGAGTTTTTAGCGGCTATTGGCCTTACGGAGGATGAAATCCATAAGCTTTTTGCCCACTTTGAGTCACTAGATCAAGTAGCTCTTGAAGAAAAAATGGAACAAATGGGGACAAGACTTGAAACATTCTTAACCTATGATCCGGAAGCAGAATTTACAGACGCTCAAGTTGATGAGTTAATTTCTGTTTGGGAAGAAATGCTTGGTATCCTCCATTTAAGCCCGAAATTCTACCTTGTGGATGCTAGTGGTGCTAAAACGGCGGTTACTTTCCGTGAACTAACAGCAATGGAAGAGTTAACAAGTGATGCTTTATTAATTGAATTATATACATCTGCTGGAGAGTTGTTATTAGATATGCAAGTTTCAGCAGACATGCTTACAAGTGACTTTATCGTTAATGCAGGTGAAAAATTAACGGATATTGGAGATATTGCTGGTGAGCTCACGAAACTGAAACACCAACAAATGCCTGACACTGCTTCACCATATGGTATGAACATTCTAATAGGTTTATTGCTTGTAATGATCGGGGTAACTCTATTTATTATCAGGAACAGAGCGACCAAGCAGGTATAATCATGAACGCGCTTTTTTCAAAAGGAATTTCTTTAGCTTTAATCGGAGTTGGATTAATCGTTCTATTTTGGAATACAGCTTTATTTCTAGAAGGATTTTATGCGGGTGAAAATATAGAAATCAATGAAAGTTTGGAGGAAAGCTCGACTGCTACCTCCTCACCTTACTCAAAAATCCAGGTTACTAAAAAAAAGCTGCCATTATACTCTACCGCTCCTGATGTTGGAGAGAAGATTGGTGATATTGCGATTCCTAGACTTGAACGCTCCTTGCCTATTATTGAGGGTACCTCTAATGCGGTTTTAAGAAAGGGAGTTGGACACTTTTCAAGCAGCGTCCTTCCTGGTGAAAAAAACAATTGTATTATTTCTGGACATCGAGATACGGTTTTTAGAAGGCTGGGGGAAATTAAATTACATGATCCCTTAATCGTCACGACAGAGGCTGGGCAGTTTCTTTATAAAGTGAAAAGGATTCGAATTGTTGATGCAGACGATTCTACGGTAATGAGTCCTAGACCTAGAGCTACGTTGACCGTCACGACTTGCTATCCCTTTTACTTTTTAGGGAATGCGCCACAGCGATATGTCATTGTTGCTGAATTGGTTAAGAGTACTCGTATGTAAAATGGGTTGGTGCCTGCTAATAGGTACCAACCCTCTCTTTTTGATGCTAAAAAAAGATCTATTTTTCTATCCAAGTATACATATATTGTTTATCTTCATACTCTTCAGTTGATTTGAAGGTTTTAAGCGGCTTAAATGTATCAATCATGACCGCTAGCTCAAGAGTTTCTTTCTTTCCGATACTCGCTTCTGTTTTTCCAGGATGAGGACCGTGTGGAATGCCGCTTGGATGTAAGGTAATAGAACCTTCCTTAATTCCTTTACGGCTCATGAAATTTCCTTCCACATAATATAACAATTCATCACTGTTCACATTGCTGTGATAGTATGGTGCAGGAATGGCTTCCGGGTGATAGTCATACAATCTTGGAACAAACGAACATACGACAAAATTATGACCCTCAAACGTTTGATGAACTGGCGGTGGCTGGTGAACGCGTCCTGTGATCGGTTCAAAATCTTCTATATTAAATGCCCAAGTATACAAATATCCGTCCCAACCAACCACATCTAGAGGATGATGATTCACAACATGTGAATGTAGGTATCCTCTTGATTTGGTAACCACTTGAAACTCACCTTTATCCGCATATGTGATTAGTTTTTCAGGACCACGGATGTCTCTCTCGCAAAATGGACTATGCTCTAGCAATTGTCCATATTCATTTCGATAACGTCTAGGAGTGGTAATCTGACTAAAAGATTCTACAATGAGTGCCTTTGTAACCTCATCTTCAGAAGGAATTACTCGATAAATCGTCCCAATCGGAATGACAACATAATCACCCGGTCTATACGTAATCGTTCCAAACATCGTTTCAAATACACCCGAACCGTAGTGAATGTAGAACATTTCATCTCCATCACTATTTCGGTAGTAGTCATCCATTACTTCGTTGATATTAGCTGTTGCAATAAGGAGGTCGTCATTTCCTAAAATATACTCTCTACCTTGAACGGCATTACCGCTCTTTTTAATTTGATCGGTTAGGAAATGGCGATGTTTTAATGACTCTTGATCTTCGTATGGTGGTATGTACTTGCCGAGCAGCTCCACTTTTGCAATTTCTGTTGGCATATGATGGTGATAGAGGATTGATTGAGTACCGGAGAATCCTTTCGTTCCCATTACTTGCTCTCTATATAATGTACCATCTTCTTTTTTAAACATCGTATGTCTTTTATGAGGAATCTCCCCCATTTTACGATAAAACATGATTTCACCTTCTTTTTTAATTGTGCTAGGATTCTATTATTCTTTTGTTTTTGGTTGGAGAGCTATGAAAAATTTTATCTAGCCGGGCTTATTTCGTTTTATCCGCGAAAAATTTGATATATCCGCGTTTATTTTCATTTATCCGCGAAAAATTCAATATATCCGCGTTTATTTTCATTTATCCGCGAAAATTTAGATATATCCGCGAACTATCATTTATCCGCAAAAATTCCGGCATATCCGCGTTTACTAACATTTATCCGCGAACACAGCATCTTCTCCTCGAGTGTAAATCTCTCACTCTTTATCTTCAACAACCGTATTTTTTAAAACTCCTAAACCGGTAATCTCCAACTCTACTTCATCCCCAGGTTCCAGCCAGCGATAGACATCTGTTCCTAACTCAAGGATACAGCCTGTTCCAACGGTTCCAGAGCCAATCACTTCACCAGGGTAGAGTGTCGTGCCTTTTGAAGCGCGTTCGATCATTTCAGCGAAAGAGTAGTAGATATCATTCATATTGCCTTCAGAAAGCAGATCGCCGTTTACTGTACAAGTCATACTCAAGTCGTATCGATCATTCACTTTATAAGGAGCCAGTTCGTCTTTTGTGACAATGTAAGGTCCTATAGAAGTTGCGAAGTCCTTACCTTTTGCGGGGCCGAGCCCTACTTTCATTTCTTTCCTTTGTAAATCACGAGCACTCCAGTCATTCATGATACAGTAACCGAAAATGTAGTCTTCTGCTTGTTCCGCTTTTATATTTCTTCCTTCTTTTCCAATGACACAAGCAATTTCAAGCTCGTAATCGAGCCATTCGCATTCACTCGGTCTAGGAATAGATTCATTTGGGCCAACAATGGCTAAATGGTTAGAAAAATAAAAGACGGGGATTTCATACCATTCAGGAATCATTTCTAATCCACGATTCGTTCTCGCCGTTTTAACATGTTCCTCAAAAGCATAGAAGTCTCGTAAACTCTTAGGATTTGGTAGAGGGGCCTTTAATATGACATCCTTTAATGAATAAACCCCTTTACCACTTTCTCTTAATGAAGGCGTCGAGTGAATATAATCCATATAGAAGGATTGATTTTCTAAAAATAACAGCATGTTTTTGGGTAGCACCCCGTTAGAGGCTTCATGCATATCTAAAACATGCTGTTCATCTTTCAGCCAACCGGCTCGTATAGACCCATTTTGCTTTTGAAATGTCACAAATTTCATATCATCACACCCTGGCTCTATATTTTCATTACTATTATTTTAATTTCCTAACAAGCTCGAATGTCTCCGCTAAAGGTTTCGTATACGTGTTTCCTGCTAAGCGTCCAACTGGGTTCAGCTTTTCTGTATCAATTCTGCCTTGATCATACAACTCATCATCCACATGGACTAAGAGTACTTTTCCGATTACGAGACTTCCTGCACCTGGTTGATCTCCGAAATGCAAAGCTTCATATAGCTCACATTCTAATTGAACTTTTGATTCTTTTACTCTTGGTGGAAGAACACTTATACTATCTATTTTTGTTAGTCCTGAAACGTCAAACTCATCAATGTCTGATGAAAAATCTGTAGCGCAATCATTCATTTCTTTTACAAACTCTTCGCTGACAATATTAATCACAAACTGTTTTGTATCCTCGATATTTTTCAGCGTGTCCTTCTTTTCACCGTCTGTTCCTCTTCGCATCGGACTAAAACAAACAAGCATAGGCTCCGCACTAATAGCGGTAAAAAAGCTAAAGGGTGCTAAGTTTGTATTTCCATTTTTATCTATGGTTGAAACGAAAGCTATTGGTCTTGGTAAAATGGAACCTACGATTAATTTATAAGCTGATTTCCATTCAAGTGTTTCAGGCCTTAAGTCCATTTTCCACAGTCCTTTCAGAAACAATTTCCTTAACTGCTTTTAAAAATTGCTCATTGTCTTCTCTTGTTCCGACAGTCACTCGGAACGCATCCTCGTATCCGGTTAACTTCATTTGCCTTACGACGATTCCGTATTCCAATAGTTTTTGGGAAATGGGATGAGAACTGTAACAGAATAAGAAGTTTGTTTCAGACGGGAAGCTATCTACTCCAATTTCGCCCAGTTGTTTTTGGACAAACTCAATTTCTGTATGATTCTTCTTAGCACACTCTTGAATAAAAGCTTGATCCGACAAGGCGCTTGCTGCTGCTACTTGAGCCAATTGGTTCACATTGAATACATCTTTTACTTTATGAAGGGCATCCACTATCCCTTTATTCATGATTCCATAGCCCACTCGGAGTCCAGCCAACCCATAAATTTTTGAGAAGGTACGTAAAATGACTAGATTTGGGTATTGTTTTAATAAAGGAACGGTTTGTAAATAATCACCATTAACATATTCATAGTAGGCTTCATCTATTACGACTAACACATCATCAGGAACACCGTCTATAAATTCTAATAACTCCTTACTGTTAACGGTCGTTCCAGTAGGGTTGTTTGGGTTACACACAAACACCATTCTTGTTTTTCCAGAAATGGCTCGATCCATTGCTGAAAGATTGTGTACACCATCTACTAATGGTACCTTTACAGCCGTTCCACCTTCTAAAAGAATATTCGTTTCATAGCGCGGAAAAGTTATATCAGCCATAACGGCCTCATCACCTTTACTAATAAAAGCCCGTGCTAAAAGTCGAATGATTTCTTCTGATCCATTACTAATGATGAATTGTTTTGAATCCACTTCATAAAACGATGACAGTTTTTCAATGATATGGGTTGTGTTCCCATCTGGATAAAAATGGATTGAAGATAATTGATTATTGATTGCCTCTTTCACTGAAGGAGAGCAACCATAAACACTCTCATTATCCGACATTCTAATGATCGACTGCAGTTGATACTTTTCTTTTAAGTCTTTTTCCGTCATCCCTAGACTATAGGGTGCAACTTTACTTAACTCTCTTCTAGTTTTATACTTGTTCATTAACTTCACCTAATTTATAAAAGATTGTGTTTCTTCATTGGAAGAAATTTACTACCATCTTTTCTATGAAAAGCGAAAAATATAAGTGCCGAAATATTCCATTTTTTCCCCTAGATGCTAAGAAAGAGGGAGCTTTCCTCCCCCTTTCAGTCGTCTTACAAGTTTCCTCGTTTTGCTTGTTCTCTTTCGATAGATTCAAATAGAGCTTTAAAGTTCCCTTCTCCGAATCCTCTTGCCCCTTTACGTTGAATAATTTCAATGAATAATGTTGGGCGGTCAACAATTGGCTTGGTGAAGATTTGTAGTAGATACCCTTCGTCATCGCGGTCTACTAAAATACTTAATTCGCGAAGTTTATCAATTTCTTCATCAATGTCACCTACACGTTCAGATAACATTTCATAGTAGCTAGCAGGAGTATCTAAAAATTCAACGCCGTTCTTTCTTAAAATACTTACCGTGCTAACGATATCTTCCGTTAAAATGGCTAGATGTTGTACACCAGCACCATTATAGAACTCTAAATATTCTTGGATTTGAGATTTTCTTTTTCCTTCAGCCGGTTCGTTAATTGGGAACTTAATTCTTCCACCATTATGCATTACTTTTGACATTAACGCAGAGTATTCTGTGCTAATATCTTTATCCGTAAAGTGCTTCATTTCTTTGAAGCCCATTACGTTTGCATAGTAGTTAACCCACTCTTCCATTCTTTCAACGTTACCAACCACGTGGTCAATTCCAATAAATCCTGCTTCTTCATAAGGAGTACTCGTTTGTAAAGGCTCATACCCTGGCATGAATACACCTTTATAATCTTTACGCTCTACTAAAGTATGGATCGTATCTCCATATGTACCAATCACGGCTTTCTTTACCGTTCCAAGTTCATCATTAATCGCATATGGAGCACTAATTTCAATCGCTCCACGTTGAACGGCTTCCGTGTAAGCCTTTTCAACATCATCTACAGTTAAAGCTACGTCTTTTACACCATCTCCGTGTTTCTTGATAAAGTTCGTTACACGGCTAGAATCTGTTAATGAACCTGTAATGACTAGACGAATTTTTCCTTGTTGTAAAACGTAAGAGATCGTCTCACGATTACCTGTCTCCAATCCTGAATAAGCAACTGGCTTGAACCCAAATGCTGTAGTGAAATAGTGGCAAGCTTGTTTGGCATTACCTGAATAAATCTCAAGATAATCTACTTCTTTTACTGGGAAGAAATCCTCCACTTGTGGTTGGTTCGCTTTTAATTGTTCTTGCATGTTTATTCCTCCTATTTCAAATGTTATTAATATTCTGAATTAATAGTAAACCATTATATTCCAACTTCTCAAGAGTTCGGTGTAAAGCTATAACACTGTTCTGCAATAAAGTTTTCACTATCTTTGTGTTACTTTTTCCTTCTTTGGAGGAAGGTGGATGGCTTGATCTTTAAGGGCTTCGACGGCCTCGAGTAAGGATTCGTTCATACTAGGATGTGGATAAAGAGGAAATTTAATATCTTCGTCTCTAGCAACCATTTCTAATGCTAGAGTGCCAGTTGATAGAAGTTCAATTGCACCATATCCAATCATATGTATTCCTAGTAAAATATCACTTTCTTTTTCCATAATCACTTTAACCAGTCCGTCTTTTTTACCTACTAAAGTAGCAAATCCATTTGCACCCAAAGAAAATTCACTTGTGACCACTTGAAAACCTTGTTTAACTGCTTCTTCTTCACTAAGTCCAACGGTACCAATGGGTGGACTGGTCCTGATTACGTTAGGAAGGTACTGCAAATCCGTTTCTTGGTTTAATCCACCAATCGTATCAGCAGCTGTCTTCCCTTGCTTGATGGCTTTGACGGCAAGAGCTGGACCACTTGTCACATCTCCTACTGCATAGATATGGCGGGAAGTAGTTTGCTGCTTTGAATCGGTTTTAATATAGCCTGATTGAATTTCAACAGGTAACCTTTCTAAACCTAATCTTTCTATATTCGGTAAAACCCCAAGTGAGTAAAAAAGATGGGAACAAGAAATCGTTTTTGTCCCTTTTTTACCATCAAGGAGTAAAGTTACTTCGGTTTCTGTTGTAAATACTTCAGCCAAACGATACCCCTTAATGATTGTAATTTTTTCCTTTTTCATTTGTCTTGTCAGCTCTCGATTGATAGAAGCATCGAAAGAGAAATTTTCTTTTTCCTCATCTAAAATCAATGTCACTTTAGATCCGAAAGTTTGAAAAGTCATCGCCATTTCTAAAGCAATATAATCACTTCCATAAACAACAAGCTCTTCCGGTATTTCATTGATATTCGTGATAGAAAAAGAATGATAGATTCGTTCCTCATTGATAGGGATGTACTCAGGCGTGTACGGTCTTCCCCCAGTAGCAATAATGGCATCTTTAAATTTATACACTTCATAAGTGTCGCCATTTTCGACCCCTATCTTTTCTTCTGATAGAAAAAAAGCAGTCCCTTTTAAAATTTCAATCTTATTCGCTTTACATAATGCTTCTACACCTTGTCTTAGTTGTGAGACTTTTGAATTTTTATAGTTTAGTAAAGATGAAAGGTTGAATGTAATGTTCTCTCTTTCTATACCAAGTTTCGCGTCCTGGGAAGTATCTTTTAATCTTTCACTCGCATGGGTAAAAACTTTTGATGGGATACAGCCTTTATTTAAGCAGACTCCACCAAGCTCTTCTTGTTCAATGACAGTAACTTTACGACCTAATTGAGTGACCCGAATGGCAGCATGGTAACCTCCAGGACCTCCACCGATTATAACGACATCCCTTTCATGGGCAAGCTCCCCAACTACCATTTAGACCAACTCCAGTAAAAGCATTTTTGGATTTTGTATCAACTCAGCCAAACGATTCGTAAATTTAACAGCCGTCGCACCGTCTGCAACTCGATGATCAAAAGACATAGAAACATTCATAATCGAACGAATAACAATTTGATCATCATCGGTGACTACCGGCATTTTTTTCGTTTTATGGAAGGATACTAGAGCCACTTGAGGGTGTTGAATAATAGGCGTAGCACCTAGACTTCCACCTAAAGGACCTACATTTGAAATGGTAAACGTTCCACCAGTTATGTCTTTCACAGTCAATTGGTCATTTAGAGCTTTTTCCGTTAGCTCCTTCATCTCTAGATGAATTTGTTTAAGAGATTTTTGTTCGGCATGTTTAATGACTGGAACAATTAAGCCCTCTTCCGTGTCAACAGCGATACCGATATGATGTTCTGATATTAGTTCGATTTCTTCTTGATCTTCGTTTAACCTAGCATTGAAAATCGGGAATTCTTTTAATGCGATCGACAAAGCTTTAATGAAATAGGCCGTTGCTGAGATTTGGATTTTCTTTTCTTTTAATTCTTGTCTAAATTGGATTAAATTGGTTACATCTATTTCTTCGAAGTGTGTACAGTGAGGTATCGTATAAAGAGATTGAGTCATTTTTTTGGCAATTTGTTTTCTTCGACCTCTAAACGGAATAGTGTTTTTCTTCGTTGTTATGAGAGGGGGTGTTTCTTTAATTGGCTTAATATTCTCGATAGGCTTTTGCGTTTCAAGTGATTGAATATAGGCATAAACATCCTCATCGGTAATCCTACCTGCTACACCCGAACCGCTAATTAACTCAATATTAACTTGATGGTCTCTCGCGATTTTTCTTGTATATGGGGACGCTAGGATTCGCTTTGTTTTTTTGGCAACTGTTGAGTACTCGTTAGGCTGATGAGTACGGGTAACAGTTGTGCTTTCTTGAGTCTGATGAACGTTTGTAACAGCTGTGTTGTCTTGATGCTGATGATTTTTTGTAAACTTTGTATTTTCTTGAATCTGATGAGTATCTCCAGATGAGGATTCTTCTATGATTAAAATGGTTGTACCGACCGTAACGGTTTCTCCAGGTTGGACTAAAAACTGCTTCACTACTCCACTTTTTGGAGCAGGAATCTCTGCAGTCATTTTATCAGTTTGCACTTCTACCAATGGATCATCTGCTTTTACTCTGTCGCCAATATTCACGAGAAACGTATTGATATCTGCTTCGGTCATCCCTTCCCCGATATCATGAAGCTTTACTTCAACCATAATTCTCCTCCTAAGCTAAAACTTCATTACTTTTTCTATTGCGTGCATGACCCGTTTCGGGGTTGGCAGGAAGTGGTCCTCAAATCCGAAGTATGGGACTGGTGTGTCAAACCCAGTTACCTTCTCTGTTGGTGCCTTTTGATATAGGAAAGATGTGTCATTAATGATGGCAAGAACATCATTTCCAACACCCGTTGTTGGATGGGCTTCATGAACAATGACCGTTCTACCTGTTTTTTGTACCGATTCAGCGATAATGTCTTTATCGATTGGGTAAAGAGTACGAAGGTCAATGACATCACAATGAACCCCTTTTTCTTTCATGTTTTGTGCAGCTTTTACCGCAACAGGAACCATGGCACCCCAAGCAATAACGGTCACATCCTCGCCTTCCATTACCTTTTTGCCTTTCCCAATTTCAACCGTATATTTTCCTTCAGGTACTTCTTCACGCTCTGAACGATAACATCTCATTGGTTCTAAGAATAATACCGGGTCTGGGTCCTCAATGGCCGCAATTAATAAACCTTTTGCGTCATATGGACTGGATGGACAAACCACTTTAATCCCTGGCATATGGGTAAATAAGGCTTCTGTTGAATCACAATGGATTTCGGGTGCTCGAACACCTGCTCCGTATGGCGCTCGAATGACCATTGGAACGGTATAATGACCCATCGTTCGCATTCTTAAGCGAGAAGCATGTGTCATAATTTGTTCGTACGATGGATAAATAAAGCCTAAGAACTGAATTTCGACGACGGGTAAAAATCCGTTCACAGCCATACCAATCGCAGCACCAACAAAACCAGCTTCACTTAATGGGGTGTCCATTACTCTAGTTTCTCCGTATTTCTCTTGTAAACCATCGGTCGCTCGGAAAACTCCACCATTTTTCCCGATGTCTTCACCAAGTAAAATAACTTCCTTTTTCTCTTGAAGCATCGTGTCCATCGCATCAGTAATTGCTTGAACGAGGGTTAATGTTTTTGTTTCTACTGTCGTTTTCAACTCTTCTCACCCCCGATAAACTGTAAATAATCTTTCTTTTGTTGCTCGATGGTCCAAGTTGGCTCGGCAAATACATAGTCAAAAATATCAGCCGGATTGGCTTCGGGAAATTGCTCCATTTCCGAAACAGCCTTCTCTATTTCTTCTGAAGCCTGTTGTTCGATTTCAGAAACCCATTTTTCATCGAATAATCCTTGATTTTTCATCCATCTTTCTAGCCTAATGATAGGGTCTGTTTCTTGTCTCCGTTCATGGCTTTCCGATTGATTTCGATATTTGTTTGGATCATCTGCTGTTGTATGAGCACCATATCTCCAAGTAAGTGCTTCAATTAATGTTGGTCCCTCACCATTTCTCGCTCTTTCTAACGCCTTTAAGGTCTCAACATAAACAGCCAACACATCATTTCCATCTACTCGAACGCCAGGTATATCATAAGCAAGAGCTTTTTGAGCGATCGTTTCAGAATTCATTTGCTTCTGAATTGGTACAGAAATCGCATATTGGTTATTTTGATTAAAAAAGACTACGGGTGCTTTTACCACACTGGCAAAGTTCAAGCCTTCATGAAAATCTCCTTCTGAAGTGGCACCATCACCAAAATAACAAATGGCTGCTTTTGTAGTGCCCTTTATTTTTTCCGCATAGGCTGCTCCTGCAGCATGTGGAATTTGTGTTGCTATTGGAATACCAGGCGGGAATATGTTTTTCCCTTCTGGTGGTACACATCCTTCATTTCTTCCATTCCAAAAAAGTAAGATATTTTTTAACGAATGGCCAAAAGTCATTGCAGCTCCGTGGTCTCGGTAAGTAGGAAACATCCAATCATCATGGGATAGTGCAAGTGCACTCCCTACTTGAGAAGCCTCTTGCCCTTCAAAAGGAGCATACGTCCCAATCCTACCTTGCCTTTGTAAACTAACTGCTTTACGATCGAAAACTCGGATTCTAATCATTTGATGATAAAAGTCTTTTATTTGTTTTTCCGTAACCAAATGATTGCATTCTTGATTTACAATATTTCCGTTTGCATCCATCACTTGTTGGATCGGGAATTGTTGTTTCAAATACTTCACCCCTCTTACTTGTAACTAAAAAACAGTTTACTAGTATCGTAATATTAGAAATTGAATAAAAAATTATGTTCTAACCGCCCACTTTGGACGTTTCATATGTGAGAAGAAACTATTTCGCTTTGTTCTTGCTTCAATTCTTTCCTCACAGAAACGGTTCGCTGCTTCTACTGTCGTGATCCCTTCTCGCTCTGCCTGTTTATACACATTTAGAATGGATGTGTAAATCGCTTTTGTCTTTCTCAATACTCTCTCTTTGTTTGGAGAGTATAACTCATCGGCTACTTGGATCAAACCACCGGCATTAACGATATAATCAGGAGCATATAGAATCCCTTTTGCTTGTAACATTTGCCCATGTCTCATATCTAAAAGCTGATTATTAGCTGAACCTACTACGGCTTTTACTTGTAGTTGCTCAATCGTTTCATCATTTAAAATCCCGCCCATTGCACAAGGAATGAACATATCAGCTTGCTGCTTATAAATTTCATCACTGTTTACAACTTTTACACCAGAGCCCATATTCTTCGCTTTTGTAACAAGAGAATCGATAGCTTGTTGATTGATATCAGTTACGTAAAGGTCTGCACCTTCTTCTAGTAATCTTTCAGCTACCTTTAAGCCTACTTTTCCTAGCCCTTGAATAGAATAACTTTTTCCGGATAAGTCATCAGTCCCCCAAAGGACATTACTAGTTGCTTGAAGACCATAAATGACACCTTGCGCAGTTGGAACAGAAGAATCTCCACTTCCTCCATACACCTCATCTACCCCAACAATGCAATTCGTTTCTTTTAATGCATGGATAAAGTCTTCAGGAGTTGTTCCCATATCTGTCCCTGTGTAAAAACGGCCATTCAATGATTCTACGAATTGGCCAAATGCACGGAACAGTTCAGGTGTTTTATCTGTTTTTGGATCGCCAATAATAACGGCTTTCCCTCCACCAAAATCGACATCAGCTGCTGCACACTTATAGGTCATCCCTTTCGATAAACGTAAAACGTCTTCAATGGCAGCATCTACGGTTTGGTAAGGAAACATGCGGCAACCGCCCAAAGCTGGACCTAATCTTGTACTATGAATAGCAATAATCGCTTTTAAACCAGTTGCTTCATCATTACAAAAAACTACTTGTTCATGCTCTCTAATTTGTTCAAACATATCCACTTTAAAATCCCCCTTTTTTCCTTTAAAGAATGTTAGCGCTTTCATTAATATTAAAGGCGTATATAATCATTTGCCACAAGAGTACTATAGACAACTAATATTCTTATTTATTGTCATTGTATTTGTGAATGCTTATCCTCGATTAAATAACTGTTGAAGTTTGGCTTTTGGAACTATCACTTGCTTTACTTCCCCTGTCCCAATGACTCCATGTTCATTTTCAGCCATAACTTCTGTAATAATGTAATTACGGTCCATTTTCTTTAAAATAGCCTTAACCGTTACCATTGAACCTTCTAAACTAGGAGCAAGATGTTTTACCGTCACTGCTCCACCCATTCCTTCTTCATCATCTTCTAAAAAAGGAAGAATGATTTTTCTTGAAGCCCATTCCATATGATAGACCATAGAAACCGTTGAATACACAGGGTGGACGATGGTACCCTCAAATTGAGCGAACATATCAGGTGTTACCTTGATTTGAATACACTCTGTATATCCGACCTCTAATCCTGGCTTCATTCGACCCCTCCCAACAACTACATATAATATGTATGACGTTTATTTAACGTTATGATAACACTTCGTTAAATAAATAGTCAATAAATTGTAAGAAATTTTAATATTTTCTCAAAATAACAAATGATATAATAATAGACTTTAAATCCTCCTACATACATATACCATTTCGAGATTGAATATCCTCTATTTTTAAGGAAAAATAAGAATTTTTTCATAAAAAAAAGGACTAGTTAGCCCTTTTTTGTGATAAAGTATAACATTATTAAAGTGGTACATCATTATAGCTTCATACCATGATTCTGTTATAACCTAAGTAAGCAACGCCCTGTCGTTTGCCAGTTTTGATCCACGAATTCTCTGGAATTCATTTAATAATTTTTCAATGGTTAAATGTTTCTTCTCTTCTTCATCTACTTGTAAGATAATCTGTCCTTTATCCATCATGATAAGTCTGTTCCCTAAATCTAACGCTTGTTGCATGTTATGGGTAACCATCAAGGTAGTTAAATGATATTTTTCTACGATTTCCTTTGTTAGATTCGTAATAAGCTCTGCTCTAGATGGATCCAAAGCAGCCGTATGTTCGTCTAGTAAAAGAATCGATGGTTCAGTGAAAGTAGCCATTAATAAGGAAAGTGCTTGACGTTCTCCCCCAGAAAGTAAGCCAACTTTTGCGGTTAGTCGGTTTTCTAACCCTAAATGAAGAGATTCCAATACTTCCTTAAAGTAAGCTCTTCTATCCTTTGTAACCCCTTGCCTAATGGTACGTTTTTTATTTCTAGAGTAGGCCATGGCTAAGTTTTCTTCAATCGTCATACTCGGTGCCGTTCCTGCCATTGGATCTTGGAACACTCGGCCTATCAAACGTGCTCTTTTATACTCAGGCATATTCGTCACATCTTGATCATCAATAATCACTTGACCTACATCCGGTTGAAGAACACCAGAGATTACGTTCATTAACGTCGATTTCCCGGCACCATTACTACCGATAATCGTCACGAAATCTCCTGGTTTCAATATTAATTGAATATGGTCTAGACCCACTTTTTCATCTGGAGTACCTTCATTGAAAATTTTATGAATCTGATTCAAGTGTAGCATTTGACTCACCCTTTCCATTAGAAGGTACTGCTAATACTTGTGTGGCGCGTCTTTGTGCACGCCTTTTTTTCTCTTTGTACCCATCAATGATCTTAGGCATGACTAGAGCCAAAATAACGATGGTGGCTGTAATCATTTTCATATCTCCAGGTTTTAAGAAATCTACACGTAAAGCTAGAGATACGACAATTCGATAAATAATGGCACCACCAATAACGGCAAGAGTGGTTCTTGCAATCGTCTTTGTACCAAACAAGGCTTCCCCAATGATAACAGATGCAAGACCGATAATGATCATTCCAATCCCCATACCAACATCTGCAAATCCACCTTGTTGGGCAATAAGCGCACCTGAAAAAGCAACCATCGCATTGGATAAACCAAGTCCTAAGATGACCATCATATTTGTATTTGCCGATAAACTACGAATCATTCTTTTGTTATCACCCGTTGCTCTTAAAGCCAAACCAATTTCTGTTTTTAAGAACCAATCGGTTATGAACTTAATAGCTAATGTGATCATTACCATGAAAATGAGAATACCCCATGTACGTGGAAGGCTGTCACCCAATCCAACAGCTGTTAGAATGCTATTGAAAAATGAATCGATTCCCGTTCGATCCCAAAAATCACGAACATTTGTCATTAACGTTTCAGTATTTAATAATGGAACATTTGATTTACCCATAATTCGTAAATTGATTGAATATAAAGCAATCATCATTAAAATTCCTGAAAGTAACGCATTAATTTTACCAACCGTATGAATAATCCCAGTGATACATCCTGCAATGAATCCAGCGAACAAGGCAACCATTGTAGCTACAAATGGATTTGCACCACTTACAATTAACGTTGCCGCTACGGCTGCACCTGTTACAAAACTCCCATCTACGGTTAAGTCAGGAAAGTCCAAAATACGAAAGGACAAATATACTCCTAAAGCCATGATTGCGTAGATGATTCCAGATTCAAATGCTCCAAATATCGCTGTAAACACTAGCAATCATCCTTTCTATTCTTCCCCTTCATAGAACCCGCCTTCTTGTTCCCATTCTTCTTTTACTTCTAAACCTTGTTCTCTAGCAGCCTTCTTATTGATAACCAATTTTAATGAATCTGGTAGCTCTACTTTAATTTCTGACGGTTTCTTTTCACCTTTTAAAATGGAAGCAGCCATCTTACCAGATTGATAGCCTAAATCGTAATAGTTAAATCCACTAGCAGCCACTGCTCCACGCTTCATGGAATCAAGTTCACCTACAAATAGAGGAATCTTTTTACTGTTAGCAACGGAAATAACAGACTCTAAAGCAGAAACTACTGTATTATCCGTTGGAATGTAGAATGCATCCACACGTCCAATTAAAGATTCAGCAGCCTGTTTCACTTCAGCTGATGTTGAAACGGTAGCCTCAACGACTTCAGCACCTTTTCCTTTAGCTAATTCTTTTACCGCGTCGACTTGAACACCAGAGTTTTGTTCCCCGGCATTATAAATCACACCAATTTTCTTTACTCCCACTTGATCTGTCATAAAGTGAATCGTTCTAGCTGTGCCATCCGGGTGATTATCGGTTGTTCCAGTAATGTTATCTCCCGGCTTATCAAAGGATTCTACAAGACCTGCTCCAACTGGATCTGTTACCGATGTGAAAACAATCGGAATGTCCTTTGTAGCGTTCAGAGCACTAACTGCACTAGGTGTCGCATTAGCAAAAATTAAATCGACTTTATCTCCAACAAAGTTGTTTGCAATGGTTTGTGTATTATTCATGTCAGCTTGTGCATTTTGGAAATCATACTTAACATCAAGACCGGCATCTTCTAACGCCTTCTTGAAACCGTCTGTTGCTGCATCTAACGAAGGATGCTCAACAAATTGTGAGATTCCAATTTTATACTGCTTTTTGTCCCCATCATTTGATGCTTTTTCTCCACTACATCCGGTTAAAACTAGGAAGCCTGCTAATGCTAAAGAAACAGATTTTACTATTTTCTTCATTTAAATCCCCCTTACTTTTAGTTAAATATTTATAAAACTAGCTTTATTGAAATTACCTCTCTTTCAATAAAGCTAGTTATCACCGTGTTTTTATGTAGTTTGTATTTCCTTTTATAAGTAAGTACCAAAGCAGTTATATTATTCATTCTATGTAATCGGTTACATTATATGATATTTACTATTAGTAACGTAAATACAACGTTATATTATCATTCGCATTATATCAATGTCAATAATATTCTGATAATTTGATATATTCTTTAAAATGTATGCGTTATTACCTATAAATATGGTGAACAATCTATCTTATAGCGATAAATATTAGGCACCAAAGTAAAAAGCAAACAACAATCGATTGCTGTTTGCCTATCTATTCAATCTATAAGCTATTATATTATTCTTTTGTAAAATCTACTTCTTCACCATATCCTAATGTCACTACCGTTGTTCTTTGAAAGTCTTTAAGTAACTCTTTTAATTCTTCATCCTTATCGATCATAAAGGCCACTACTGGGAAATTTTCAATTAGTTTTGTAAGAGTTTCTTTTTTAGGAGCTTTTTCTTCGGATGGAAAGGTATGGCTTGGAATGACATATTCAACATCTAGTAATTCCTTAACCGCATAAGCTGCCTCTTTAGGACCCATCGTAAAATGTCCTGATGAGGAGAGAATCGCAATGTCTGGCTTATACACATCTTGGATTAACTTCATATCTAACATAATCGCTGTGTCACCGGAATGATAGACAGTGCGGTCGTTTTCAAAACCGAGAATGTATCCACAAGCCTCACCGGCATAAATAGGAGTACCTTCTGTTTCTCCATATGAGGATGTATGTTTAGCTTGAACCATTGTTACCTTAACGTCATCTAAAACGACTGTACCTCCAAAATTGATTGGCAGAACATTTTTTATACCTTTTTGAAGAAGTATAAGTGCAAGCTCATATTGTGCGACTACGAGAACTCCTGGATTCACATTTGTAATGTTAGTTAGTCCACTAGTATGATCAAAATGACCATGAGTTAAAAATACAGCATCAATGGACTTATAAAATAATGGTTGATCCAACTCCTTTGGGAAACCAGGATTCATATCAAAAAATGGGTCAATTAAATAGTTTTTGTTATTTTTACTAGTAAATTGATACATCGCATGACCTAAACGTCTAATCTTCAAAAGAAACCCCTCCGAATATGTACTTAAAGCTATTTACATTTATGCTAGGGAGGGGTGTAATATTCTACAAAATACGGTCAGGGCTGTTGATATTTGAATGGTTCTAGTAATTTCGTCCGTTGATTTCCGGTCCAGGCACTTGCTTTCCGCGAGGAGGAAGTCGAGCCTCCTCGCCGTGCCGTCTGTGGGGTCTCGACCTTTCCTCTACATCCCGCTGGAGTCAAGTGCCTTCCCCTCCAATCAACTCAGTGCTTAATAATAAATAGAAAAAGATGTGGCGAAATTATTCGTATATCCCTACTGCCTTTATTACTAGTGCTTATTAGAAAGTCACAACCCTATAATAAGTGACTTACTTTATTTATTTCTGTTTTTGCTTCATTCATTATTTGGGTTAACAATTCATTAATTGTTGGTATATCATCGATTAGTCCGGATATTTGCCCACTGTTCATGAAACCTTGGTCTTCTTTTCCTTCTATCGCACCTAGTATGTGGTAGTCTTCTGAGGTTAGTTGATTAAAAGTTTCTAAGGTTGTACCTTCTTGTTCTAATTGAAGTAGTTTTTGAGAGTAGGATGTGTTTAGCACTCTCCTAATTCTTCCGACTGAACGACCAACTATAACCGTATCATGGTCAGTGGCTTGAACAATTTTTTGCTTATATATAGGATGAAATGGGGCTTCTTTTGTAGCAATAAACCGTGTCCCCATTTGTACTCCACTTGCCCCTAGTACAAGCATGGCTGCTAATCCCTTTCCGTCTGCAATTCCTCCTGCTGCTACAACAGGTATGTTCACATTTTTAACAATTTGCGGAATTAAGGTTAGGGTAGTCGTTTCTAGGTTTGAGTTAATTCCAGCCGCTTCATATCCTTCAGCTACAATTACATCAGCCCCTGCATCTTCAGCCTTTTTCGCTTGTTTAACCGAAGCGACAACGGTAACTACCTTTACACCGTGTTCATGGAGCTTACTTATATACGGGGTAGGATTTCCTGCCGATAAAGTAGCAACTGGTACCTCATGTTTTACCACTAATCGCAGAATTTCTTTTGTATATGGCGTAACATTAATCGCTACATTTACGGAAAACGGCTTGGATGTCCGCTTCTTTGTATCTATGATAATAGCTTCTACCTCATCAGGCGTGAGTGTACCAGCGCCAATCGTACCTAATCCTCCAGCTTCTGAAACAGCTGCTGTTAAAATGGAGTTGCTTATATTACCCATTCCACCTTGGAGAATGGGGTGTTTTATGCTTAATACGTTTAATAATGTATTCAAACAAATTCCCCCTTCGTTAAAATAATGTTATACTATTTTTAATAGTAAGACAATTGAAACTTTTCGAGAGGGGTTTTGAACTTTGTTACATTCTTATTCTAGTAAAAAACCAAATGTGGATGAATCCGTATTTCTTGCTCCAGGCTGTCATGTGATTGGTGACGTAACAATTGGTAAACAATCCAGTGTTTGGTTTAATGCTGTGTTACGTGGAGATGAAGATGCGATTAAAATTGGGGAACGTTGCAGCATACAAGATAATGTTACTTGTCACTTATTCGAAGGATCTCCATTAGTTGTGGAAGACGAAGTAACAGTTGGTCATAACGCGATTCTTCATGGATGTACTGTTCGTAAAAGAAGCATTGTTGGGATGGGTTCAACGATTTTAGATGGTGCAGAAATCGGAGAAGAGTGTATTATTGGAGCCAATACGTTCATACCTGCTGGCAAGAAAATTCCTCCTCGCTCCCTAGTGGTCGGTTCACCAGGAAAGGTAATTAGAGAGATTGAGGAAAAAGATTTAGAGCTTATTCAGCTTTCTATTGATACTTATGTTCAAAAAGGAAAAGAATATAAGGAAAATTTAAGATAACAAATAAGCCATCGTTTTGATGGCTTATTATTATTCTAAAATATAAGGATGATCTAATACATCGTAGTCTTTGTCTTTAATCAGTTCATTTCCTTCTTGAAAAACACTCTCGAAAAATTGTGAAGCAGGCTCGGCCAATTCTTTGTAATATTCACTAAATAGCGAAGCCGCATGACCCCCTAGCCATTTTTCCGGTAACAATTCTTCTGGTAAACCAGGGTCTACGAATAAAAACTTACGATATTCATGTACGAGTTTCGTTCTTTCCACAAAGCATTCAGCTGGTGTCATTTGACCTTTTTGAATTTTATTTTTATCAATAATGTATTTTTGGCTGTATTCGCCTATAAATTCTTGATATTTTTCGTTGATTTCTTGCAGGTCCCAGCTTTTTTCTACAATTCGAGTATTTTTGTGCGGACCATCATATGTAGCAATAAAGAAATCAACATAATCTTGAATTTCGTATTTTTCAATTAAGTCATATACTTGTTTGTCTAGATTGTTCGCTGACACCCAGCAGCTGTTAGACATCGTACCAAAACCGCTCCAAACCAGTTCCTTTCGCAGCTCGTCGCGGACCGTTCGGATTTCCTCGGGAATGGTGTACATAAGAATTCTCCATTTACCGTCCCATTCTTCAGGCTTCAGTTTGAAAATCCTTTTCGCTGCTTCATCGATTCTTTTTTGACCGCGTTCAGTTAAAGAATAGTAGCTTTTGTTACCTATTTTTTCTGACTGTACCCAGCCTTGTTTATTCATACGAGAAATGGCTGCCCTGACAGATTGATCATTATGACCAAACTCGTTTAATAAGCGAATTAAACTGCCAATCCAAATTTTGCTTCCATAATGTGAAATGTAATCCCCATAAAGGGTAAATATCATCGATCGAGTATTCAATGCTGCTTCATCCTCCGTGACATGGTTGGTTCATTTAGATTAGATTCTATTTTACCGAATTTGACCCTCGGTTTAAAATCGTCATAATATTATTGTACAACAATATTTGAATTTTGCAAAAACGTTTATTTGACAGAATTGTTACTATTTTAACAAAACCATAGAGAATTTTCTCCCTATGGCTCTTACTCCACAACATTTTCAATAATGGTTGCAATTCCTTGCCCTACACCTACACACATCGTGGCTAAACCATACTGAACTTCTCTTCTCTTCATCTCATATAAAAGAGTGGTCAATATGCGTGCTCCGCTCGCTCCAAGGGGATGTCCTAATGCGATTGCACCGCCATTCACATTTACTATTTCTTTATCTAACTCTAATTCTCGAATACAAGCGAGAGATTGAGAGGCAAAAGCCTCATTCAGCTCAACCAGCCCAAGATCTTCTACATTTAGATTTGCCCGAGCTAGAGCTTTCCGGGTGGCATAGATAGGACCAACACCCATAATAGAAGGCTCAAGCCCTGCTGTTGCTGATACCACATATTTTGCTAAAGGTTTCAAGCCGAGTTCTAGCGCTTTCTCTTTACTCATTAATAACAACGCTGAAGCTCCGTCATTTACACCTGAAGCATTACCAGCTGTTACGGTCCCGTTTGGAAATAACGGCTTCAATTTTGCTAGCTGCTCAACAGTCGTATTGGCTCTTGGGTGTTCGTCTTGGTCGACTACGACTTTATTCCCTTTTCTATCCGTGTACTCGACTGGTACGATTTCATCTGCAAATCGATTGGATTCCATGGCAAGCTGCGTCTTCTGCTGGCTTTGGACGGCAAACTGATCTTGTTCTTCTCTAGTAACCTTGTATTGAACTGCCACGTTTTCAGCTGTTTCTGGCATACTATCTATGCCATACATTTCTTTTAATTGTTTGTTTATAAAACGCCAGCCAATCGTTGTGTCATACATTTCCATATTTCCACGAGGGAAGTCTGCTTGAGGTTTTGCCATGACAAAAGGAGCACGCGTCATGCTCTCTGTCCCTCCGGCGATAAAAATATCCCCTTCTCCTACCATGATGGCTCTTGCTGCATAGTTAACTGCATCTAATCCTGATCCGCACAGACGGTTAATAGTTGTTCCAGCGACTTGTACGGGTAGACCAGCTAACAAAGAAGACATTCTAGCCACGTTTCGGTTATCTTCCCCTGCTTGATTGGCATTTCCAAACACTACCTCTTCTATTTGAGAGGGATCAACCTCCTGGTTTCTTTCCATCAATGCTTTTATGACAACAGCACCCAGGTCGTCAGGACGAATTGTTTTTAATGCACCTTTGTATTTTCCAATTGGTGTTCTAACCGCATCAACAATGACCACTTCCCTCATTATTTCTCATCCCTTCTTGTATAGTCATATACGCCACGGCCTGTTTTCCTACCTAATCTCCCCGCTTTTACATACTGCTCAAGTAAAGGAGCAGGTCTGTATTTTTCCCCAAGCTTTTCGTGTAAGTACTTCAGGTTATTATATCGAGTATCGAGTCCCACTAAATCCCCAAGTTCGAATGGACCCATTGGATAGTTCAGTCCTAGTTTAATAGCCTTATCAATATCCTCTGCTGTTGCTACTCCTTCTTGCAGCATGTAAAACGCTTCGTTTCCAACAAGTGCGCTAATTCGACTCGTCACAAAACCAGGAAACTCATTTACAACCACCGTTTCTTTCCCCATTTTCATAGAGACCGATTGAATCACTTCGGCTGTTTCATCGCTTGTTTCTAAACCACGGATAATTTCAACAAGGGGCATTTTATGTACAGGATTAAAAAAGTGCATCGCAATGATTTGTGATGGGCGTTTCGTATAGGAACCAATTTCGGTCGGACTCATGGTAGATGTGTTTGTGGCAAAAAGGCAATGCTCAGGTGCATGCTGGTCAATTACTTCAAAAATCGTTTTCTTAATTTCCATTTTTTCAGGTACGGCTTCAATGACTAAATCGGCCTCTTGAACATATTTCACAAGCTGATTGGAATAAGTTAAACCACTCTTTGCCGACTCCATCTGATCATTAGTTAACTTTTGTCTAGCCACACCTTTTTCAAACATCTCATTAATTTCTACTTCAGCTTTTTCTAATTGCTTTTCATCAATATCAACTAAAACGGTTTGAAAACCACCGACAGCACTGACATAGGCAATTCCTCTACCCATGACACCAGAGCCAATGACTACAATGTTTTTTACCATACATATACTCCTCCAAACATGATAAAGATGAAGGCTGACTCCCACATAACGAGCCAGCCTCACCAAAAATAGTTTTATAGATTAAATGGATTTAATGGACGACTTCCATAGTACGAGATGATACTCTTTGTTTCCGTATAAAGGTCTAATGTTTCAATACAAAGCTCACGGCCAAAGCCTGATTGTTTGTAACCTCCAAATGGTGTTCCAGGGAAAGCGGAGAATGGACAGTTCACCATCACAATTCCAGCTTGGATTTGTTTGGACACTCGAGTGGCACGTGCGTAATCTTTTGTCCAAAGGGCAGAACCTAACCCATATTCACTGTCGTTTGCAAGCTTCACGGCTTCTTTTTCATCACTAAACTTCATAATGACAACAACTGGACCGAAGATTTCTTCTTTTACCACTTTCATGTCGTGGTTTACGTTAGCGATAATCGTTGGCTCATACCAGTGACCGTTTTCAAATCCTTCTAACTTCGCTTCTTTACCACCTGTTAAAATGGTCGCTCCGTCTTCAATAGCAGACTTCACATATCCATCAATGACTTCAAGCTGCTCACGACTAATAATGGAGCCCACATGTGTTTCTTTATCAAACGGATTGCCTAGCTTTAAGCGTTTTGTTTTTTCTACAAACTTTTCCACGAACTCATCATAGATGTTTTCGTGAACATACAATCTGGAACGAGCTTCACAAGATTGACCAGTGTTATAGAAAATACCAAACAGTGAGCCGTCAACCGCTGCGTTTACATCCGCATCTTCAAACACGATGTTTGGAGATTTTCCACCAAGCTCTAAAGTTACTCGCTTTAATGTTTCAGAAGCTCTAGCCATAATATTTTTACCAATTGGAGTTGAACCTGTGAATGCTACTTTATCCACTTGCTCATGCTCCACTAAATAGTTCCCGATTTCAGAACCTGAACCTGGTAAAATATTGACTACGCCTTCAGGAACTCCAGCTTCAATACAAATTTCTCCAAGAACAATAGCGGTTAAAGGCGTTAGTGTAGCTGGCTTCACCACAATTGAGCATCCAACCGCGATAGCAGGAGCAATTTTCCATGCTGCCATCATTAACGGATAGTTCCAAGGGATAATTTGCGCACAAACACCAACAGGCTCTTTTTCCGTCACATTTTGGAACGCGCCTGGCATGCTGTTGACTGCACCACGGTGGCTGACAATCGCTCCAGCATAAAATTCAAAGTCTTCAATTGCTTGCATTACTTGACCTTGTGCAGCTGCAAGGGATTTACCTGTATCTAAAATCTCTAATTCTACTAATTCATTAAAACGAGCGCGCATAATGCTTGCAATTTTATTTAATACACGGCTGCGCTTGTTAACAGGAAAGTGTCTCCATTTCCCGAAGTCAAATGCATGACGGGCTGCTTGAACCGCTTTTTCTGCATCCTCTTTCGTAGCTTTTGCCACTGTAGCGATAGGCTCACCGGTTGCTGGATTATAGGTTGTGTATGTATCACCGTTTGAGCTCTCTTCTCTTTTTCCATTAATAATTAAATGATACGTTTCTCTTTTCGTTGATAATGCTTCAAACTTTTCTTCTTTTACTGTAGACAATGGATTTGCCCCTTTCTATTTGCCTGTAAATACAGGACGTCGTTTTTCCATGAAGGCGCGAACTCCTTCTTTATGATCATCTGTTAAACCAGCAATTCGTTGTCCTTGAGCATCTCTTTCTAGAAAATCCTCAAATTCAGAGTGCCAGCTTGTTTTAAGATTACGTTTAATTAGTCCAATCGCTTTTGTCGGCATAGTGGCCAATCTCTCAGCAAATTGCGAAACTTCTTCTGACCAAGTATCAACTGAGATTACTTTTGTTACTAGGCCTAAATCCTTCGCTTCCGCTGCCGTAACCTTTTCACCTAACACTGCTAATTCCAAGGCCTTTGCGTGACCAATTAATCGAGGTAGATGATATAGATTACCTGCATCAGGCACTAAACCTACATGAATAAATGCTTCTACAAAGCTAGCTTTTTCCGAAGCTAATCGGAAATCACAAGCTAAAGCTAGACTCATTCCTGCACCCGCAGCCACACCGTTAACAGCGGCGATAATTGGCTTTTCACATTTGTCTAATTCTACTATCATCGGATTATATCTTTTTCGGAGAACTTCCCCATGGTCCATATCGTCATTGACACCAGCTAAATCTTCACCCGAACAGAAAGCTCTACCTTCACCAGTAATGACAAGTGCACGAACAGATTCATCTCTTGAAGCATTTTTGATGGCCAATTGAACTTCTTTGTTCAACTGCTCGGTAAAAGCATTCAGTTTGTCTGGTCGATTTAGTGTGATATAGGCAACTGAATTTCGCACTTCATATAGAACGGTTTCAAACATAGGACATGCCCCCTATTTCCCTTTAAATTGAGGTTGCCTTTTTTCGATAAAAGCTTTCATGCCTTCCTTTTGATCCTCTGATGAAAATAACAGATAAAAGTTTTTACGCTCAAACTGCATTCCTTCATATATAGAGTGATCAATCGCTTTTAGCACAGATTCCTTGATTAGCCTGATTGAAATTGGAGCTTGCTTTGCTAATTGCTCTGCAAACTTATACGTTTCTTCAAATAATAATTCTTTTGAAAAAGTTTGATTGATGATTCCGTAATGAAGAGCTTCCTTTGCGGTAATTCTTTTACCGGTAAAAAGCCATTCCATTGCTTTCGTTTTACCAACGAGTTTCGTTAATCTTTGAGTACCACCAGCCCCTGGCATAACACCAAGATTCACTTCAGGAAAGCCGAACTCCGCATCTTCAGCTGCAAAAAGCAAATCACAGCAAAGTGCTAGTTCAAAGGCACCTCCTAATGCAAAACCATGAACGGCACCGATAATGGGCTTTTTAATCAAAGCTAATCGATCCCAATCAACAAATTGGTTTAACAACTCTAAATCCATTGCACTTGCATTCGCCATCTCATCAATGTCTGCACCTGCAGCAAATGCTCTTCCTTTTCCAGATAAGACGATAACACGAATGTTATCGTCCTTATCAAATCCTTCCATTGCTTGCACAATTTCGGAGATCATTTTTGTATTAAGAGCATTTAACACTTTAGGGCGGTTTAATTCGATGGTTCCAATAGCCCCTTGAGTCGTTGTCTCAATAAACTCAAATGAATTACTCATTAACCTCTTCACCTATCATTAATGTGATAAGGTCCCCAGCAAATTTCATAGCATCTCTACCAGAAGCTTTTCCTTCGTCTGTTCTCATGGCCGTTTGCAAAGCCTCATGGCTGTCATAGTACATTTCACACATTAAATAGTATTTTCCTTCGCCACCCATTGGGCTTCCTACTACCTTTGTCACTTCCATTTTACGTAGACCAGGAATCTTTGCCGTAAGTGGGGCATGTGTATTGAAATAGTGCGCGTCAAAAGCCTCTTTGTTTTCAGGATGTTTGTATAAAGCGATTAATTTTACCATTCTCGAATCTCTCCTCAGAATATAGTTTTTTTATATAGTAGAATCTATTTCTATTAATTGGAAATAGTTTCTTATTCATGATATGAAAACAAACTCTATTTATTACATCAACGTAGAAATCGGTTTCATCGCCTCAAAAGGATTTTTACAAGATTTACAGTAAAGGATACTTCTGCATGCGGTTGGACCAAATAAGTTTTCGATTGTCGTATATGTGGATTCACAATAAGGGCAATCCACATGCCATTCACCTGTTTCATCCAATTGTATAGGCGGTGGAGCAATTCCAAACTCTTTTAATGCTCTTCTACCATCCTCGGTGATGCGGTCTGAAGTCCACGGTGGATGATAAACAAACTGAACATCAACCTGCTCTATCTCTTTTATTTGCGAAAGAACCTTAACGACATTATTTTTAATAATGTCTAGTGCTGGGCATCCCATAAAAGTAGGCAAGAGCTGAATAGAAACGGAGTTCTCTTTCGTCTCCACACTCTCTATCATTCCTAAATCAACAACGGAAATGGAATCAATTTCTGGATCTTTTACTAAGTGAAGCGCTTTCATTACTTCATTTTTTAAATCCACTTTCATCATCCTTTTACCAGCTCGCTGCTGGGTCAACAAGATAAACTTCACTTAACGTTTGAAGTGCTTTTTGAAGATCTTCGGTGTGTTCTCCGTTTCGACCATTCCCATGCTTCATACCAAATTTCTCCGGTATGGTAAAATTGATAGATTCAAAGATGGGTTGAACCATTTGGATCCATCTCTGTTTTAACGTTTCTTCGGCATCTATTAATTGAAAACTTGAAATCGCTTCGTTTTTTGGACCGAGCGTGAGTAGTCCGTCTAACTCTTCAAACACTCGATTTGTTGCGTGTAACATTTTTTCTCTAGCTTCTTCATTTGCTTTTGTTAACTGGATGAACCATGTTTTCCAATGCAACAAATGATAGTAAAGCTCCATATTTACTTTTACCGCAACCTCACTTAAAGGCTGGTAGGATGAATTTTTCATAGACTCGATTCGAATCTTCTTAACCGAAGTGTAGAAAAAGTTACGAACAACGGCGAAAGCCCAATCATACTGAGGCTCCACTAAATACGTACCAGGTCCATTAACCATTTCTAGTAAAACAGCATTTTTTCTCTCGGAAGCTTCTCTTGCATGGGCAAGGTCGTCTACTTTTCCGATTTGTAAATCCTCTAAAAGCTGATAAAACATCGCCGCATGGCCCATCGTATCTTGACTAATCGATGAGTACGCTACATCTTCTTCTATATGCGGAGCTAAGCCTAACCACTCCGAACCACGGTATGCTAGTATAAAATCATCATCCGCTAATTGAAAGAGAAGCTCAGTGAGTGCGGATTTGTATTCTGAATCTTTGATTGCATCATCCATGCTCCGTTTCATTTTTCAACTTCCCTCCCCATGATAGAATTTCTTTTTCATCCAACATTTCTTGCTCATAATGACGCCATTTTTTCTTTAAATAGCCGTATCCTTTTGTGTTGCGGTAATCTTTATTGTCTAGCCTTTGCAGTGTTTGTCGTTCTTCTAGTGTCATTTTTCTAATATGATCCCTTTTCACGACCCAAATATCTGCCACTGGCTCTCTTCTCATAAAGTTTTCCTGTGCCATCACGAGGGCAAGCTCCTCGTTCGGTGCTAAAAGGGAGAACTGATACTGCATTGGCGATTTATCCGTTCTTTTACTAAACACTTCATATTCCTGGTAGAACTCATTTTTAACCAAAAAAAACCCTCCTTCCTATGACTTTGTTGCTAAACTTTCACGAACCCATGCATTTGTGTGATATGAAATTTCTCGTAGTCTTAATCTTTCTTTTGATTTAGGACCATTATTTTTTACAATTTGCTTGAAACGATTCCAGTCAGGCTGCTGATAAATCCACTTACCTTGCTGCTCATCATAATGCATCGTGTCATCAGGAATGGTAAGACCTAGTGAGAGAACTCGAGGAATGTATTTGGTGAAAAAGTCTTGACGTAGATCTTCATTCGTTTTCGTTCTGATTTTATATTTGATCGTCGTATCTTGTTTGGAGGTACCTGTAACCGAAGAATCTCCTGGTCCGAAAAACATGAGAAGTGCTTCCCACCAACGATTGATGGCACCTTGCACCATTTCCCTTTGCTCCTTCGTTCCTTCCGCTAATGCCATAATTATGGCTTCCCCGTGTTGGGCATGGAATACTTCTTCTGCACAAATTCGTTTTAATGCTCGAGCATATGGACCATATGAGGCATCTAGCATATTCGTTTGAGAGATGATTGCTGCACCATCCACTAGCCAGCCAATCAATCCTGCATCTCCCCAAGTTGGAGCTTCCATATGGAACACATTATGAAACTTTAAATCTCCTTTAAACAAATCTTGCATAATATCTTCTCTATTTTTTCCTAATGGCTTCATTAAATCTTCTGCTACTCTTAGCAAAAGTTGTCCGTGACCCATTTCGTCTTGAACCTTTGCCATTATTCCTAACTTTCTTTTTAAACTCGGAGCTTTAGGTACCCATTCCTTTTCAGGCAATGCCCCCATAATTTCACTTATGCCATGCATTGAAATGAGTTTAATTAATGTAAATCGATAGTCATCTGGCATCCAGTCATCGGCCTCTATTTTTTCGTCGGCCTCTATACGCTTTAAGAAATGCTCGTATTTTTCTTCCTCTGTTAATTCATGAAAGGAAACATGGTTCGTCAACTTCAATCACCCTCTTATTTGTAATCAACCTATTTATATACTTATCGATCGCTACCTTTTTAAGATATTCAATGATTGCTAAAGTAAGAATGTTTATTGGTATAAATTTTATATAACGTTATAAAACCGTTATTAAATTTACGTGTCATACTTTAAAACAAAGATATCGTGAAAATGGTAAAAAGTCAATTGATTTTTTCAGAAAATTATAATTTTTACGATGAATTCTGAGTATTTTTCAAAGAGCAAATTTGTCCAATGGAATGAAGGGCGATTTAAACCCATATAATTTAAGGTTCAGAGGATTTCTGATGAAAGGAGTGAATAGAGTGCCTTACTATTGGGGTGTAGATTCGGCATCACCAGTTACAAAAGAGCTGTATGATTGTGTACTTAATAACTTTGGAAAACCTAGCTATTGGGGCAGGTATATTGCGCTTGTTCCCGGGGCAGCCGATGTACTTACGAGAGAAGAAATTCGGTTATTACGTAATAGCGGAACAAAGATACTTCCGATTTACAGTAATTTTTTAGAAGCTACTGGCTACAGAGAAGGAAAAGTTATTGCCCAAAATGCCGTCTATAATGCACGAAGACTGGGCGTACCAAAAGGAAAAGTGGTATTTGCTAACTTAGAGAAATTTTTCAAAATTGATGAGGCATGGATACGAGGTTTCGTGGACGGGATGTTCCCTAGTGGATATAAAGCGGGTCTATATCATGATCCGGTTAAAGGTGATTTCAGTGCCGCTTATTGTGAGGCGGTCAATAATGACAATAAGGTTGCAACCCAATTAATTCTTTGGAGTGCAGAGCCAGAGCCTGGAGTATCTCGGGCTAGAAATGCTCCGAATTTTAAACCGAAAAAACCTCCTTGTAAAGCGAACGTTTGGGGTTGGCAGTACGGTAGAGATTCACCTGTTTGTCCCATTGATACAAACCTGATTAATAGTCGATTGTTTGAGTTGCTATGGTAAGAGATTTATTTAGACTGTTACCTCTTTGAGGAACAGTCTATTATTTTGCACTGATATTAATCTGGATTGTTCTTCTCGTTGTTGATTTCCTAGGGTTTATTTTTGTCGGAATAAACATTTCCTCTAAGGGAACTTGCTCCTCTTTATCTTCATGTAGATCCATCGTACAGTTTAAACACTTAATGGCCCTTATAGGGATATTAGATAAACAGTACGGACATTCCTTTGAAGACATCGATTCGATTGGAACTTTCTTCATTCGATTGACTTGAAGGATCGTAAAATAAGTAGCAAAAGCCACGATACCAAAATGGATAATCGTTTCAAGAAACAGCCCATAATTAACCGTTACAGCCCCTGCCTCTTTAGCTTCTGTTAATGATTGAAAACGGCCGCCGGATAAATTGATATATAAATTGGAAAAATCTACTTTTCCTAATACTAAACCAATAGGCGGCATGATAATATCCGTCACAAAGGAATCTACTATTTTAACAAAAGCAGTTCCAACGATTACACCAATCGCCATATCTACCACCGTACCCCGAACAGCAAACTCCTTAAATCTTCTTAAGAATTGGATAAAAATCACCTCGTCCTGAGCTTGTCCCTATAACTTATGCAAGAGTGATGGTAAAAATGATAGAGTTTGTTACTGAGTCATTTATTACATTCATTTTCAAGAAAAATAAAAGAGGAGCTATCTCAGCTCCCCCTTAATTTTCAATCTTATTCTTCGTCAAATACTTTTACTTCTTTCATTTTTGCACCGTTACCCATGTTAAGAGCCACTTCTAGACCATTTGTAACTTGTCCAAAAACAGTGTGCACTCCATCAAGGTGAGGTTGTGGCTTATGTACGATAAAGAATTGACTTCCGCCTGTGTCCTTACCAGCATGTGCCATAGACAAGCTACCTGCTAAATGCTTATGAGGATTACCTTCTGTTTCACATTTAATGGAATAGCCTGGTCCACCTGTACCATTTCCGGTAGGGCAACCTCCTTGAGATACGAATCCAGGAATGACTCTGTGGAATGTTAAGCCATCATAAAAGCCTTCATTTGCTAATTTTTCGAAGTTAGCTACTGTGTTAGGAGCTTCATTTGGGAAAAATTCAAGATCGATTCTTTCACCGTTTTCAAAGTTTATGTATCCTTTTTTAGTCATGTCAATCTCTCCTTTATTAAAATCAGCTTTAATAATACCATTTTTATCACAAGAAACAAAGTAAAGTAATCAGCAGCTGTCAAAGATTAATTGAAAGTGGGCACTATTGGATTAGATACCCACTTCAAGTGATTAATCCCACTGTTTAAGTTTGCTAATCACCTTTTCTTTTATTCCTAGTAAAAACGTCTTTTCACCTTTACCGACTTTTTGTTTCTGCCATTCGTTGTAGCTTGCTACACCAATTAAGATAGAGCCTGCGATTAATAAGTACGCCCACCAAGGTAAATTGCCCCAAAATGGTCTAGTTTGTAAGAAGACATTCAACAATAGTACACCCGATCCAACAAAGAAGTATGATTTAATGCGCAAGAATACTCCCGCTAATAAGGAAATTAAAGACAATGACCCTACAATTAATGCGTCATAAATCGTGTTGCTTTCTAACCCGTCTTGAACGAGTGTCAAGGAAACTGCTATTAAAATTCCCCACTGTAATTTCCCCGTTATTTCTTTGTAACGGTTCTTCAGACAAGTTTGAAGGTAAATGATTAATGCTACAAACGGTAAAACATAGGCTTCTCTCTCAAGCAAAGCTGGAATCTCAAGTTCAGATAATAGAGAGTAGTATGGTTCTAATAGATAAGCGCCTGCTAAAAAGGCTGGTATCCAACTCCACTCATATGGTACTCGCTTTCTTTGTAACCAAAGGGTCAGTACAATGAGCACACCTGGCAACACTTTTACGAATAAAAAGTCTCTATCTAGAAGATATAAGCACATGAAGAAGAGAAGTGAAACCACGCTGTAGGCATCCACATATTTAAAAGGAAAATTAGAATGACTGACAAGTAAGCTTTTGTATGCATATTGACTAACTAATAGTAATATGACCCCTAATCCTGCTAGCAAGCTTAGCTGGTAGATTGAATCAAGGTTCCACGAAAATTCTAAACTTCCCATTAACACGCTTAATAACGGTACGATTACTAAGAAGTCCCACTTAATATAGTGTAAGAATAAAAGTAATCCCGTTGCATACCCAATGGTAAGTAGGAATGCTGTAAAGTCATACGGGTATGCTGCTACAAAACTAAATATCCCAAGAATTGAAAATGGAACGAGATAGTAGTTTGTTCGTCTTTTATTAACATCAGTAGATAAGAACCAAAATATCACGATTAATATACTCGTAACCAGAAACGCTAGCTCACCCGTTAAACCGTCTGCAAACATAAGAGTAGTTGAAACGGTTAAGAATAACGAAGTAAAGCCGCTGTATAAAAACGATCTCACTTTCCATTCTTGGTTAACCATTTTTGTACTAACAGCATAGATTCCGATGGCTAAAATAAAACTCCACACCGCATGCTCCCAATACGATAGGAACGTCCATATTAATGCTAAAGGAAGATAAATATGTCCGATTAAAGCAAAGCCCTTAAATAAATCTGCGTCTTTTAGGCGTAACGTATATCCAATGGATAATAAAAGAATGGCTCCACCTACGAACTGAATATAATCAAAATAGGTCGTTTCTATAAATAACAAGTGAATGGAGTGAAGAACGGTAAAATAAGCAACTAGTACAGTCACACTAACTAAGTAAGTTAATTCTTTTATCTTGGTAAATTTATATAAATGTACATACATTCCAATACCCACTATTAAAATTGACGGTTGAACCCAAACTTCATCTATGTCTACGATAAACGATGAGAGAATTGCAATTGTATAGAACATTTGAGAAACGATAAAGCTACTTCTCTGTAAAGGTTTGACCAAATAGGAACATGCCAATACGATAAAACTTCCTAAGGCAAAATGAACAGCCAAACCAAAGTGCTTGCTATACTCGTAGTAAAGTGAATTCAATTCTTCTCCAAAGGCAACAACAGCTAAACCAATCAGAAATGGTATAAACCATGGCGTGGTAACTTTATAGATTAACCTTTCCTCAAGCTTAATGGATAAGTATAAACTTCCAGCCAGCAAGATGAGCATGAGTCCTAGTTCCCACCATGAACTGGTAATCATCGTAACTACAATGGTGACATACATAATGACTAATCCGATATCTCTAGAGCTAGCCAAAATTTTATTAACATGCTTATTGTTTAGATATATCCCAACTCCAACAAATAGGACGAACCCAATAAAGAACACTGGTAACAAAAGGGATTCAAAAGCTAAAACAGAGTCGATGAGTAAAACAACCTCTAATAAAGCAGCTGATAAAAATGTTGGTGTTAAATAGGCAAATAGTTTACGGTTGAATACATTTGTTAAGTACAGGAAGTTGGCAGTAATCACTAAATATCCCAACAGTAGAACGAATGATGGCTCACCCATTTTTAAAAGTAAACCTTCAAAAGTGATATAAAGAAAGGCGAAAAATGAGATGACTGCACTCGTCCAGTTGAACACTTTCTCCCATGGATACTGTTCATCAAGAACTTTAGGTAATGCCAGGAATCCGATCCCTATTAATGCATATAAAATAGGACTAAATGAATCTAACATTGTGTGTTCAACCATTTGATAAATCCCATAGACCATCATCGCACTAAAAACAAAATGAAACTCTTTTTTGCCTGTTACATAGACGACAGAGAGATAAAGAATCGCTGTTAGGATTAAATTAAATCCGAAGAACACTTCATTGCTGTAGAAAAGTAACATGAGCAACGTGGTTAACACTAAATTGATTTGAGCAAAATACACGAGTTCTTTCGTGAAAAGTTTGATACTCTCATTATTTTTCAAACGATGATATCCTGCCAGCAATAGGCCATTAAAGATCATAATTCCTAGATAGAATCCATCTTTCTCAAGCTGAACGGCTGCAAGTAAATAGCCCGTGCCAACGGTGAGAGCTAGATAGGAGAACCAGACAAACAGCCTGGATGATAGCTTTTTAGCTAGCCATATATAAACAGGCAACACGGCATAACTACTGAGCACCCCAAAAACAAAGCGCCCTTCTCCGTTAAAAGAAAGATAGGAACCTAGCAATTCAAACCAACCAATCGATAAAAGAAAGATGGGCAAAAATAAGCTTCCTAGAACATTAAACGCAAAGGCTGTTTTTTCAATACGAAGCACTCGCCCAGAAACGAAAGCCATTCCAAAAAATAAAATCGAAACAAAAGCAATGGAACTTGCCTTCATCCAATCGGTTAACGTTTCCCATTTACTTGTCGCTACATATAAACCACCGATAAGTAGTAATATAACTCCTAAATTTAAAAGCCAAGTAATGTTTCTCTCTCTTATTTGTTCTGATGACAAAACCTTTTTAACTGGTTCTTTCTTTACGGGTGCTGGTTTTACTATTACTTGCTTCTGTGGTTGAACCTTTTCTTTCTCTTCTTCCACTTGTGAATTTGTTTCTATTTGTGATGTAGCAACATGCTGTACGGTCCTAGCCTCTTCGGCCTCTAAATCTTCATAAAACTTTCGCTGCGTCTGTACTACATGATTATACAGATTCTCCGAAATATATCTTTTTTCTTTTAATAAGCCTAGTTCTTCTTTGACTATCCTTTTACGGTCATCTCTTGATAAAGGCTCCATCTTTCTTCCCCTCCTCAAGTTTTATCCACTTTATACTTTTAGTGTAATTTTACACAAAATCCAAATTATTGCAATACAAATTTGGAAAAAACGGTATGACAATCACATAAAAAATTTATTTCCTTAGGATTACTAAATATTTTTCAAAAATAAACAGGAATACATTCCTCCGTTAGCGAATAAAGTAGCATTTCCGTTTTTTGAAAGGGGTCAGAAATGTGAATCAAGCAATTAATCAATATTTACATGAAAACAAAGAAAACCATTTAAAGGAGCTTTTTGAGTTTCTTGCTATACCAAGTATTAGTGCTCTTCCCGATTATAGTGGTGAAGTGAAGCGTGCAGCGGACTGGACAGCTGATGCGTTAAGAAGAATTGGGATGGAAAATGTAGAGGTTTATCCAACAAAAGGTCACCCTGTAGTTTATGGAGAGTGGCTGAAAGCAGAAGGAAAACCAACCGTCATGATTTACGGGCACTATGATGTTCAGCCTGTTGATCCATTAGAATTATGGGAAACTCCTCCTTTTGAAGCTAATATTCGTGATGAGAAGATTTTTGCCAGAGGTGCTAGTGACGATAAAGGGCAAACGTTCATGCATATTAAGGCTATTGAGGCCATTTTACAAACAACAGGTACACTGCCAGTTAACTTTAAATTCTGTATCGAAGGAGAAGAAGAAATCGGTAGTCCAAACCTTCCTGCCTTCGTTGAAGAAAACAAAGAGCTTTTAGCATCAGATGTGATTGTCATTTCTGATACTAGCTTATTGGATAAAGGGAAACCAGCTATCTGTTACGGTCTAAGAGGACTTTGCGGAATTCAAATTGATGTGAAAGGTGCCGTAAGTGACTTACATTCCGGGCTTTATGGTGGGGCTGTTCAAAATCCAATCCATGCTTTAGTGGTAATCGTGAATTCCTTCCATAACGAAGACGGCGTGATTACTGTTGAAGGTTTCTACGATGATGTAGAAGCTATTACGGAAGATGAGAAGAAAGCATTTGCTGCTCTTCCAACGACAGACGAACAGCTTCTTGAGCAATTAGGCTTAAAAGAGCTTCATGGAGAACAAGGTTTTACAACCTTAGAGCGTTTATACGTAAGACCGACTCTTGAAGTAAACGGAATTTACGGTGGATTCCAAGGAGAAGGTATTAAAACCGTCATTCCAAAAGAAGCTTCAGCAAAAATCACTTGTCGTTTAGTACCTAATCAAAATCCAGATGTGATTGCTGATTTATTACAAAAACATGTTCAGGAACGTGTGCCGGCTGGTGTTGAAGTGAATGTATCTTTATTTGATAAGGGCCATCCTTACGTAACACCTTTCAATCACCCTGCCATCCAAGCAGCTGGCCGTGCCTATGAAAAAGTTTATAATGTACCGACTGCCTATACTCGTGGGGGTGGCTCGATTCCAATCGTAGCTGCTTTTGATCAAATTTTAGGATTACCTGTTGTTTTAATGGGCTTCGGCTTACCAACAGAAAACTTCCATGCACCAAACGAGCATTTCCATATCGAAAATTTCGATAAAGGAATGGAAACACTGTGCTATTATTGGTTTGAGCTAGAAAAATCCTTATAAAAATGGTTAAGAGAGCCGTGAGAGCGGCTCTCTTTTATTATTGAGTAGTGAATTTCATCGATTTTTGCTTTGATAGCATTAGAAATTAAAGGATATCAGCAAATTTTGCTCAGATATCGTTGAAAATGATGAGGACAACATCGATTTTTGCTTGAATAGCATTAGAAATTAAAGGATATCATCGACTTCAGATCAGATATCATCGGAAATGAAGAGGATATCCTCGATTTTTGCTTTGATAGCATTAGAAATTAAAGGATATCATCGATTTCAGGTTAGATATCATCGAAAATGAAGAAGATATCATCGATTTCAAATAATATATCATCATTTTTTCCGATATATCTTTTTTTCGACAAAATCCCTTATTATAAACTATACAAATACTCTCCACTATTCTTCAGTAAAAAACTCTTTTCTCCCATAGAAAATAAATGAAGTTCATGCATCGCTCTAGTACATGCTGTATAAAACAAACGACGTTCACTTTCTCTGCCATAGACATGATTAGAAGCATCGTAAATAATGACGGCATCGAACTCAATCCCTTTTGCTAAATAAGCTGGAATGACGACAATTCCCGATTCAAAAGTGATGGTGCCTTTCTCCATTAAATGGACATCTAAATGTTGATTTAAATAGGCAAATGCCTCTGCACTTTCTGTTGCTGATTTACAGATAACCGCGATTGTTTTATGTCCCTTGCTTTGCATATCTTTTACTTTTTCTAGAACACTCTCCTGTAACTGTTCTTTCTTTTCAACCTGAGTAAAAGTTGGTTTATTCCCATCACGATTAAAAGCTTCAATTAAACTACCGTCGTGCAACAAAGTTTTAGTAAATTCTACAATCGGTCGAGTAGAGCGATAGCTCCTAGTTAATATGATCGTCTCCTGATCTTCTTCAGTAAAATCAGTGTCCTGAAGCATGGACTTCTGGTAAGTGGAATGGGTATAGATACCTTGGTTAATATCACCGAGCAACGTCATTTTGCTTTGTGGGAACAATTGTTTGATATAGGCAAACTGAAACGGTGAATAATCTTGCGCTTCATCTATAAACACATGGCGGATAGAAAGGTTCATTTTCCTACCTTCAATTAAATCCTTTAAATATACATATGGAGTCGCATCTTCATAGTTTAGATGATCTTCATTCAGTCTCGATAACGTATACTCTCTGATGTCATTCCATTTTTGTATATCCTGTTCCCCAACAAACAATTGACTATAAATTTTCTTAAAGTTAATAAACCTCATCTTCTTTACTTTTCTAATTAGAGGTTTAAAATAACGGCTTACCAAGACTTCTGCTAGAATTTTTTCTTCTCTTTCAAAATCATCAAAGCTCTCTTGGTTAAACTCTTTCTTTCTCTGTAACTCTTTGTAAGCATCAAGAAAATCTTCTTTATCTAAAAACTGAATTTCTTCCCTTACCCAATCTTTCTTTTTCTCTAACTTCTTCAACTTTCTTAGCTCTTTCAATAGCCATTCTTGAAGTAATTCCACCCGGTTAGGGATTGAGTAACTTTGATCATAAGTATAAAATTTTTCCTTTAACTGTTCCTTTGAAACTAAAACAGTCCCTTTTAGGATGATGTCAGTAAATTCCATCCCTTTTATATCTAGGCTTTTTACATAATTCTCAATCATTTCTTTAAAAAGAAGACTAGACTTGAGCTGGATATTCATTAAACGGATATCATGCTGGTTATTACCCTCACTATTTAAAACATCCTCTAACTGAGTAAAAGAGTCTTCTAAGTTCATTCTCTTTTCAATTCGACTGCCCAAATACTCAAAGAATGTCGTTTGCTGCATGTTCTCTTCCCCAAGCTCCGGAAGAACAGTTGAGATATAGCTATTAAATAATGGGTTCGGTGAAAATAACATAATATTTTGAGAGGTAATAATTCCACGATAACGATAGAGAAGGTATGCAACTCTCTGTAAAGCAGCCGAAGTCTTCCCACTTCCTGCGACCCCCTGAACCATGAGCACCTTGCTTTTTTCATTTCTGATAATCTGGTTTTGTTCTCTTTGAATGGTCGCAACAATACTTTTCATTTGTGTACTAGCGTTGTTACCAAGAACCTCTTGAAGAAGCTGATCCCCAATGGTTACCCCCGTATCAAACATTCCTTCTATTTTGCTATTCTTAATGATAAATTGTCTTTTAAGCTCCATATTCCCCTCAATCGTTCCTTCTGGGGTATGATAGTTGGCAGGTCCAGGAGCAAAGTCATAATAAATACTGGAAATCGGTGCTCTCCAGTCATAAATTAAAAAGTTTTCATCGTCTTTATCCATAAAGGAGGTAATTCCTAAATATATGGATTCGGCCTGTTTTTCTCCCTCTTCTTTAAAATCTACTCGACCAAAATAAGGAGAATTTTTCAGTCTTGATAATGTTTGGATTTGTTTATTAAGCTGCCCTTGACTTCTGTCTCGTTCAGAAAGTAGCTGAGCTTGTTGCTTAATACTTGAATATGTTTCTGCTATATCGTCTGCTTCATCGAAGTTAATGGTTACATCGTTCCAAAATGTTTTGCGTATCTCTAGAGCATCAGAACTGACTTTTTCTTTGTGTTCCGTGAGGTTTGTAAGTTTCTCTTTTATTTCTGAAACAATCACATCTACTCGCTTCTGCTCCTCAAGCTTTACTGTTTGTTCATTACTCATGTAACCACTCCCGAAAAAAATTAGTCTACTGCAGTTTACGCAATATCCGTGCATTTCATTTCTGTTTCCTCGGTAAAACAAAAAGTAAAAATTATTTTTCCTTATTTGTTTGACAACCGGAAATTATTGTGTTAATGTTAATATAGGATATTTATTATCACTAGAAAAAATAATAAAAAAACAGTCGACCGTTTCTCATTCTAGCATGCAAATGTTGGGAATGCAAGATGGTTTTTTTATTTTTATTGGAAAAAAGCTGTCCTTTTCACGAACAGCTTCCTCCCGTTTTTATTCATCTAATGGTTTGGCCCCATAGCTTGATCCCGTTAAGTCTGTTAACTCGCAAATTCCCTTCCACAATTCAGGATAGAATTCAAATTTAATGCCTCTTTCAAGCATTTGTGCTGGAACTCCTTTTAAACTTTGTGTTTGTAAGCCGATCATTCTGCGTACAAGTTGGAGATGATTATATCTAAAAGTTTGGAAACTCTCATCCACAGAAATTAATTCCTGCATTAATTCAAACAAGGGAAAATGACTTTCTCCATTTTTTAATAACTCTAGAACGGTTAATCCACGCTCTTTTAGCAGTAATTCAAACGGAGCCCATAATGTAGGACCTAATTTTAAAATATCATTAAATCCTGGTGAATCCTGGCCACTACCTTGTCCTAATGATAGACGGATGATATGGTAGTCACTTGGACTAATCACCTTGACCATGTTAAACACTTCAGGAAGATGTTTTAAATGAAGATCCACCCTTCTTAGTTGAGCCGTCGCTTTTCCAATTTCACTTGTCTCCATGAAATCTTTTGCTAGATTCATATATTGGATGACCAGTTTAAAATGTAGTTCGGCAATTTGGTGAATCGTTTGGAAGGTTAATTCATCCGAGCAGCATTGCTCCTCTTCGTTCTTTTGTAAACCTAACAATTCCTCTGTACGAATATATTTTTCATAATCTGTTAACTTTTTATTTCCAGCTACCAATTTAGATTCCTCCTATTGGCCGAAGTAGCGCTCTTACAGGGCTACCGTCAGCATCTTTTATTTTTAATGGAAGGGCAATCAATTCATAATCACCTGGCTCCATATTGTCTAACTGAAGAGACTCTAAAATATGTATTCCATTTTGATGGAGACTATGATGAGCAGGGAGTTCCTTGCTATCCAATGGATCAACAGAAGGGACATCCAACCCAATTAATTTGACACCTAACTCGTGTAAAAAAGGACCTATGTCTTCTCTTAAGAAAGTAATTTTATCAGGAAAAACATCTGGATTTACCCACGAATTGGTTTTTAAAATCAAACGTTCAACACCTTTAAGGTTGAAACCAGCCAAATCACTAGCTCCCACACTCTCTTTTTCAGATACATCAATGATTCTCGCGTTTCCTACATATAGATTCACATCTAAATCAGCTATTCGTTCGCCTTCACTATTAAAATGAAAAGGCGCATCCACATGTGTTCCGGTATGAATGCTCATAGTGAGCTTACCGACATTAACTGAACCACTTTGTTCTTTTGACCAGCTGACTTCATAACGAAAAGGAGTATCTCCTGGCCAAGTCGGTGTCGAGTTTGTTAGAGTTCTAGTAACATCAATCCACTTCATAACTACAACCCTTTCTAAGCGATCACTTCTCGTTTATTTTCGTATTTCTCATACCATTTTCCATCCATAATTCTTTTTAATATTTGTACCGCTTCCCAAACATCTACATAGGAGGTATACAATGAAACAGGGGCTAAACGGATGACATTTGGAGCTCTGAAATCTGGTACCACTCCTTCATCCTTCAACGCTTTACAAATTCTCGCTGCTTCCTCGTGCTCAAGGGAAACATGACCGCCTCGTCTATGATTCTCAAGTGGATTCCCAATGGTAAATGAATAATCTCCTAATTCATACTCCACTAGTTCCATTAAATACTTCGTCATCTTTAGAGACTTCATTCTTATTTTTTCCATTCCTACTTCCTGAAACATTTCTAAGGAACCAATAAGCGGCGCTGCACTTAATATATGCGTCGTCCCAATCTGAAATGCTCCAGCTCCATTTGCTGGTACGAATTGATGCTCCATATCAAACTGTTTCTGTTTATGGGAACCCCACCAGCCGGTTAGCCCTGGAAGCTGGTCGAAGTGCTTTTCATTCACATACAAGCCACCAATACCACCTGGCCCACTGTTTAAATATTTATAGTTGCACCAGTAAGCAAAATCAACTCCCCACTTAGTAAAATGGTGAGGAATCGCTCCAACCGAATGACAACCATCAAAACCGATTAAAATTCCTCTTTTATGTGCCTCCGCTGTCAGTCTTTCAATGTCCAACAGCTGCCCGCTTCGGTATAAAACTGTTGGTAAGACGATTAAAGCGATATCTTCCGTCATGGCTTCAATAATATCGTCTTCCTCTATGAATCTACCGTTTCTGCTCTTTACTTGTATTAAGTGTTCATTAGGATCAAGCCCTTTTAATCTGATTTGAGATTGCAAGGCATATATGTCAGACGGGAAATTTAATTCATCAGCCAATATTTTTGTTTGTTTCCCTTTTGGCTTATAAAAGGTTGCAACAAGCTGGTGTAGATTTGTTGTCGTGGAAGCGGTTACAATTACTTCTTCTGGTTTTGCCCCAACAAGATCCGCACTCATCTCGCCCAATTTTTCACCCATATAAAACCAAGGATGATTTCCATTCATCCAACCATCAATTCCAAGTGTTTTCCAAGAGTGAATCACGTCTGTTAAAGTTTGTTCTGCCCTTTTGGATAATAACCCCAGTGAGTTACCGTCCATATAAATGGCACCTTCCATTAAGTAAAATTCATCCTTATAAGGAGAAAGTTCATCTTGCAAATCTAAATTTTCTGCATAGCTTTTATCATTTTGAAACAATGTAATCCCTCCTCTTTAAACAGATTAAGCCAAAAATGATAGAAAAGTCAAATCTTTCTGAAAATGTTATATCAGTATAAAAATAACCAGTGTTATAAAAACACTGGTTACACGACAAAACCTTTTTGCTGGTTTTCTAAAGATTTTTTGCTTTTTAAATAGAGAAAGAGACCGATAAAAAAGATTGCACTACCACTTCTTAGGATAGATGATAAGGTCATGGCCGTGGTCATCCCCCATGTTTCAAGAAGGAATACTCCAAATTGTGGTGCGATAAAAGCGATGATGGCTAGCAATATATTATAGTTAGAAATACAGATACTTCGGTTATCCTCTGTTGTAACTTCTAAAAGTTGATTAAACAGGAGTAAAACAGTACCCGAGACAAATAGACCAGAAAAAGCGTTAACAGCTACTAAATAGTATAGATTAGTAGATAATATCGTTAGAAATGGAGCCGACCCCATCCCTAAGGCTACTAAAATTAGCATTTTCGCATTGCTGTGTTTATCCGCCATTTTCCCCCACCATTTAAAGCTAGCAATTTGAGCAATCTGGTTAGCGACGGCGAACAAACTAATCCAGAGTCCTGTAGCTAAAGCATACTTGATTTGGTAGATGCTAAATAAAGACCAAGCCATTTGCCAAGCAAAGTTGAAAAACAACCCACAAATTAAAAAGTAAACAAATGGTTTATGCTTAAATACATGCCAACCAAATATCACTTTTCGCCCTTCTTTTATTTTCTCTCTCTTAGGTTCTTTATGCTTCAATAAATAATAAACTTCGATGATACCGACAACAAATCCAACTAAAAATAAAAATTGGAAAGGTAAATGACTATCCGCTTGAAACTGCTGTAACATAATCCCTATCAGAAAAGTAGCAATCATCCCAACGATGGTTAGTACTCTATTTCTTTCACTAAAGAAAGAGTTTCTTCTTTGGTCAGGGATTAAGTCCCCTATAAAGGATTGCCAGCTTAAATTTGCGAATGAACCTGGTAAGTTCATCAAACCGACTAATAATACAAACACCCAGCCTCGATATTCCGCTGGTAAATACATGACGAAGAACATTAATAATAAGAAAATCCTTGTAAATAAAAAAGAATAGGCAGTAAATTTCTTCTTTTCATTTAGCTGATTTAGGATGAAAGACCCTAAAATCATGGCAAACATCCCAATAAATTGAGGAAGGGAACTCATTAATCCTACTTGGTAATTGGTTACCCCTAATACACTTATCGCAAAGAGGGCAAAATAGTTGTTACTTATGTTTAAAATTACGGTTGTTGCTATACCGTTTCGAATACTTAGCTTTTCATTTGTCCTGCTGAGTTGTTGATCCACATTTGTTCGCTTCTTTCTATTTTTCAAATTTTTCTGTATATCTCTTAGAATAAATGATACTCCTTACTGAACATGACTGGCAACCAAATTCTTTCGGAATTCGAAAAAAAATATACCTTTTAAAAAGTATGACTTTTTTAGGGACACACCCTAATTGTGATATGATCCCCTTATAGTAGACAGAAAAAAGAAAGCACACTAATCTGTCTACTATGGGGGGATTTTTTTATGGGGAAAAAGAAAGTTACTACATATGATGTTGCCTTTAAAAAGAAAGCAGTGGA
>NZ_JAXOFX010000009.1:0-151158 GCF_034427655.1 Robertmurraya mangrovi
CTCCTTTGTAGAAGTTTGTTTTAGGGAACAAACATTCAACATTTCTACAATAGGAGCTTTTTTTGCGTTTGTCTATAACTTCATACATCAACTTACTTATTTTGGAAGGTGTGCAAAGCCAGTGGGTCTCACCTGTCCCGCTGCCCCCGCAGGAGTCTTCGCGCCTTCCACTCCAATCAACAGACTACTCAATATAAAGATGGAACTTTCAAGGAATAATTCTAAATAAGAACAGGGACTTATCGGGCAGCCCCTTTTTTCATAATAAAATGAACTCCCATACTCACCTATATTTAAAACTCTTTACTCCATTCTGTATCCTCAAGAATTTCTCCTGTAGTTGTAATATAACCGACATTGACTGTCCCATGTTTTAGAATCTCTTTCTCTTTCAAATCAGATATTAACGCATTTAAATACATTTCATCTTCATCCTTCTTTTTTCGAGGGATAGTCATTCGAATGGTTGGTTTAACATCGAACTCTTTATAACTCGATTCTGCTAGAGGGTTCAATCCTAAATTTTTACCTATTTCATCATCAAAGTATACGTATAAATCAGTTTCAGTCCCCAACTTCTCGGTAATGATTGGCCTAATCAAGGTTTCGACCTCTTTCGCCCACTTTTTCGAAATATAAGTGTCCACCAGCTGCTTGGTTTCATCGTCCATATAAATCAAGAAATCCACATGATTGTTCTTATTTCTTGCTTTTGCTGCATATTCAAAGCCAAAGTTCCCCATGTTATCGAATAATACATCATAGATTTCAAAATCTCCGTTAAAATGATCCTGTAAGTAGTCCTCCGCAAGAACTCTTATCTCAGCCTCTTTTTCTTTGTCCGGTTTCATATCTTGGACAAACATAAAGGCAACTACCCCAGCAACTATAAGAAACAGGCTAACGATTCCAAGTAATATGTTTAGAAATTTTTTCATAGGTCCTCCTTTTTAGGCTATATGCAGATAAGAAAAGCGCAAGCGCCTTGGTCAGCCCTGACAAGCAAATGTTCTTCCATCCTAAAAGTCTGGTTTTTGACTTTTAGGATGGAAGGTTATTTGACTCGAAGGGCTAGGCGCTGGAGCTGGAAAGTTGTCTAACTTCAAAAAGCTTATACTTTCTTAAACTTTGAAAAATGATCTTTCCTCATCAACCCTTATAAGAAATACGATTGAACTCCGATTGAACTCCTGAAAGTTACACATTTATTAACTTTAAATTGAACCTCATTTAAACAAAGAAAACACAAACCAATACTGATTTACGTTTCAATGTCCAGGCTTCTATAAAATACGTATTTATTAAATTTAAATTCTTTTAAAATTTAAATAACGTGTACCTTGAAAATTCAACATACCTTCATCACCTTCAACAAGCATCCCATAATCGTTATCTTTTACTTTAAATTCTACCCTCTCACCATTGTCCATTTGGAAGGTAACATAATACTCGTTGTATGCCCGAGTCTCCCCTCCTCCTCTAACTGCCGTTCTTTTAGTAACAACCTTTGCTTTTTCTATAAGAATAGGAGATTGATTATTACTACTCCATTGTGAGAACCCTTTAATTATATTTATAATGATAAAACCTATAACAATAATAAAAATAATGCCTATAAATATGGGAACTATTTGAAACATAAGATCTCCACCTGTTGGATCATCAACAAACATTTTAGCCCCTCCTCTTCACTTAATAAACATTATATACGAATACGATTTAAAAAAGGTTTCACTATTCCATAAAAACGTAATAATCCTAGCATTATATAGTAATAAATTTTATCAAATCAATACCATTTATGAAGATAGGTAAATAAGAACACTAGTCAATAGTATTCCATTCCTATTTACATACTGACATACTACCCTCCTTTCTATAAAAATAAGAACGGAAGTTGATGTAATAAAGCCCTGTTAATATGGATAATAAGAATAGATATATATATATAGGTTTAAAGCACTATACTGAGAGATTGTCCTTCAAAAAACAACAAAGAATTTAACAATTGATGAGGTGAAAAGTATGAAAATGACGATTAGGAGAAAATTACTACTTAGCTTTGGCTTGATTTTATGTTTGTTAGGTGCGACAAGTGCTGTAGCCATTTTCAATATTTCTGGAATGGGAGCCAAAACAGAAGAGATTGACCATAGCTGGTTACCGAGTGTTATTAAACTGGGTGAATTAAATGGGGAAGTTTCAGATGTTAGAGGCCTTTTAGGGATGTACATACTTGAAAAAGATAGCGCTAAAATGTCTGAAATAGAGAGTCAGTTAACACAAACTTTAGAAAACATTGAGAATATGAGAACTGAATATGAAAACACTCTAATATCCACTGAAGAGGAAAGGAATTTATATCACGAGTTTGCTAATGATTGGGAAGTTTATATCGAACAAATTCCATCTATTCTTCAGGCAGGTAAAAATACAGATTTTGAGTTTGCCAATTCCTTATTACAACTAGCGGACCCTGTTTTTAATGAGGCAAATGAGCATATCTCTCTCCTAGTGAAGAATAACATTGAAGGCGCACAAGCGGCTTCTTCTGAATCAATGAATTTATTCTCAACGGGGAGATTATGGACTATCATTATTTCCGTAATGGCTTTTATTCTAGGCATTAGCTTAGCCATAGTAATTGCTAGAATGATTTCAAAACCTCTAATCACTTTAGCCGAACATGTAAAAAAAGTAGCCAATGGTGACCTGACGATGGAAGAACTGAAAGTAACAAGTAAAGATGAGACAGGTCAACTCGTTACAGACTTTAACCAAATGACGAACAGTTTACGTCATATTATTGGACAAGTGGCACACCAATCTCAACAGGTTGCTTCTACATCGGAACAATTATCAGCAAGTGCTGAAGAAACAACGAGAGCTACAGAACAGATTACAATCGCTATTCAAGAAGTAGCAGCCGGGTCTGAACAACAAGTCTCCAGTGTGATTGATGCTTCTGAAGTCTTAAAAGAAATGACAAATGGCATGGGTCAGATTGGTATGAGCATTCAACATGCAACAGATTCTTCCATTGAAGCTACAGAAAAAGCTAATAGTGGAGATGAAACGGTTTCAAAAGTAGTCAATCAAATGAACACCATCCACGAAAAAGTAACACAAACAGCAGAAGTGGTTACCGATTTAGGAACTAGATCTGCCGAAATTGGCCAAATTGTCACGCTCATTTCCAGTATTGCTTCTCAAACGAATTTACTAGCTCTAAATGCAGCTATCGAAGCGGCAAGAGCAGGTGAACATGGAAAAGGTTTTGCTGTCGTAGCCGATGAAGTTAGGAAATTAGCGGAACAAAGTGAAACGGCAACTAGGCAAATTACGGATTTAATTCACCATATTCAGCATGACACCCAAAAAGCGGTAATTGTCATGAATGAAGGAACAGAAGCTGTCGGTGAAGGAATCTCTTTAGCAAAAAATGCCGGGGATTCTTTTAAGGAAATTCTTCAAGCCGTAGAAAATGTCTCTAAACAAGCACAAGAAGTTTCCGCTGCCGTACAGCAAGTAAATGCAGGTTCGGAAACATTAGTTCAAGCTATTGACGGAGTAGCTAGTATTTCTGAACAATCAGCTGCAAATGCACAGAATGTAGCTGGTGCCACAGAAGAAACCAATGCGACGATGGAGGAAATTTCATCTGCTTCTACCTTGCTATCCTCCATGGCGGAAGAATTACAATCGGTCGTAAGTAAATTTAAAATAAAATAGTTTATCAGAAAAAGGACCTCTAATGGTCCTTTTTCTGCTTCTAACGTATTCTTTTATTTATATAGAGAGAAATAGCCAAAATAACTATAAGTAACAAAATTAAATAAATCACCTTAGAATAAATATCCATATATTCTACAATAACATCCCAAGACTCCCCAACAGATGCACCTAGATTGACAAGGATAATATTCCAAATCAATGTCCCTACAGTTGTTAACACTAGAAATACACCAAAATTCATATTAGACATACCAGCTGGAATGGAGATTAAACTTCTTACTAAGGGAATGACTCGGCAAAATAAGACGGTCCATCCACCAAACTTATCAAACCAAGCATCCGCTTTATGAACATCATTTTTCGTTAATCGAAGCATATTTCCCCAGCGATCAATAACCTTCTCTAGCCTTTGTACATCTAATTGCAATCCAATTCCATAAAGAATAATGGCACCAATAATGGAACCTGCTGTTGCTGACAGAACAACACCCATGATACTTATCTCAGATGAAGTTGTCATAAACCCTGCAAATGTAAGAATGATTTCTGACGGGATGGGTGGGAATATGTTTTCTAGGGCTAATAAGAACATAATCCCCATATACCCATATTCATTCATGATATTTATTAACGAGTTTTCCATGCTTTACTCCAAATTATCTATATTATTCAATCCCCTGTATAGGATACTAATTACTCAACAATTTTTTTAATAGATTCTTTGAAAAAGATTCACTCTTATAAAGAGATGCAACCAAGTTAAGTATGAATTCAGGTATCTTTTTAGGAAACCATCGTTGTACATAATACTTATTATACCCAGTTTTTAGATCATCCCATTGAGAGCACCATTTATTTTGTCTATACCTTACTACATCAATAATCTTAACCGTTCCAACCCTTGTAATAAAAATGTTTCTTAAGTGGATGTCCGATGGATTTAGGCCCACCTCTCTCGCAAATGCCAATGCTTGATCAATTTCCTTTATATGGTCGCTGCTAATCGGAATTCCTTTTTGTAGGCATTGAAAGAGAGTATTGCCTTCAATATAATCAATGACTATATAATTGGCTCCCCACTCGTATAAGATTGGAAAATATGGAATCCCAATTAATTGTTGATAGATAGATGCTTCTTTTTCAGCTAGGTGAGTAAAAGCAGGAAAGAATACTTTTAGCACTTTGTTTGTCGCTCCAATTCTAAAGGCAAAAGCACTTCTTCCCTTACCCATTAAACTTAATTCGGGATCTTTCTTATTCAGTAAGATTTGTGTACCTTTTTCCGCATAACTGACGCTTTGAGCCAATTCACTGAATGTTTTCATCCCGAACCTCCTATCATCTTCCATTACTATTTACTTTCCCCTGTAAGAACCACTTCTTCCGTTTTCTCCTTGGATAAAAACCACCCGCCTACTGCGATAAGGAGAAGGACGACGTAGAAGGAAATTTTCCATTCAGGAGATTTTGGAAATCCTTCTGGTAATACAGCTAAAGCTGGATGAGCTAAGGTGTAGACAGAAAGTTTAACCCCTACCCAACCTACAATTAAGAAAGCTGCTATCTCTAAACCAGGACGAGTTTGTAGTAATGTCACAAAGAAATTGGCTGCAAAACGCATAATGACTAGACCAATCAGTCCTCCAGCAAAGATTACTAAGAATTTACCTCCGTCTAACCCGCCGATATTCGGAAGTGGTGTATTTGGTAGAGTCATTGCTAGTGCTACTGCAGCTAAGATAGAATCGACAGCGAAAGCAATGTCAGCTAGTTCGACCTTAAAGACCGTTCCCCAAAAACCCGATGGCTTCTTTTTCTTCTCGTTGGATGCTTCACTCTTTTCTTTAGATTTATGCACCACTAATTTTCTAAATATATGATTTCCTGCGATAAATAACAGATATAAAGCACCTATCGCTTGTACCTGCCATACATTAACAAGGAAAGAGATTGCAAATAAGGATCCAAATCGGAACACAAATGCCCCCGCTAACCCATAGAACAATGCTTTTTTCCTTTCCTCTTCCGGTAAATGCTTGACCATAATAGCTAATACAAGTGCATTATCAGCTGCTAACAGACCTTCAATAGCAATTAAAAGTAATAATACCCAACCATATTCAAATAAAAGTGCTAATTCCATTGATCAAATGACCTCCTTACAATTTATATTTTTCTCTTAGAGATGACGGTGCCCATTTTACCAATCTCTCAAGAACCAATGTTGCAATAACCACATCATCAACTATTCCAAAGAAAGCTAGAAAATCCGGTATTAAATCAAAAGGGAAAAATGCGTAGGTTAAAATTAATAGTATCCCTAATGCCTTAGTATGAAGCTCCACTTCCTTTGATAAGAAATAATCTTTAAGGAAAGGTATGAACCTCCAAAATTTCAAAATAAACTTCATTCTTTTGAAAAATTTCAACAACTGAATCCCCCATTCCTTTATGACCTTTAATAAGCTTAATCTGAATTATGAATTATGAATCTGAATTATAAATCTGAATTATAAATCTGAATTATTATGTTTACTACTACATAAACGTTTATTGGACGATTTCTATAAAATCTTGATCGATGCTTTTTACACCCTCGTTAAAAGTAAGCCTTGTTGTAAACCGGAATGATACGTCTTCTGTCACAAATGGTATTGAGGCTGGTAAAGTAAATGTGAAAGGCATTTGATTCGTTTCCTCAGATTCAATACATTTAGATGTTAATATCGTAACAGAATCTATGACTTTTTCTGATTCACCTTGCTTATCAATACAAATTAAATCACAGTCGATTCTTTTTAACTGCTGTTCGATGGTTCCACCCTTCAATAGAAAGTAACCATTAATTTGTTCACCAAGCTTATACTTTTCTTTCGGTAAAATAAGATCAATTTTGGCAGAGCCTATACCTAAAAGAGACATGTACTTTCTTAGTAACAATTTATACCCTCCCCTATTATTGTTTAGCGTATTTTTCTTCAATTCGTTTCTCAATTTTTTCGAGCCTTGACTTATCTTTTAAAAGTTCCTCTTTGTTTTTCTTAATTAATTCTGTTATTGATACCTTTGTTTTTTTCATTTTTCATTCTCCTTTTTATCTCCATAAACAGAAAAGCCTTTACCAGTAGTTGGTAAAGGCTTTTAAAAAAACAAAAAAGACCTCTACCGTTTGGTAAAGGTCTTGCTAACAACGTAAGTGTTGCCAACAAAGCCGAGAGTGATGAACTCTGAAATGACGACTTTGCTGTAAAAGCTACTCCCCTTTAGGAGAAACATATTAAACTATTTGAGATAATCATAATATATATCTTTAAAACTGTCAATCATAAAACCGAAACTTTTTACTGATTTTCAGTCTGTTCTTCTGTATCACTGTCTTCTTGTTTTAAGTTGTAGTTATAAAGGGAACGATCTACTGGTGTAAAGTTTTTAGGAGTGTAGAATCGCAATAAATCTCCATTTACTACTTTATCTGATAAATGCAGTTTTTGATCTGCACTTTGTTGATATTTATAAGCCTCAGTCATTTTTGCTTCATCCTCTAGCGGTAATCCTGTTTTTGAATCATAAAACACTCCGCCTACTGATGTGTAAGTCGAGCTTACAAAATCACCGTTTCTAAAAGGCACTACATCATCATGATTTTCAGATAATAAATCTGTCCCAAAGTGAATATAATCTTTTGCGCTTTTTCCTAATAAATGAAGGAGTGTAGGAAGTAAATCAATCTGTCCACCGTATTCCTCCATTACTTTACCTTCCACACCTGGTACATGAATGATTAATGGAACTCGTTGTAACCCTGCACTTTCAAACGGAGTTACTTCCTTTCCAATGACTTGCTCCATTGCTTTATTATGGTTTTGTGAAATACCATAGTGGTCACCGTACATAACAATGATTGTATTGTCATATAATCCAGATTCCTTCAGGTAATTTACAAATTGTTCTAACGCTTCATCCGCATAGCGTGCCGTTTGGAAGTAGTTATCAACTGTTTTATTACCTGTTGTATGAGGGGCAATCGTTGCTTCCTCTTGGTCAATCGTAAATGGAAAATGGTGTGATACCGTAATAAATTTTGTATAGAACGGTTGCGGCAGTGATTCAAGTAAAGGCATCGACTGCTCGAAAAACGGTTTGTCCATTAGACCGTAGTCTGCTACATCTGCATCATTATATTCAAACGATTTTTCATCAAAGAAATGATCCATACCAAATGATTTGTATATTTCGTTACGATTCCAGAAGCTGCCCGTATTTCCGTGGAAAACAGCTGAAGTATATCCTTGCTGGCCAAGAATGGCTGGAGCAGCTTGATACGTATTTAACCCTTTAGTAGTAAAAGCAGCCCCTTGCTGAGTACCATATAGAGAATTTTCAATCATATATTCCGCATCCGCAGTCTTTCCTTGAGCGGTTTGGTGGAAGAAATTCTTAAAGTAAAGAGAGTTTTCTCCTTTTGCCATTGAATTTAAGAATGGCGTAACTTCTTCCCCATGCAACTTATAGTCAATCAAGAAGTTTTGAATCGACTCTAAGTGAAGATAAACGACATTCATGCCTTTACCAGCACCAAAGTATGCCGGATTCGGCTCTGCATAATTAGACTTAGTAAAGTTGATGACTTCTGTAATATCATTACTATTCGCGAAACCTCTTTGGGCTTTTGCTTTCGTACTTAATACTCCATCATAAATGGTGTAATTATACATACCTAAATATTTAACAATATAGTTACGGTCGAATCCTCTCGTTAATAATTGAGGACGATCCGCTTCAGCAATCGCTAAGTTAAGAAATGAAATTCCTAGTGCAATTGAAAAAATTGCCGCAATTTGATGACGTTTAATTTCCTTAACTTCCACTTTTACCACTTTAAAAGAAAGTAAAGCAATTAATAAAATGACATCAAAGAAGAATAGAAAATCTAATGGTCTAAATAACGTAACAATACTTCCACTAACATCCCCAAAGTTTTGCGTCTGAGTTAAAGTGGGGAATGTAATAAAGTCATTAAAGAAACGATAATAAAGAACATTCGCGTAAACAATAAATGATAATAGGAAATCAAGAATAATTAAGTACACATATTTCTTTTTTCCTTTAAAAAATAAAGCAAACCCTAAAAACAATACGGACGATCCTAAAGGATTCAAAAATAATAGAAATTGTTGTAATGCACTATCAATACCTAAATCAAACTGTGTTAACTGAACAACATATGTTTTCAACCAAAGTAAAATGACAGCTAATAAGAAAAAATGAACATATTTATTATTCAAATTAATTTTTGAAAATGTATTATTCATGTTTACACACCTACTTTCCAAAAAACTTCATGATAATTTTTATATTTAATGTCCCTATATGGGTCTATTAAGCAATAAATCTATTTTAATTTTTATCAAATGCAGCAACTTCGACTCCTCATTATACTAGAGTCTTGTAAAAAATCAATTGCTAAAAAAAAGAAAGAAAATTCTATTTTTCACCTTATGCCTAATCAACGATTTCGTTCAAATAAACTATGTTAGGTTGCTGATTAAAATCTCAATAATTGTTAGACGTATTAAAATTAATAAAGTTTCAAAAAAGATTAAAGTTTAAATTTTCAAACTAATAATAAAAAGAGCTGATACCAGCTCTTAAATGGATTGAAGGTTCGAGACCGTCCTATCGTTTACTTGGTCCCCTGTATTAAGTGTTGATTTAGGTTCAAACAGTAGTACGTGAACTTCTTCTTCAGCAACAGGAAGGTGTTCTACACCTTTTGGAACAATGATGAACTCCCCTTCATTTATACTGACTTCCTTATCTCTGAATTTAAGTATTAATTTTCCTTTAACTACTAGGAACATCTCATCCTCATGTTCATGACGATGCCAAACAAATTCACCTTTTAATTTAGCAAATTTCACATGCATATTATTTACTTCTCCAGCTATTTTTGGGCTCCAATGTTCATTAAATAACGAAAATTTTTCTACTATATTTACCTTTTCCACTCAAAACATCCTTTTCCTAGTTATTCAATTGTTTAATATTAACTGATTCCAACTCTTTTTCAGGTAATCATGTACTAATTATATATTATAAGAAGATGAATTCTACAACATAGAAATAAATCCCTCTATATCGCAATCATTGGAATGATTATTACATTCATACAGGAAGATTGTCATATTTACACACCAACTGTAATGTTGTCATCAAACAAACATGTAATGTAATGCTTTCGTTCTGTCATTCAGTACAAGCCCATGGTAGTGTAAAAATACACTAACACATTAGGAGGTAGCTCACATGAATAAAACAACAATGAAAACACTCATGATAGCTTGTGTAGCTACACTTTCATTTATCGGCCAACAAATCAATACCGCACAAGCTAATACCGAAGATCAAACAGTATCTTCGAATAATGAGTTAATAGATGAGAACACTGAATTAACACAAGAAACAAAAGATATGCTTCATGCACCAAAGCTTTCATCTGGATTAAAAAAAGAAATGCCGGAAAAAATAGAGGATGAACAAATTTCTAATCAGGAAAAAGATTTGTTTGCTCGTCTAGTTGAAGCCGAAGCAAAAGGAGAAAGTTATAAAGGAAAAGTAGCAGTAGCAACGGTTGTCCTAAACCGAGTGGATTCATCTCAATTTCCAAATAGTGTTACAGGTGTCATTAAACAAGTAGTAGGTGGCACGTACGCCTTTTCACCTGTTCAGAATGGGAAAATCAATAATCCAGCTTCAAAAGAGGCCAAAAAAGCCGTGGAGGAAGCCTTAACTAGAAATGATCGGTTAAATAATTCCGTTTACTTCTATAACCCTGATATTGCTACAGATACATGGATTCGTTCACGTACGGTAGTAAAAACCATTGGAAATCATGTTTTTGCAAAATAAAATGTACGACCTAAATTATACGAAAAGGACCGGGCAGAAAACGCTCGGTCCTTTTCGTATCCATTAAATTTTCAAGTTGTTTTGATTATCATTCTTCTTTTGAGCTTTCTTAAATCCCCAGTAAATGAGGAAAATACAAAGGAACAACCCGACTAAGGCAGGGATAAAAATTGATTTACCTGCATCACCGGCTGAAGTAACACTCCACGTCATTTTACCTACAGCTATTAACACTAGAACGGTTAAACCAATCCACAAATTTCTTTTCCAAAATGCTAATGCTAAAGCAGTGAGAGAAAAAGGTACTAGCAAGGTTATTAGAATTTTCCCTACTCCCCAATCCCCTGTAAGATAATCCACTTCATATTGTAAAAACTCTTTCACTTGAGCATTTATCGTTTCAGGCACTGGGAACCATGCCATGCTTGTAGTTAGTAAGAAGATAGTTCCCATAATTCCAGCCCAGCTTCTTTTAAAAGCAAAGTAGCAAAAAGGCAGAAGAAATAGTGGACGGATATACCAACTTAATTGATTATGATGTCTTGCAAATATCCAGTCTAAGAAATCTTTATTAATAGAGGCAATTAATACAAAAATAACAGTAAGACTAAATAACATAAACGCTATTTGTTTATCATATTTCTTCATTTTTTCCAATGTTCTCACCTTCCAATGGTTTTATACCGTTTTCTAAAATCGAAATCATGTTATTTACCTGCTGTACTAGATGATCATCCTCAAAGGTCTTACCATGATCTAAAAAGAAATTTGCCAATGTTTGATTCATGGAATGAATGAAGTAAACTAAAGTACTTGTGTCAAGGCTATTAACAATTTCTCCATCATCTTTTCTTTCATTTATATATTGAATAAAGTAGTCATCAGCCTTTTTTTGACTTTCACCAAGAATAATGATCCTTAATTCTTTATCCCGAATAGACATAAAATCAATTGCGATGGAAGCTAATTTTGGATAATCTCGATAAAACTGAATACCACTCAAAAACAAATGACGAATATAATCAAAAAACGAGAGTTCTTTTAAATTTGATAGATGAGCGGAGTATTGATGTTTCCGAGCCCCAATCACTTCGATGATGAGATAGCGATACAAATCATTTTTATCTTCAAAATATTGATAAAAGCTCCCTCTTGGTATTTTTGCTTTATCGATGATTTTAGCAATACTCGTTTTCTCATAGCCTTTTTCATAAAACTCATCAATGGCAACTGTAGTAATAAGCTCCCTTTTTTCAGGGGGTAAATTATAAAAAGTAGGGTTAGGCAAAGTGATCCTCCTTTGATATGACACAACTGTCATATGACGATAGTGTCATATTAACACGCAAGCAATTAATTGTAAATAGTTTCCTACTAACATAACATTTTAAAATTTATTCCTAGAACAGAAAAAAGCCGTTTGTTAGACGGCAAGTTAGTTTTACAAACAAGGTCCTAACTCATACAGACACGGTTTGTAGACTTATTTATTTGTGGTTGAAGGGAATATTTTATTACTCCTTTAATTGTTATTATTTTGTTAATATTAGTTCCCGTAATTGATTCGTTATCTTAGCTGAAGTTCTGTATGTTTCCCCTTCTCCAACCATATATGTAAGAATACTTTCTTCATTTTCTTTTCCTAACCATAAATGTACGGCATGCTTAGGAAACTCATCTCCATACGAAACCACAATATCATAGTCTGGTTCTGCTTTTAATTCTACTTTATCTTTTATTGCACTTTTTATAGCCTTTTCGAATACCTTGATTGAGTTTTTGTGATTAAATGAAACGTGGATATCTTCATTAACATTTCCAACACCCATAGATTTCGAAACTTCAATTCCCTGTATCTTTTCGTCTAACAGCACCATCGTTTCTTTCTGATTTAAGCAACCCGACAAAATGGTACTGATTAAAAGGCATAACACTGCAATCAACAATTTAAATTTCATTGGTACCTCTATTCTACCTTTAACTTAATTACATCCTGTTGGTCTTCATAGTTTATTTTCAATTTGTATTCATCCTCTAAAAATGTGTCAGTATTGACTGTACCAACGACGAATGAGAGAACTTTCCCCTCTATTTTTACTTCCATATCTCCAACTTTTCCTGAAACCGTACCATCTCTACTTTCAAGCTCAACAACTAATTGATCTAAATCTAACTTAGATAATTCTAAATCCTTTGCTTCCATCTCAACCCAGCTGATCTTTTTTTCCTTATATAATTCTGGATTGAAGGTGTATTTAACGTCCCAGTATTTTCCCTCACCAAAGAATACTACTTCATCGGAAACAACCGTTTTCGTAGATGAACACGCTGCCAAAATCATCATTAGAAAAATACTGAGAAACACTCTTAGTCTCATAAATAAAATTCCTCCAAATTAAATAAGCAATCACGATGAATGAGTCTATCTTAATAAAGTCCCCTTAAATTTCTCAGGTTTTATCACATAGCTTTCAATAATGAAGCCACAATCCGTACAAATCACGTACTCAATATTGGAACCTAAGCTCATCTTGTTATCTGGGTACATAACAGCATAACCACTTTGTTTCCCTATCCCTAATTCTTTACCGCCACATTTCGGACATTCTGTTGCTTTTATCATATGTCTCATTTTTCATACTCCCTCTCGAACTATCTTGAAATTCCTTTATTTTCTATACGTACAAAATTGGAAATTGGTTTCACATTTCTAGAGCTTTAACTGTTCTTTTGCCTAATTTTTCAAATACATACCAAACCAAATGGAAAATCATATGACACATCACAGCTGCAGCAAGTCCCTCTTTCCAATACAACCAACCACAAGTTAAACCTACTATTATATTCATTCCATTCGTATAAATCAGAACCGTCTTCGTAACAGAAACTTTCATTTGATAGACTCCAGGCAAATGAGCGAGTGCAAAAAGGATACTGGCTAGTAAATTCGAAAGCCAAACAGATAGAATCGTATTGGTTATAAAAAGATTAAATAGCCAAACAAGAAAACTCATGAGACCAAAACGAAAAATAACTTCCTCTACCACTCCCCCGTAAAAGATACGGGTCCAAATCCCCAACTGTGTTCTGGACCTTTCAGCTTTTGTAAACGTATCTAATGAGACTCTTCTTTTAAAAAATAAATAATAAGCTGCGACATTTATTAATGCACAAAGTAGACTAATAGACACTGAATTGATGTTCAGTCCTTGTATGGATTGTATGTCAAAACCTTCACGCTCGTAGAAAAATAATCCTAAAATGGCAAAAGGCACAACAATTATCACGTGGTTTAATAAACGAAGCCAAAAGGACGGGATATCACCATCTTTTATTACATCTTGATACACCTTCTTTTCATTCAGTGTCATGGACAAGATACCGGGTAAAACTAGTACTATTATTAATAACGAAGCAAACGTGCCCATTCTCTCAACTCCTTCTATATTAATTCACCATTATGTAAATAAATTTTTATGGCTTCCCCTACCCACTCTTCCTCTTCTCGAGTTAACGGTAATGGGTAAAGTGGATCTTCTTCCTCAGAAGCAGAACCGCTCGTCACTTTTATAAAGGACTGGACATCTTCACCAACGACTTCTTGAAACAAAGTGATTAAATCTTTCATCAACAACTGAACCTGACTGTCACTAGGGTCTAGTCCAAATTTTAATTTTAGAGCAGATAAGATTGTTGAAAATTCTTTTTCTAATTCGAGTTGTTTTTCACTCGAAATATTGAAAATTTTCTCTACTTTCTCCTCTGGATAAATTCCCTTTAACCATTCCTTATGTTCATCCTGGAACTGAATTCCTTGTATGATCGATGAAAAAATACTAGCATCAATATTCTCTTGTTCATCAGCAAGATGAATCGCATGGTCTAATGCTTGGATCGTTCTTTCCAATTGACGAAGATTTTCCTCCATAATCTGCTTTTGGAACATCAACGACTCTTTTATATTCCAGTTATTTTGTGATAGTAGGTCCTTCATTTGTTCTAAGGAATAACCTAAATACTTTAAAGTTACTATCTTTTGCATAGTTACAAAATGATTACTATCATAAAATCTTCTACCACTTTCCGATCGATGTGGCGTCAAGATGGCTAACTCATCATAATAATGTAGAGTTCTGACCGTTACTCCTGTTTTCTTTGCGAATTCACCAATAGAATAATGCTGTTCCATCTGGCTCTTCACCTCCATTTATTTCTATCATTATCATAAAACATTACGTTACGTTAGGTTCAAGAAAATAATTAAAAATTCTTCATAACAACCCTTTACCTAAACAAGACTTTTATACTAGCACATTATAACTTTAGTAAATTCTCTGCTTGATTTAATATATATATAAATTTAATATTTCGGAGGAAAATATGAAGACACCCTATTCATTTAGTACTAGTAAAAGAGATACAGAAGATCTAAATGGTATATTACACTCATTTACTCAAGTAGTTCCAATTATACAAAGCATGTTGCCAGATATCGCAGTAGGAATTACTGATAGAGAAAAATGGTTAAATTACTATCCTAGTAAAAAAATTAATCTAGGAGTTAAGCAAGGGGATTTAATTAATCCAGATGAACCATTGGCCGACTGTATAAAGAATAATAAGGTAATTAAAACGCAAGTAGATGCTCAGTTTTTTGGGTTTCCGTTTACAGGGTTAGCTACACCTATTACAGAGGAAGGTAAAGTTGTTGGAGCTATAGCCATACAACTTCAAGAACAAAATGAGAAGGAGTTACTCCGTATTTCAGACGAAATTGTAAAATCGCTTACTCAAACGAGTTCAAGAGTATCTGACATCTCAAAAGGGGCAGATGAGTTATCTGTTACAAGTAATACGCTTCTAGAACAATCGAATAAAGCTTCTTTAGAAGTTAAAAGTACTGATGAAGTATTAAAATTTATTAAAAAGATAGCAGACCAAACAAACTTATTAGGATTAAATGCGTCTATCGAAGCTGCTAGAGCAGGAGAGTTTGGATCAGGATTTGGGGTAGTTGCGAGCGAAATTCGTAAACTTTCCAACGAAACTGTTGCCTCTACAGAGAAAATAAAAGGAACTTTAACGAACATTCAAACATCCATGTCTGAAATTTCCAAATTAGTTGAAAGAGTGGTATTAATCGGAAACAAGCAAGCCACCTCCACTGTAGAAATATCAGAATACATAGATGAAATTGAGAAAATGAGCAAAGTATTAAATCAATATGCTTCTGAACTTCTGTGAGTTATAGAAACTAGCAAAGCCGAGAATAATTCACCCTTATTCTCGGCTTTTATTAATTTTCCGGCTAAATTAAACAGCAATTCTTAATTTTACAGTAGCTGATCAGGGACATAAATACGTTCTATCTTAGCTCTTTATAAGTCAACTTCAAAACAACCTTACCCTTTTCATCAATAAAGCCCGCTTTTCCATTTTTACTTACGAAAGCAAGACCCTCAAAGAAATTTCCAACAGAATCATACTGTGGGGTTACAACAACATTTCCTTTATGATCGATAAATCCTTGTTTCCCTTTATACTGTACATTCGCTAATTTATTTTCTTGGAATTCCTGAATATAATCGTATTTTAGCTGGACTACTACCTTTCCTTCTGAAGAAATTATTCCATACTTATCACCATCTAAGACACTGATTAATTCTTCATTATCGAAAGGCATGATTTGGTCGTATATTGGTTCAATGATCACTTTACCTTCTTTATTTAAGGCGCCGACCTTGTTATCTTTTGTAAAACGAATAAACTCATCGGTAAACATACCCTCATCCCCTGTATGACCTGAAAATTGTAATGAGTCATAGGATGGTTCCACGATCATATCGCCCTTATCATTGATTAACCCAAATTTTTTATTTTGCTCCACTAATGCAAAGCCATTTTCACTGAAAGAACTTATAGAGTCAAAGATGAAATCAACAATTACTTCCCCTTTTGTATTAAGCACTCCATATTTATCATCCTTTATAACGACTGCCGCATTTGAACGAAACGTATAGCTTGGGTTCTCACGTGTATCGTAAGCTTTTTCATACTGTGGTTTCACTACATATTCACCTTTTGTATTGATATAACCTAACTTCCCACTAATTTCAACGGGTGCTAACCCTCTTTCAAACTTGCCAACAGAATCATAACTTGGTTTAATCACGACTTTGCCATCTGTACTAATGATTCCGTATTTATTTTTTATTTTTGTAAAAACATAATCAGAATTCGCATTAAATGCTCCGACAGCATCATATTTTGGTTCGGCTATCAATTTACCCTTTGAGTTAACAACCCCATATTTCTTATTCATTTTTATTTTAAAATACCCACCATTAAAACCCGTCATCGATTCATAAAACGGCTTAACAATCACTTTGCCTTGCTTATTAATTAAGCCGTACTTTTTATTTTGGTAGATAATAAAAGTTCCGTTAGAGTTTTGAGGGACTTTAGTATAAGTTGGCTTTACAATTATTTTTCCCTTCTCATCAATAATCCCGTACTTACCTTTACTTTTAAAGAAAGTTACTCCGTTCTCAAAGTCTCCAATCATATCATACTGAGGTTTTACAATTGTTTTACCCGTTGCTAAATGAATAAGCCCATACTTGTTGTTCTTAGTTACCATTACAGTTAAAGACAATTTTTCGTCAGTAGGAAAGTTTTGAATACTAGCTGAATCGAATTGCGGTGTAAAAACAACCTTCCCTTTCGTATTAATGTAACCGTATTTATTGTTTTGTTTAACTCGAACGACATTGGTACGGTAGTCATGAAGAATTTCTTGATAAAGCGGTTTAATAATAACTTTTCCTTTTGTATCTAACATCCCATATTTTCCTTTTTGCTTAAACAACACAAGATTATTATGAAAACGATGATCGATATATTTATCTCCACTCACGGCTGTAGTTGATTGAGCGAAACCCATCAGGAAACTAAATAATAGAACTCCCATCAATAAAAAATTAAAGTTTTTCTTCATATGTAACTCCTCCAGTTTTACGTAACAACTAGTTGCTTTCGAAAAATTCACAAAAACATTATTTTGAAATATATCACCTCTCTTATTTGTTTTGACGTGTTTATTTTACAAAAGTTTCAATATAATCTAGAAATTAATGAAAATACAAGAAGATAGTGCTATATTACTATATTAATACTTATACAGAAAAAAGGATGTCCACTAATTAGGACAGCCCTTCTCTGTTCTTATTTCTTTAAATCAACGATTATGTCGTCAGCTACGAAAGTTTTTTCATCCTTAACATGGGAACCATCGACTATCGTATCGTTATATGCTCTTATATGAGGAGTAATAATAAGTTTAGTTGCTTTGGGGTCTAGTTTACCAAAGGCTTTGCTGTTTCCAAACGTAACTCCTTTTTCATCATCCGACCAGCCACCATTCCATTCTCCATGATATTGATTCCCTAAATCATCTTTTACTTGGAGATCTACCTCTGCAAAAGGCCACTTCTCTTTAACCTCTTCAGAGATTGTATGGTTGGAATAGACAATAAACGACATCGGCGTAGTAGTAATTTTTCCTACCTCAACCGTTACCCCATCTTTTTCGGAACTTTGATTAATAACTTGTACGTTGTTGTCCGTAGCCTTTATCACGCCAAGATCAAAGCTCCAATCCCCTTGCAACACCTTGTTACTTTTCGTTGTTATACCAGATAATAAAAGTTCAACATCAATCTCTTTCTTTTCAGTAAATTTATTTATACTAGCCGTAGTTATGGCAGCATAATGATTGTTATCTATTTTTGAAAACTTTGAGTTCCCTGACCAACCTTGTTCACCTTTAATGACTAAAAACGGCTGTGCAAAAGGGTTGATTTCGTCCCCTGGTTTATAATTTGGTTCTACTTCTAGCTCGTGTTCACTTTCAATTAAATAAGTGACGGAAACGGTCTTCCCATCAAAAATGATATCATTTAGCGTGATTTTGATACCCTGGCTTTCTTTTGACAAGTTTACCTCAGTGGAATGTTCCTTATATTGATCATAAATTCCCGTTTTCCCACCATCAATAAATCTAAAAATATCTCCCACTAACGGAATATTGGCTGCATAGGTAGGAAATGTAAGACCAAATGAAACAACTGACAAACCTATGATCGCAACGGCAGCTGCACTCTTTTTCCATCGAAATCTCTTTTTCTTTTGCTTAATTGACTTCTTCAAGTTGCTTTTGAATCTAGCTTTCTCGATTTCTGTAACTTCCATTTCTTCAAACTCATTCTCATCTATATCAATATCATTTAATAATTCATAAATATCCTTCATACAACACTACCTCCAATATTCAAATTTAGAGCTTTGTTATACAGTTTTTTCTTACCACGATGAATCCGGTTCAATATGGAAGAATGGGTTAAACCGAGTCGAGTGGATATTTCTTCTGTTTTTAAACCGAGAAAATACTTCATAATAAAAATATTTCGATCAACCGGCTCCAGCTGATTAATTAGTTTAATTAATTCCGCCTGGTCTTCCATTAATATCAATTCATCTTCAGCAGAGCTCTCCATGGTTGTGGGTAGATATTCAGAGCTATACTCCTGCTTTTTTTTAGTTTTCCTGTAGTAGTCAATGGCTTTATATTTGGTAATGGTACAAATCCACTTCTTGAATTCCGTTTCCGAACCACCTTGAAACTTTCCTGAATGGTTCCATATAGACAAAAATACATCGTTGATACACTCTTCTATAATTCCTTCGTTCCCTAGGGAAGAAAGAACCTTATAGGCAATCCCTTTTATTACTGGTAAATATTGATCAACAATAAATTCTAGTGCATCTTCTTTTTGATGCTGTAGCCTTGTTATAAAATTGCTATCATTCGACTTCATGTACAACTCTCCTTGCATCTTTCAAAGCTTTTATACCTTATATAACGGAGAAAAAATATTTTTCTCTCATTTTTATTTATTTTTATAGTAATTTTTATTGTACCTTATTACTATCCTCATTTTTTAACCACAAAATAAAAAAGACCTACTCCACTCTGGAAGTAAATCTTTAAGAACCTTTTAAAAATGTTAGAAGCTTGACGTCTGTTTCTTTAGATGATGCTCCAAGCCAAATTAAGTGCCCCCATGCATCAAGTAAGCATAATTTTGAGGAAGAAATGTTTTCCTGAGCAAAATAGGCATGTTCTAAAGGAACTGAACTGTCATGTTTACTATGCATGATTAAAGTTGGACATTTTACAGCCTGCAAATCTTCCTTTGAGATTTCATTCACTTGTAACAAGTCTATTAGAAAACCATTTCCTGATCGTTGACGGTTGTTCATTCTTCTAATGGCTTCAATATCTTCTTTATGTAGTTTTTCTTTTGCCTCACGATACGTTAATTTACTAAATGAAGGAAACATCTGCTTAAATATAAACTGCGGAAATTGATTATTCATGAAAGAAATTAATTTCCATGTGTGCTTTTCAGTACTAGGATTAAATAATATTTTTGCCGCTTTGTATTCCGTATTTTTTGGGGTAAGCCATTCCTTTGTAACGGCTGATTGTAAAGTCAGTGTACGAACCTTCTCTGGGTAGTGAGCTGCAAAATAGATACTGCTAGGACCACCAGCAGAGATACCAACTAAATGTACTTTTTCAACTTCTAAATAATTTAATAGTTTCAAATAATACTCACAAGCACTAGAAAGACTCTTTCCTATTTCTTTAGATGTCCTTCCATAACCCGCTCTTGAAGGAGTTATAATCGAAAATCCGTTTTCCACAAGAGCTCTGTAACCAAACTCCTCGTAACAGTTTGAATGACCCCCATGCAAAATGAAAACGGGTTCTCCCTTTCCCATTATGGAATATTCGATTGTGACTCCATCTATCGTATATGTTTCTACTCTTCTTTCCAAAGAGTCCAACTCCCTTTACTAATTATTAACCGAAGTTTAGCGTGTAATGAATTCAAAAACCTTTTTTACATTTCCCTTAAAGTATGTTGTAAAAGACCACTCTTGATAAGCTAGAGGCACTAATATTTCTTCAATGCTTATTTGTTCAGCAACAGCTTCCTCTACCAAGGTTAATAGTTCATTAAGATATCCTTTCACATCATAAAGTGCATTCATGGAACAGACCTCACCATGTCCCGGAACGATTGTTTCAATATCCAGTTGTTCAACTTGTTCTAATATCGTTAGCCATTCCTTAGGATTCGCATGAATTAGTACTGGATGATGCTTTGAGAGAACCAAATCCCCCATCACAGCAATTTTTTCTTCAGGTAAATATACAAATGTATCACTTTGGGTATGTCCTCCCCCATACGTAATAATCTGTACCGTTCTGTCTCTTCCGTGAATGGCAAGTTGTTGATCAAATGTTATCGTTGGAACGGTATACACCAATCCAGGTAGCATGCTCATATATTCCCTATCGCTAGCTAGTTCCCATTGCATCTCCTGTTTTAATTTTTCATCAGTTTCTTGTTTTATGTTCTCCTCAACTTCATCGAGGGCTTTATAAATAGAATCCGGTTTTAATTGCTGTTGACTTATTCGTTCTCTACCAAAAGTATTCATGATTTCATATGTTGTAGTTGTAGATATAATTTGTGCTTGAGGAGTGAAAACTTGATTTCCACTTGTATGGTCACTGTGCCAATGTGTGTTAACTACATAGGAAACTGGTTTACCTGTAAGCTCCATTGCAGCTGCCTTTAAGTCTTCAGCCGCCTGTATCGTAGTGAATGTGTCAACCACAAGTGTTGAATCACCTAAATCAATAATAGCTGCGTTTCCTAGTGAGCCCGTCCCTGGAACGGATATAGCTGCATACACACCATTAGCCACTTCAGTTAATTTAAAATGCTTTGAATTTGTTAATGTATTTGTTAGATTACTCATGTGTATTTCCCTCCCTATCAAACATATTGTTTATATTAACATGTAAAATTTACCAAGTATATTTCTTTTTTGTTCGAACAGGAACCTTTTAACTTACCCTATTTTAAAACTAAATAGGGCATTAATCTCTATGATTAATACCCCTTTATAAGATTCAATAGCCAGAAAACTATCTTACTCCGTAAAATATAGTATTCTATTAATCCATTTTAAAACTGTTGTTTATAATATTAATTCGGTTTGATATACGATGACGGCTGATCCAGAAATACTTACTCCAACAGGAACCCCATTCTCCATTTGCACTGAAACATCAATCGTACCTGGTCGTTCTATTGCCTCACCTTGTTTTGCCTTAAATTCAAAGGAATCACCAACGTAGTTTACGAGATTATGATGAACAAGGTAAGCACCAAGGGGACCATTTGCATTTCCAGTTACCGGGTCCTCATTGATTCCTACCGCGGGAGCAAACATTCTCCCGTGTACTAAAATCTCCTTGTCATCATCATTCTTTGTAAAAGTATAATAGCCATTACACCCAATACGTTTGCTCAAATCTGTAAGAGCTTGATTATTCGGCTTAAGTTGATTTAATAAAGAACGACTCTTTAAAGCAATCATCACCTTGGAGTTTCCAGTTGAGACGATTTGAAAAGGGCAATCTCCCATTAAATCTTCTTCGCTAATCTTAAGTGCAGACAAGAGAAGCGCCTTATTTTCTCCTTCAATTATAGAACCAAACTCAATCTTCCCCTGTTCCATAATGATTCTATAATCGTTTTCTTCCCTAATAATATCAACTGGCAAAATACCTATCCCCGTTTTATGATGAACTCGGGTCGTATCGAGTTGTAATTCAATCGCTCGTGCATAGTGCGCGGCAATAGTGGCATGTCCACAGATGGGTACCTCCGTTGTTGGTGTAAAAAATCGCACATGAGCATCATACGTAGAGTGATCAGGGGAAAATATAAAAGCTGTTTCTGAATTGTTAAGCTCCCTCGCGATCTTCCTCATCTCGTTCTCAGTCAAACCATCTGCATTCGTTATAACCCCAGCAGGATTTCCTGTAAACTTGTTCTTTGTAAACGAGTCTATTTGATATAAACGGTATGCTTTTGTCATAAAACAATCTCCTAATAAAATAATTTGTGAACATTCAATCTCCATCAATGAAACCCAGCAATACAGCAATATATATATTTCTAGTTACACTTGAAAAAACCTTTATTTTCCATCATTAAAATGGTTAGAAGTTCATCAAATTTCAATAAGGAAAGAGTAAAACGCTAAATAGGAATCTTTAATCACGCTTCTTCCCACCACCCCGAAACGATAAACGGTGAAAAGTATTTATGTATTTAAACAGTTCCTCTCCGGTTTCCTTTCTTTGTTCAGTAATCATAGGAAGATACATCGCATGATACGTTTCCGGAACCCAAATGTAGTGATGAACATACTCAGTGAGATGAAAACCGCATGATTGCCAAAATTCGATACGCTTTCTATTTTCTAATGTATCCTCGGACTCTACCTCAATAATTAACTTCTGATATCCATAATCAACTGCTTTTTGTCGAAGGTAATCTACAAAGTGTTTGCCAAGCCCATGCCCTCGTTCTTTTTCAGAAACTGCTACATAATCAATGATCATCACTTTGTCACTTTCAAGCTTCCCTGTGAGAGCCATACCAACGGCTTTCGACTCGTTGTAGCCTACATGAAGCTCTGCCATTCCTTGTTCAAACATATTTTTAATGATTTTTACCGGCTTAGCTCCCTTGTCTCCAAATGCCTCTAAATAGAGAGGACCCGCATCCCTCCAGAGATCATCATCCCAAACTCCAGTGGTTATTATGTTCATATAATTCCTCCCGTTCAAATCCTTAACTCTGTTTAATGTACAAAAAAAGGGCAAAGAAAAAATTCTTTACCCTTTTATTCATTATTAAATTAACCAGTATTAACTAATTTTATCGCTAACCGCAACCTCTGTACGTACTTGACGAGACCTTAATAAAAAAATGGCTGTCATGAATAACGATAAGATCCCGAAGATAGTAACCATAATCTGCAGCCCGACTGCATCTAAAAGGAATCCCGTTAAAAGGAGTACGACCTGGAAACCGATCCGGTCAAGCATGCTTCGGAACGAGAAGAATCTTCCGTGGAATTCTTTTGGTACTCTTGTTTGAAAGATAGTGGCTGCAGTCGGAAAAAAGCATCCTACAGCAAAACCAAATACAAAAAAGGCAACAATGGATAACACTTTTACATCTGCAAAAAAGAGAAGAAGCTGTGAAAATCCAATAATAAAAGAGAAGAAAAATAATACAGAGTACGGCGAGCTTTTACTGCTAATCTTCTTGACGAAAAAGGCCCCTAGCATAAAACCTAGCCCTTCCGCTGTATAGATAATCCCTTTAATGGATGAGCTATCTTGAAGTTCACTAATATTAATGACCATCAAGTTGAAGCCACCTAGAAATAACAACGGGACCAACGTTAAGATGAGAGTCATCGAGACAATAGGCAACCCTTTTATAATAGGAAAAACTTCCTTAAATCCACCGCTGTTCTTAACCTTGCCTTTTTCAGGACTCATTTCTTGTTTCGCTTCTTCAATATCCAAGAACCATGTTAAGATGAACAATCCTAAGTATGCGACCAGGGAACCGATATAGAGCATGGAAAGCGGTAGCATGGTTATTAAAATTCCTGCAACAGCCGTTCCCAATATCCTAGAAAGAGTCGAAACATTCATATGGACCCCGTTTAGTTGAAGCAAATCTTTTTCATTAACCACAAGTGGGATAGCCGCTTGTAGTGCTGGAAAGTAAAAGGCTGCTGATAATTGAAGAACAATCATAAATCCAACCATCCACCATACGGAACCAGTATAAATAGCAATCAGCATAAACACTACGCTAAATGCTCGAACCATTCCGGAGGCGAGCATAACGGTTTTCTTACTAAGCTGATCAGTAATTCTTCCAGCCATAGGACCGACAGCAATTCCAGCTAATAATCCGGAAGCAATGATAAGGGATTTCAAGAAATCCGATGGGACCTTTTCCTGCATAAACTCTAGATTACCAATAATACCAAGCCATAAACCTAAACCGGCTATAAATTCTCCAATCAATAATATCCAAACATTTTTACTTTTCCACATAGTAGCGCCTCTCGTCGTAAAATAAATTTCGATACTCTAAAGATACTATAGATTTACAAAATATTGTATCTATTTTTTTAAAAGATTTATATACACTTGGAAAGCACTTTTTGAGATTACAAAATGCCGAAAACAAGTTACAAGCACCCTTTGGTTTATTAAGTAAGCCTATAGGTGTTTATTTTGTATGTGGATGGATGTTTGGATGGGGTCAGATACACTGACCTACTAGTAAAATTAGATAATTTTGCGGCAATTGTATTTTTTTTGCGAAAATCCGATTAATTTTGCGAATATCTACTTAATTTTGCGAAAATCATCATAATCTTGCGAAAAGCCAATTTTTTTTGCGAATCTTGATTTGTGGGCTTATTTTCATAACTGATAATTTAGCTTAAAAAGTTTTTTAGTTCAATAGATAAAAAAAGTGCGTATTCCGAGTTGGATTACGCACTTTTTACTAGCTCTAAATAAGCTTATTTATAAAGTTTATTCTGTTTCACTAGACTTCTAGTGTCATTCTTGTATTGAATGGGGGACGCTTCTTCAAGTTGCGAAACTAGTTTATTAACCGTATCGATTTCCCCCAATTGTGATTTGTTAACACGAACATATCTTAACTTTTCATTCGTTGGCCCCGAGTAGAAATATAGGTCGTAGTCAAATACTTTAATTTTACTGTTCTTGTTTTGTGCTTGCATATACTTAAGGGCGAGCTCATGGTATTCTTTCGTGTCAGGTATCATCAAAAACACTTGACTGCTGCTGTTGTTTTTCACACTCTTGTATTCCCATTTCAAATCCTTCTCCGTCAATTTCTTATGAATCTCCGGCTTTATATTCACTTTCGTTAGGTATTTCACATTCTTTTTCTTAAATGTGGATTGGATGCTTGGATCTACGAGTTTTCTAGCTTCATAACTGATTACATCTAACATGTAATTGTCATGTACAAATTCGCTATCATCTCCGTCAAGCTCCTTAAAGACATAATAAGTAGACTTTGTACTTTTCTCCTTTAGCTCTAGAGATACAAAAGGTGGATTATCCCCTTCTTGGTCTAAATTTTCCGTTACATACAAAGTGATATCCATTCTTCCTTTATATGTCGATACGACATAATCAATCAGCTTAGATTTCTTGATGGCAGCTTTTTGTTTTTTGGTATAATCTTTATTTTTTTCTAGCTCCGCATAATATTGCTTGGCTGTTTTGTAAGTGGAAACCGCCGGCACCTTTAGACTCTTCCCAGCATATATACGATCTGATTTCAATTTGTTTATACTTTTCAATTTAGATACGGTAGTATTGTATTTTTTCGCCAGTGCGTATAGTGTATCTCCCTTTTTAATCGTAATAGTCTTATAGTTAGACGCTGCATCTACCGTATGAGTTCCTGCCCCAGCACTGAATGCAAGCATCGTCGCAAGGCCCACACTTACTATCATTTTTTTCATGTTGTTTTTTTTCATCATTATCGCCTCCAAAAAATTAGACGTCTGAGATTTTAAAAAGGTTACTAGGCATTTTTCCGTAATTTAAAATGGTATCTTATGTATTTAAAGTAGCCTATTTCCAAATTATCATAGGGAGGCACATGATAATACTGGAAAATAAAGGTTACAAGACTCTAGTTTATAAAAATGCTGTTTTGCCATGAAAAAAAGCCGCCCTCGAGGACAGCTCTTCCCAGTTCTACTAGCAATATTGGTATTACATATGTTTAAACTTACATTCTTGAAAGTTTACTAACCATTATAGGTATGACTATCCTCGTACTTACCCTTACTTTCCCCTTTCACCCGCTTTAACGTGGCAACGATCAGAAAGCTAACAATTACTAATAAGAGCCAAGAACTCACTTTTCCAAGATGGACGAGACTCCACGCATCGGTTTGGTTAGGATATTTCCAAGCTCCAAAAAACGTTGCGATATTCTCAGCTACCCATATAAAAAATCCGATGAGTACAAAAGAAAGAGCGATGGGCATACGATAATAAGTCCCGCCTACCTCATACTTAACCCAAGATTTCCAAAAGACTACAATAACAAGTCCAGATAACCACCAACGAATATCAATCCAAAAATGATGGGTGAAGAAGTTCAAATAAATGGCAGCTGCTAAAGGAACAACTGCCCAAAGCGGTGGCCATTGAATCAATTCTACTTTTAACCTTCTCCACGCCTGACAAAGATAGCTTGCGACACTTGCATACATGAATCCGCTATACAGTGGGACACCGAGGATTTTGAAATACCCTTCCTCTGGATAAGACCAAGAACCCATATGTACCTTGAAAATTTCAAGCGCGAGTCCAATCAAGTGAAACAAGGTGATGACCTTTAGTTCATCACGTGTTTCAAGTCCCGATTTCACCATACCCCACTGCATCAATAGGCAGATGATGAGCAGCCAATCGTATCGCGGCAAAAAGGGAAGTGGAACGATCTGTGTAATAGCTAGTGAGGCAAAAATAACGACTGGAAATAAACAAGATAGAGATTGCTCCCATCCAAATCGAACGAGTTGTATGATCGGTCTACCTATTTGTGCCTCCATTTTTGCAACGGATGTATTCATGAGTAGCTCCCCTTTTATAAAGATTCTTTTAAAAAATTCGATATAAATGTTCAATCTTCGCTTCGGTATTCTAAAATATCTCCAGGCTGACAATCCAATGCCTTACAGATCGCTTCTAGAGTGGAAAAACGAATCGCTTTGGCCTTTCCATTTTTTAAAATAGATAGGTTCGCCATCGTAATCCCGACCCTCTCCGAAAGTTCCGTTACACTCATTTTCCTCTTAGCTAACATCACATCAATATTGATTATAATCGCCATTGTATTCACCTCAGACCGTTAAATCATTTTCTGATTTTATATTGATCGCTTCTTGTAAAAGTCTTTGGAGAACAGCAGCAAATACAGCAATCACCATGGAAGCAAAAACAATAACCATACCAATTAAAATAATACCTGGGGCGTCGTCCTTCTCCGCTATAAGGTATAACAGTGGCAGACCAAAAACATATAAAGAACTGATGGTAATGGCACAGTATTTGATTTTCTTTAAGGCTTTAACGGATAACTCTGAAAATGCTTGATTACTGTCAATATAGCTTAAAAGCTTAAAAGCTTGATATAAAGCAAAGTAAAAAGGAATAGCCGATGCATACATATCAATCCAAATGAGATATTTCAAATAAGGTAATTCTGGGTATAATTCAGCCGCAAAGTTACCAATTTGAGGGACTAAGAATATACATAGAGCAAGAATCGGAGCTCCGATGAAAAACAGAGCTAATTTTAGAAAGAGTGTTGATCCTCGTTTCATTTAAAGCACCTCGCTTATTATTTTATTTTAATTTAATACATTTTTTATCGTTTTTCAATAAATTTTTATTCTTTTTGCTTATTTCTTTATTGTTTAAGACAAAAAGCACCCCTATCAAAGGAATGCTCTTTAAAATTTTTAAAATGATTCTATATTATTAATTTTATAAAAGGCAATCACTAACCAAATCAGATGAAATATACAGGAAGCCTACATCTTTACAAGCCTTTTTTAATACAATTCTTTTAGAGGTGATAAAAAAGTGGCAAGAGTAAAATATACGAACAGCGACATTGATTTAATGGCAAGAATGATGAGGGCAGAAGCTGAAGGCGAAGGACGACTAGGGATGCTTATGGTTGGTAATGTCATTGTCAATCGATTAAAATCTAATTGTTTAGATTTTAAAGATTTAAGATCCATAAGAGATGTTATTTTTCAAGTGCAAGGTGGTAATTACTCTTTTGAAGCCGTACAAAAAGGGAACGTTTTTTATAACAAAGCCAGAAATGTAGAAAAAAAATTAGCTAAACAAAACTTAGACTTTTGGAGAGAACATCCTTCCAAATATTCTTTATGGTACTTTAATCCGTATGGTCCATGCCCTCCTACATGGTACAATCAACCGTTTACAGGAAATTACAAACAACATTGCTATTACGAACCAATAGCGAATACATGCGAAGGTGCATATAGGTGGTAAAAAACAACAAGCAAAACGATGTTGCTATTAAAAAAAAAAAAAAATATATAATCAAAAGGCGATCCTTCTTTATCTGAAGAATCGCCCTTCTTAGGTTGGTTTAAAAATATAAAACATCCGTTAAAAATGTCTGCAAAGATACTGGTAAGAGTTGATAAAACAGTCCTTCGTATTTTATATCAAGGAACCCAGCGATAAAAATTATAATGATCATTCCTACCATGATCATTTTTCTATTTTTGTTGTTAATCCATTTCAACATGTTTCCTCCACCGTTTAAAAATTTATGAATCTGCCTTCTCTGTGACAGAATACTGATCCCATTTTACAATAGCCTCTAAAATTATCGAAATTAACACTCCCATAATAAAACCGTTAGAAATTATAGGTTGTAGAAAAACCGGGAATATCGTAAATAGACTAAGATCTAAAGTCATAATGCATAAACCTACTAGTATCGGTCCGGCTAAACGATGAATGGTGATTGAATTGAACTGATACCCATTTAAACTCTTAAGGGAAGTACCAAATAGTTGTAAATAAGCAACGAATAATACAGCGTTACCTACTGTTATTGGCAAGGTGGCAAGTAATGCACCCATAAACGGAATAATTCCAAGAATCGTCATTAACCCTCCTCCATAGAGAAAGGGGTTACGGTTAAAAATCCGTGTACTCTCTAAAAATCCTATAGATGAAGCATAAGGAGCATAAGATACGAGTCCTAAAGGCGCCCCCACGATGGAGTATGCACCTGTTAAAAGGTATGAACGATTTAATCTCTTTTGAGAAAGTGGTTCATTGTATAGATTGGAAGCCGCTTGAACAGATGCAATCGTATTGCTCAAGTTAATCATACTTGCTAGAAAAGTAATAGCAATAATTCCTATATTTAAATTAGGGGTACCTAAAGGAAATAACACAAAAGTTGCTGCATTCTGGCTACTTAATGGTGTCTCCGTTTGGAATAATATAGAATAAAAAATCCAACCAACCACCATCCCTATTAATATAGAAAAATTACCAATCATCGTTTTCCCTTTAATCTTAAGAGCACTTACTAAAATCACAATTCCAATAGAAAATAAACTGATAGGAATGTCAAGCTTTCCATCTGGAGTTACCTTTAACATACCCGTGAAAAAAATAATCATTAATTGAAATGTTAATAGAAATAAATAAACACTCATCACCATGGGTGTAAAGATTTTTTGAATATAAGAGACTAACTTAAAAACTCCTAAAATAACGATAAACACTCCTGCTAAAATCATTCCGGTCGCTATTCCTCCACCAATGGATGAAAGACTCATTCCCATAGACGATGAAGCCACACTTAAGTTTAGTACGAGCCCCCACATCACCCCAGAATGTCCCTCCATTAGAGGATAACGATGTCCTACGAAACCTTGAAGCATACAGGCAATCCCCGTGACAATTAAGGAGCTTCGTAAAATAGCCCCTGTTTCAGCTGGAGATAAGTCAAAAGCCGCACCAATAGAGATTGGCACAACCACTGTGTTTGCAAAAATAAAAAACAGCCATTGCACTGAAGCAAAGATTGCTGTCCAAGAAGTAATCTTATTCACACCTATCACCTATCTTCTAAAAAATTTGCATGGGTAATTACATGTTCCAGAAACCGACTGTCGTCTAAAATTGAATCCTAAAATTTCTATACTATGTATATACACAGTTTACAATCAAGTTAGAATCGGTTTATCCCCATTGTTATATTAGCATATTTTTTATTCTAATAAATCCACCATTATTATTTCTGGATAATTTTTCAGGAATGATCCAAACTAACAGTAATTATGCTTTTTTTAGGTATATGTCAATACTTTAGTTCGTTTATCATGGAGTTGCAAAGGAGAGTTCGTCTTGAGTTTTTGGAGTGGGGCAGAGGATTTACCTATTTACAGCTACTTAATTCGTGGGGTCATTGTCTACCTATACATATTTATCGTCGTTAAAGTTTTAGGGCAACGTTCTATGGTATCTTTTCATCCTATTGATTTTATTTTCGCTATTATTATCGGAGATATTGTGGGAGCACCTTTATCTTCTGGAGATATCCCTCTTGGTGGGCCTCTTGCAGCAGCAACATTAATCGCAGGACTCCATTTGTTATTAACCAACCTTGCTTTGTATAGTGCAAAAATCAGAAGATTTGTCGAAGCAGAACCCATTGTCGTGGTTAATAAGGGTAAAATTATGGCCAAACAAATGCGCAAAGCTAAATTGACTATTGAAGCCTTATTAATGGATTTAAGACTGAACCAAGTTAGTGATTTAACAGAAATTGATTATGCCATTCTAGAACCTAATGGAGAGATTAGTGTCATTAAAAAGAGTAAACATGATTCCTTGACTCCAGATGATTTGAATTTGGACGTTACAGAAAAGGGATATCCTTCTGTCTTAATTCTTCAGGGAGCAATCAATCGATCGAACCTTAATAAGATTGGCCACAACGTGAAATGGTTGGAAGAACAGATATCCAAACATGGGTATAAAAATATAAAGGACATTTTTTTATTAACGGTAGATGAGCGAAGTGGAGTTATCTATATTAGCGGTGAATAAAAGGACTGTGTTCAACATGAGCACAGTCCTTGATTCATTTTGACCCCTTATTTCCCCATCACCGCAAAGTAATTTTCTTCGTAATCTGCAAAGTTAAATACTCTGCCAGTCGGTATATTGACAATCTCTCCTACCGTTACATTGCTATTGGATAATTTGGTATGTAATTCATCGAGATTTTCAGAGAAAAACATTAATGAAGGAGTACCAAGGTTTAAATCAGGTTCCATTTTTGCGATAAATTCCTTATCATGAAGGATGATACTTGTTTCAGATTCCATCGTTGGAGCGATTTCGATCCATCTCATACCATTGTTTTCCTCAGCTTTTACACAAAAACCTATTGTTTCGGTCCAGAATTGGACTGCCTTGTCTTGATCATTAACATACAACATAACTTGACCTAATCTGTTAATCAAGTAAATCGCTCCATTCAAATAAAAAATTTGGCCACTCTGCTAATTGAATTCTTTCCCTACCTTCTTTTCAATTAGCTCCAAGAATGATCCGTACTATTATATTCTACTTAAATTTTCTTTTACCTTCTCAAGAAAAGTCAAATAATCTGAATGTTTTAAAATACCTGAAGTAAATTCTCTCATGACAAAAAGCCCCCAACTTATATTATATTGGGGCCTTAGTGAGCTTCATTTTCCAATTCAGATAACTCTTCTATACTTCTCTACCAAGTACTGAACTCCATATAATAAATACGCTTTATAATTTATATAAAAGAAGAATTGAACACGATTTAATTTGTTTAAACGAATGATTTTAAATTTTTTTAATACATCCATAACGAAGAATGCAAAAACTCCATCCGCTATAGCGTTTAGCGCAACGAATTTTTTAAAGTTTCCGTATGAAAATTTAAGGAGCCACATGGAAAGAGGCATATACGGACCCACACTAAAAGGTAATTCATCCTTTATGAAGGATTTAGGCTTATCATAAAACTTCCACCACTTTTTTCTGTGACCATACAAGTGATTAACAATCTCGAAAAGAATAATAAATATGCCAGATAGGGAGTACCTTTTAAAATTTTGCTTTCCTATAAACAACAATGATAACCATGGAATCAAAATAATGATCAGATTAAACATGGAATGTCTCTTTGATACCATTAACCATTTCACCTCAACCAACTTTATTTAAGATCTCTTGTTTAAGATGTCCAAAAGCGATGAATATAAAAGAAGGTGTTTACGATTATTTAAAATGAGGAAAAGATAGAAGATAAATAAAATTCTGGAGGTTACATTGTTTAAGACAATATTTTTGCAACTAAGGAAAAGTATTTGGCTGGTACCTAGTTTTTATAGTGTTATTGCCTTTATCATTTCAATAATCGTACTGTATATGGATATCTTTTTAGCTGAAAAAATAAAATTATTATTTCCTGAATTTATTTTTCCAAGTCATGATTTAGCAAAAACGTTACTATCAACGATTGCCGGTTCGTTATTGACAATGACAACGATTACGTTCTCTACTGTTATGGTTGTTCTAACTACTTATTCATCTCAATTTTCACCTAGAACTCTCCAAAACTTTATTCGTGACCGAGTATCTATGCGTGTACTGGGGATTTTCTTGGGAGGCTTTGTGTACTCTATATTCTCACTCTTTTTCATGAGTGAAAAAGCCATCGCTGACCCAATCATCTCTACCCTAGCTGGTGTCTTGATTGCCTTTATTTGCATTGCTTTCTTTGCTTATTTCATCCATCATGTAGCCACATCGATTCAAGTAAGCGAGCTCATCCAAGCATTAACAGATGGGGTCATTGAAACAACACATAAAAAGCATAAGAAAATTACCGACAATAAGAATATCTCCGTTATCACTGTAAAGCCGGTGATACCTTCAGGATATGATAAGCAAACGCATATATCGGCGGATAATTATGGATATATACAAACATTTGATATGGATCATCTTTATCATCTTGCTCAAACAGAAGATGTTGTTATTGAAGTGAAATATCCAATTGGTCAATTCGTATCGGCAAAAAATGTTGTTTTCACCATTAACTATAAGGAAAAAGAACCCAATCTTTCTGTACTCGAGACAGTCATGCTTGGGACAGAAAAGTCAATGGAGCAGGATATTGTATTTAGTATTCAAAAAATTGTTGAGGTTGCACTCCGAGCGATCTCACCTGGATATAATGATCCGAATACAGCAATAGATTGTATACGTCACATTGGAGTCAGTATTTCTGAGTCTGCAAAGCTTCACGGAACATATATCGTCTATTATGATCATGAAGACAAAGTAAGACTGACCATTCCGAAGATCTCATTTGAGGATATTTTATACCATTCGTTTTATCAAATTTGCCATTACGGAAAAGACGATATTTCCGTTATGTTTGCTGTATATGACGCTCTCATTGAAATCGCAATAGATGGTACTACTCATATAAAAGAAGCAGTCTTTCAATTCGGAGAATATGTTTACAACAAAATCAATCATTCTAACTTACACCGACTGGATGAAAAAAGACTAAATAAGAAGAAGGAAAGATTGAAAGATTTATTAGAGAAATAAGCTTAATCGCATTTATGATAGACAAAAGTCCCTTTCTGAAAGGGACTTCACATAACCAAAGGTATTAAAAAATCAAACGTTTCTGAACTCATTTCAGAATATCTCTCTAATTTGTTTTCTGCGGGCTGAAAACCGTAGCGGTTGACCAATTGAATGTAGGAAAAACAATGAAAGGGATCGTCTCCTTGACAGTTCTCTACGACGGCAAACAAAATGGGTGGAACTCGTTCGTATCGAAAGCCTTCTTTTTCCTCCATCTGGAAGCTTCCGTTTACCTCAAACCCTATCTCTCCTATAATATTATCCTTCGTAATTCTCTCGTTTATTACATATACCTCTTCTGAACAGATTGCTCCTAGTTTTTCTAACAAATTCTTAGCCGACATAAAATGGTTTCGAAAAGGGTGGGGACTTCTTTCTACTTCTAACTTTTGCCAAACGAAATGCTTTTCTTTCTCCCACCTTGAAAGTAAGAGGGTCTGAGGGTTATTGACCTTGATTCCCCCTACATAGTTTCTAGCCGCTACAAGCACTTCCACTCTTTTATCCAAATCTTTCTTCCAGCTGTGTAGCATTTTTTCCTTTTTATGTTCATCAGCTTCATTGTATTGTTTAATATCCTCAATAGAAATATCAGCTTGTCTTAAAGAATCAATCATCTTTGCTTGATGAATTTGGTCATAAGTATAAGCTCTGTAGCCATTATCCAATCGAGTGGAGGGCTGCAGAAGTTTCTTTTTATCATAAAATCTCAGCTTGCTAGGAGGCAGCCCCGTTCTTTTTGAAAACTCCTGTATAGTAAGATGCATGATACCACCAATCCGAATTTAATTTGCTTGGTAAGACCAAACGTCTATACGGTTATGATCAGGATCATAGAAATGGAACCCTCCCCAACCCTTTAAAGGATCACCTGCAACTTCAGAAGGCTTGATTCCATTTTGAATTAATAGATTGTATTCATCAAAGAATACTTCCGGGCGGATATCATAATAGGTTCTTGCCTTGTTGTCATTTGGTTTTTCTACCGATTTGTCCGTACTCTTGATTAACCATATGTAATCCCAGAACTGTTCACCTAAAACATTTCTATCGTAGGCATCCTCCGTTCGCATATGGGCAAATCCTTTTTCTTCATCTAACTCTACTAATTCAAATCCAAGGTGCTTTTCATACCACTCTGCAGAAACCTTTGGATCCATGACGGGTATAATCGTGTTCACACTCCCAAAGCCTATGATACCAGAAGGGGGATACTCATTTTCATCATTCTGCCTTTGTTCTTCAACAACGGTTAACTTCATATTGTCAAATGCTAAAATATCACAATACCTTTGACCATTTGGCAACACATGCACTTCTGTAGAGCTTATTTTTCTGTTCGCTAAATAGCTAAGTGTCTCGTTAAGGTCATAGGTGACAAATACTAGCTTAACGTTCCCCTCCGTTTCAGGTGAAAGGAAGTGTTCATATTCCCCTTCAAATGACTTAATGGTGACCATTCCTGTCCTTGGAAGCTTCATAAAACCTTTTCTACCCATCCATGTAGTGATTTTATCTACACACTTCCAACCAAACACTTCTTCATACCACTGAACCCCTTCATCAAACTTGTCAGGATCCACCATAATAAAGCCTCCATCCCATCGATACATCTGAACCACTCCTTTATTTTTTCCTATATCTTAAGGATAAAGGTTGAACCTGGTTTAATGTCAATCGTTTTTTTCCTGTAATAACCAAAAAAAGAGTTAAGCCCTTTGATTCACTAGAAAATAATCTGCACAATCTGATGCTAATTTTCCAAAATAAAAAAATGCCAATGGCACCTTGAACCATTGGCATTTCTAACTAACTTATAAATAACTCTCATGCATAGAACACATTGCACACAATAATCTTTGTTCATAAATGGAGTATTCGGTCGCTTTTGTTAAGTCTTTTGGTAAGATGCATCCACACCTCTCACACGACTTAATGACTTCCTCCTCTTCTAAAAAGGCTCTCCATGTTCTTTTTTCCTGTAGAGGGAAGGAATAACCATAATGTTTTTCTTTCATTCACATGCCTCCTTCCTTTTACTAAAGAATATGAATCTATATTCAAAAACATTCACTAATAAGTGTTACAAGTTCTTTTCAACATGTGTGGAAAAACTACACTAAAAGTCTGAGAAAATCTTAGACTATTATATGAAAGGAATTCCCCTTAATTTCTGGTAAAATTTATGCAATAACAGTATCCGGAGGAATGAACTTGAAACTTCTTGAACCCTTTAAGCAATATGTAGACCTATTACATTTAGACGTTGAATTACCTACCTACGAATATTTAGAAAAAATCTGTTCCGCTCACTTAAATACTTTTCCTTTTGAAAATATTAGTAAACTTATCTATTACAAAAGTAAAATTAATCATGTTAATCCTTCTATGTTCGTACATAACTATCGTGAATTTCAGTTTGGGGGAACATGTTTCACGTTGAATTCCAATCTACTGCTCTTATTGAAACAAGTAGGATTTGATTGTTATCTAGTCATGCTCAGTGAACAGCATATGGCCATTGTCGTATTAATAGATGGGGTTAAATATTACGTGGACTGCGGTGCAGCTGCTCCGTTTTTCAAACCAGTTGATTTTGAGTTCAACCCTACACATGAAACCGTGTTTGGAAAAGATGTCATAAGAATTTCACCTAGCATCAAAGCTGGTGTATACCAATACAAACGTTTCATGAATGGTGTACAAAGTGGAGAAACATGGGAATTCACCCCTAAAGAAGAATACATAATAGAGGATTTTTCAGATATTATTTTAAAATCAAATCAAGAAAAAGCACCATTTATGACTCTTCTAAGATGCCAACTTTATCAGACGAATAAAAATAGAAGTGTCTCTTTAACCAATAATACACTTACTATCCGTCATGATAACGGGGAGTCCGATGTAACGATATTAAAATCGTATCAAGAAATAAAAGAAGTGATCGAGTATGAATTTAAACTTCCTAAACTCCCAACAAAGGATGCAATTGATATTCTAGAAGAACTACAAATCAATCTATTTGAAAAAGAATAAAATAAAAGGAGCTTGTTTTTGTCTACAAAGCTCCTTTTACTAATTTTTATTCTCGGTTGGAAAATGAAACTCACAGGTTGTACCCATTCCAAGTTCACTATGAACCTTAATCTGGCCTTTCATCGCTTTAACAATACTGTACACGACCATCATTCCAAGTCCTGTTCCTTTGTAATCCTTCGTTGAGTAATAAGGCTCCCCAAGCCTTTCAAGCTGCTCTTTTGTCATGCCTATTCCTTCATCTTCAATCATAATGGAGACATTTTTCTCAAATGTGTTAGTGCGGATGGTAACTATACCACCGTTCGGCATCGATTCAATCGCATTTTTAATGACATTAATGAAACATTGATGGAATTTCGTTCGATCTCCCAGTAACATCCCCTTGTCTTCATAATAGGTAACTATTTCAACGGAAGATTGATTGGCTAAAGGCTGGAGGATCGATAAAATAAGATCTAATTCCTTTGAAACCTCTATTTGTTCCATCTTATTTAATGTGGGCTTTGAAAAAGTCAGGTAGTCTTTTATCACTCTTTCCGCTTGATTGAGTTCGCTAATTCCAATAAACGCGTACTCTCTTGTTTTATCCGATAGATTCTCTTGCTCCTGAATAAGCTGAAAAAAACCTTTTGCTGATGTCAATGGGTTTCGAACCTCATGAGAAATGGCGGCCCCCATATGTTCAACCGCTTCTAGCTTTTTTGACTTGATAGCTATATCTCTTAGCACTTTATTTTGCAGAATAAATTCAAGTAAATAAGTGATTAACCCCATCCCTAATGTAGGAATAATGATATAAGCAATCCATACAGTCACACTGTCCACACGATTACCCAAATACCCCATTAATAAAAGTGCGGTCAAATTCGTACTAAAAGCAAGACCCATCCCCCAAATGTATTTCTTTCCGGTAGAGAAACGTTTAAATTTCGGATGAAGGTACCAAAGTATGACTCCAAGAGGTCCAAATACAAGAATCGTTACATAAAACCCGTCACCGATTTCAAGAAGTCCCCGAAAAAAAATAGCGAATACGACAAAGATGGGACCCATTCCATGATAAAGTCCAGCAATCAATATGGGTATCACTCGTAAATCAAAACGAAAGGTATCATGATGATAAGGAAGAGCAAAAAGAAAGCAGGCTAGTAAGGCTACAAAAAGTCCATAAAACCAAAGCATTCTAGAGGTTCCAAATCCTAAACGTTCCGCCCAAATATGAAAAATAAAAAAGCAAACTAATAAAATAGAATAATTAAAAAGTAAGTGTTTGATTAGATCCAAACATACCACCATCCTAATTAAATATTACATTTTCCGACACAATTAGACAACGGTTATTTTAGCAAGCTATGATATGTTGGAATATTAGCCCTTTTTTTCAAAATACATGGTAAAATTCAATTAGATTTATATCTAGGAGGATTCACCTTGAAGAAAAAATATATCCTATCTGCAGTTGGAATGTTAGTAATCTTAATATCTATGGTTATCGTAGACATGCAGAAGGTTAAAAATGAAGAAAAGCCCCCTCTACCAACCGTTTTTGTTGGAGAGAAGAATGTCCCAGCAGTCTATCAGTCTTTTAGCTGGCATAACGGAAATAAACAGAAAATCAAAACCAAACCTGTGAAAACATTAGTAGAACCTTTTAACGATTTAGTCGTCCAGTTTTCAGAGAAAGATGAACCAGATGAACTTGTCATTGAGATGACAAACGCCAAAAGTTACTATTTACCTTATTTGGAATCTAAGGTTGAGGATAACCAAATGAAATTGCCTGTTTATCCTGCTACTTTAGAATTGTCGATTCAAGCTAAGTGGAAGGACAAAGGAGAAGCTACTTATCGTGTAGCGGTCGACATCGAGCAAAAAACCTCCTATCAAAGATGGCTCTCTCCTTCTGACGATGGCTACGGTCTTTTAATTATTGATACTGAAAATGGATCAAACTCAATCCATCTCCCTCCTCATATTGCCGGGAAGGTGTTAATGATGGGAAGTATGGGCACCCAATCTATAGAAAAAGTACGAGAAGATTTCCCAGAATTAAATATAGAGTCTATACCGACCTTTGTTCTTTTAGACCAGGAAAAAATCGTGCTGAACACAAATAATAAAAAAGAGTTTATCTCCTTCTTTGAATCTAAGGTAGGAACCGCATTTGAAAATATATTACCTAAAACGGACAATACCATTTCTACTCTATCGATAGTGAATGACTATGAATTGATACAAAAGATAGATGAAAAAGTTTCTCCTTTTTTCTTAAAGTCTTCACCAATGTATCGTACAGGTCATATTTTTCATGAGAATGATGGGCTTCATGAATATTATCCAGAATTACCAATAGAAAAATTCCCTGTTTACTTTGTTTTTGATCAAAAAGGGGTAGCGTATCAAACCTATGAATTAGATGAGTTTATTCAGTACTTAAAGGATGTTTTTAAAGATTAATACATAAAGGCGGGAGAAAATATGAAAAATGATTTGTTTTTAAAAGTCATATTAAGTGGTATTTTAATATGCTTAATGGTCATTGCTTTCAACTTGAACTCAAATGAAGAACCACAGATTTTACCTCCTGCTAATGTGGATGTTAACAATCAAGGCGGCAAGGTGGTTCAAATTGCACCTAATCGAATTGGTGTGATTGATACTGGTTTTGCCAGCGGCTGGGAACAATTGGTGATTTTTGAATATAACCCAGATACGAAAGAGTTTGAAGTGGTGGATTCCTTACCTTATGAGGATTACTTTAATCATCCGAAAGAGCATGGAATACCGGTAAGAGACGACAAATATGGGAACTAGTTAAATTACGTAAAAATCCACCATCAAATGAAAGATGGTGGATTCCTTTTTATAGTTTAGAAAACTCCTCAACAAGCTCAGCAAACTTTTTCAAGGAATTAGCAATCGGTTCTGGTGTGGTTAAGTCTACCCCTGTTTTCTTTAATAGCTCTAATGGGTAATCTGAACTTCCACTTTTCAGGAATTCTAAATAGGAAGTAAGTGTTTCTTCATCTCCATCTAGAATGTTCGTCGCAATGTGAATGGCTGAAGCAAACCCTGTTGCGTACTTATACACATAGAATGGACGATAGAAATGCGGAATGCGTGACCAGCCATATTTGACTTCCTCATCTAACACGAGCTCATCCCCGTAATACTCCTTAAATAGCGTCTCATATGTTTCGTTAAATACTTCCACATTTAATGGCTGATTGTTTTCTGCTTTTTCATGTGTAAGCTTTTCAAACTCAGCAAACATCACTTGAGTAAAGAACGTTCCTCTGAACTGGTCGATAAAATGGTTCAACAGGTGCTTACGAACTTTTTCATCTTGTTCGTTTTTTAACAGATAATTGATTAATAATACCTCATTTACGGTAGAAGCTACCTCCGCTACAAAAATGCTATAGCGAGCCGTAATTTGCGGTTGATGCTGGGAGCTTAACTTGCTGTGTACCCCATGGCCACATTCATGAGCAAGTGTAAATAAGCTGTCTAGGTTGTCACGATGGTTTAGCAGGATATAAGGATGGACTCCATACACGCCTAAGTTGTATGCACCGGAACGCTTTCCTGGTGTTTCTCGTACATCAATATACCTGGAGTCACGGAATTCTCTTAAAATTTCTACGTAGTCTTCCCCTAGTGGTGCTAGAGCCTTTAGCATCGTTTCATAAGCTTGCTCATACGAAATCTCTGGTTTCACTCCGCTAACTAATGGAACATTCATATCATATTGACGCAGTTCCTCAAGCTGAAGCTTTTCTTTACGAATTTTTGAATATTGATGTAGTGATGCAATATTGTCCTTCGTTGCTTGAATCAGATTCTCATAAACTTCTTTTGGAACATTATCTCCGAATAATGCTTTTTCTAAAGCGGAAGGATACTTTCGTAATTTGGAAATCGTTACATTATTTTTAATAGCAGCTGACAAGGTCGATGCAATGGAATTCTTCAATTGTACATATGGCTTGTAATAAGCTTTATAGGCTTCTTTCCGTTTCTCACGGTCTTCATCCTCAATTAGCTTTGAATACATTCCTCTTGTAAGTTCAACCTTTTCCCCATTTTCATCCGTAACCTCACCAAACTTAATGTCGGCATTGTTTATCATTCCAAATGTGTTACTAGGAGATGATAGTGCTTCCCCAAGTTGAGAGATAATTTCTTCTTGCTCCTTGCTAAGTACGTGAGCTTTGTAGCGGAAAGATTCAAACAAATCTTCCTCAAAATATTTCAAGCCCTCTTCTTCCTCTATGTAACCTTTTAACGTCTCTTCATCTAAGCTTAATAAAAACGGCATAAAAAAGGATGTTGCAGAGCTAACCTTTACGCTTAAGCTTTTCGCTCGGTCCAGTAGCGATTGAGAAGAAGTTTCTCTAGTGTCTTCATCCACTTTTAACATCGCATAGGCGAACACATGGTTAAACTTGTAGGATAACTCCTCTCCTTGTTTTAAATATTGGTATAATTTTTTACCGTCCTTTATTTCACCATCGAACTTCTTTTGTTCCTCAGCCATTTTTTCAATCGCCTGTAAGTCCTCTTCCCACTTGCTTAAATCAGAGTACAAATCTTCTAAATTCCACTTTTCATTTTCAGGAACTTCTATTCTTGTTTTATAGGTTGTTGTCATATGATCTCTCCTTCCTTTTTCTATTGTACTAAAGTCTGAATTAATTTTCACATAATTGCCACAATTGTTCTGACACCACCATGTCCGATTTTGCCAAAAATCTATATAACATATATGAAGGGATGGTGCATGTGATGAACATGAAATCTGGAAACATTGAACAATTTGAAAAGTTTTCTTCTTTTTGCGATTTGAAAGAATTTAATCACCATATGGAGAGGTGGTTTCTTGAGCTTGGCCATGAATTTTCTAAAAGTGAAATCGTTGGCTTAAAAAGATTAATTCGTTATTCGGCTAAAATTCCTGGAGTTTGCAACGCGAAAATTGGTACCATTTTAAAAGCGATACATACGGAATATGAAGGCAACGGCATCTCCCGCTCTACTTTTAAACGAATGATTATAAAAGCAAAGGAACTAGGGATTATTACAGTACATGAAACCGAACGTAAAAACGGTTCCCAAACCAGCAATCTCTATATTTTTAACCGTTTTCCAACAAATGAACCACCTAAAGAGGAAAAAATGAACCACCCTAAAGAAGCTTTTGATCTTTCTAAAACTAAAAAAGAAAACAACAACAAACGTAAAGACGCATCGTTAATTGTGACGCAAGCGAATAATTTGGATTACACATTTACCAGTGACCAAGTGCCACAGCCTTTTGTAGAGTTGGTGAAGTATTTTTACCCAGAAGCAAGAGTTATTGAAGAATACTGGCATATGACAAAAATTGCTGCTTATCGCAATAACCGAGAGAAAGAAAGTGGTCAAATGCTAGAAGTATCAATAAAGTCTTTTAAACAGCTGATTAGTAAAATAAAATCTGGTGAGAGCGTTAGAAAACCCGTTGCCTATTACTATGGAATTTTGAATCATAAGTTTGAGGAACTATATTTTGATGAATTAGTTGAGATGGGATTTTGAAATTAAGGTTATTTCAGGATTGGTTATTGGGTAAATCATTCAGTTTGCACAGTAGTATCAGTTATAGATGGTGCCCATACAGACCTTAGTTGATTTCTATTTTACAAACAGAAAGAAGACCCAAAAGAGTCTTCTTCCTGATTCGGTCTATTCGAAATACCTTAGAACATCCTGTGAGCCTTCGCATTACTTCTAGCAATGATAACAGACTGCGAACGCATCGTATGTCCGTTAACTTGGGAGCTAGCTCTCTTACGTCTGGTCCAATTATGGTGAAACAGTTGAGAATGTGGATCTAAATGATCTTTATAACTCACGCGTAATCACCTCATAGTCAGGATAGGTTATTTCTCATCAACCATGATATTACAGGGAATATCTTTTAAAGTATGTGAGTTTTAGCTGTAAAAAATACACGATTTCCTAAGTTAATGACCGAATACTCACATATCAATAGAGATAATATAAAGTGAACGCACTAGTACCTGAAATTGTCTTTAAACTCCGGGGGGCGTAAAAGAACAAAACAAACTAGCCGCGGCTTACTTCCTTATTTACCAATCCTGTTGATACTACAAGTAATCCACCAATGATCGTGATATTTTGTAAAAAGCTTAAAAACTCACTTGCTTTCATTTCCGGTGGTAAAGCCCAGAAGTTGTGGAAAATAAAAGTAGTTGGAATTAAAAACAAGGCAATGATGGTTGCTATTATTTTTGTCTTGTAACCTAAGATGAGTAAAATTCCTCCTCCTAGCTCAATCACAATTGCGATTACTAATAGGAAAGAAATGAACGGTAATCCTTTCATATCCATCCAAGCTGTTGTTGCTCCCCAATTTATAATTTTATAAAATCCCATATAGGCAAAAACGGCTCCCATGAGAATTCTTCCAGCAATAAACAAACCGTTATTCATGTTTCTCTCTCCCTTTACACATTATTTAGTTAAAACTTTATACCCTAGTTCTGTAATATTATTAATAATTTTCTGTTCGTCCACTAAATCTGGACTAAATTCAATTACAGCTTTTTTCTCTTGTAACTGAACCTCAACATGTTCCACACCATTCAGTTGCTGCAAACTACCCTCAATTTTCCTAACGCAACTACCACACGACATACCGTTTATATTTATTTTCATTTGTTTCATTTGCTATTTCCTCCTCTGGAATTTTAAGAAATGTGCATTTTGCTTACTATACCGCCGTAGGGTATATAAAATGGTAAAAAAATATAAAATTTACACTTATGATTTTTTACTAATACCCCCCCTTCCAAATTTATCTTTAACTTACATTTTTATACTATACCCCTGTACCCTATATTGTCAACTGCTTTTTTTAGAAAAATTTAGTAATTGTTTACCATTACAAAAAATCCATCATTTAAAATACCCTAAGGTTAATGTCCTTAGGGTTTCTAGTTGGCTTTTATGTTAAGGGCTGAGAGTATTTCAATGTTCACCATTAGATATTTGCCATTAAACGTCTATAAAGAACACCCATATATAACACAAGCAAATGCACAGGCATCAACATATATAGATAGATTTTGTTATTGGGTTGAATGATTTTTAATTTAAATAACAACTGATCAAATAAATGTAATAACAATAGGACAATCGGTTTTTTTCTATTACTCACAAAAGTATTAATGGTTGCTCCTACTGATGTTACGAATGTATAAATGGGTATTAATACAAAGTGCTCCCAGTACCGATCTTTCAGAAAACCAATGTGGAAAAAGTACTTTCTAAATAGGGCTAAAGGGAGAAATAAGATATTTGTATAATTGACCCAATAGAAAAGAAACAAGGCAAAATTTTTATTAAGTTTGCCTCCATTCTGGATACTAACCCACCATTTTTTTACTAAGTAAAAAAAAATGGGCATGGCTGTTATGGTATAGGCTGTCTTCCACCAATTGTTCCTAAAGACTTTCCATCTAATAAAAAGTTGCTCCACGATTCCGTAGAATAATGTAAAGCCCATTTTCCATTTCCAACTTAAGTTAAAAAGAACTAAGAAAGTCCCTGCAATAGGAACAAATACTGATTGAGATAGTACCGCGCCAAAGACGGAGTCAATCCAGCGATTTTTAGACACTTTCGGATAATAGGTATACATCTTAAATAGATTGAGGACAAAATATTCAAACACATAACTAAGACCTATACCGAAGAACAGTACTGCGAGCGTTTTTTGCTTGTTTTTATAAAAGGTATAGAAAAATAAGATGATATGTAGAATCGCCAAAACCATAAAAGGAATCGTTTTATTTTTCATATAGAATCCCTTCCTGCCGCACGGAACATGAATGTTTGCGCTCGCAAATATGTACTTGTATATTCCCCTTTTCCCGAAATGGATATACATAGAAATAGGAAAAAAATCCTAAATATGAACCAAATCTTAAAATTAGTTGACAGAAGAAGAATGATTTGGGATTTAAAGGAAATAATGTACATGTATTTTATTTACTCGGGAGGGAGTACTAGTGAAACAAGAGAAAGAGCTATACTCAAAAGGTCATTTAGTGTTCACCTTTTTACGAGGTCTTAATACAGTGATTGAAGAGGACATTAGGATTAGACTTAAAAATCTTTACGGATTAACCTACCCTACCTTTAAAATTCTATGGATTCTTTCCTTTGATAAAAAAATGACGATGTCCGAAATTAAGGAGATTACTCTCACAAATCTGTCTAACACATATAGACAACTTTTAAAATTAAGCGACTTAAACATAGTGACAATCGGAATACACGAGGATGCTCGAGTTAGAGAGATTAGCCTAACAGAAAAAGGAAAAGAATTGGTCGATACCATTCTCAATGAACATTCTCATAGTACAAATTTACATCTATTTTCCATATTATTAAAAATACCTGAAAATGATTTAAAAACCTATATTGAAGTTTCAACATACTTGAGTAAAGAACTTTTAGGTAAAAGATATACGGATTGGGCCATAAGAACTTCGGACTATTTAAAAGAGATTTAAAACTTAGAAAACCTATACATTTTTACCAAGTATAACAACCCAGAAAGATAACTTTCTGGGCCTACAGTTAGTTTATTCCATTCATCATTTGGTTTAGTGGCTCTTTAGAAATGAGCTTTCCTCCTACTAATGCCTTCATAAACATTTATTTTTCCTTTTATCTTATAATCCCTTCTCCTCTAGAGTTTCGGTTTTTTTTATATGTCTTAATTCATTTATTAAATATTGTTCTATTAATCTCGTATCATCTGGATGGAATAAATGAGCCGATTTCTCTACCCAAACAAATTGTTTCCCTTGGCTCGCATATAGTTGATTTAATAATTGTTCTGCCAAGATGCCGTGGACGTGGAAATCCTTTTTGCCATGAATTAGTGTTATAGGAATAGGAAGTTCTTTGACTGTTTCCATAAAATTTCTTTCAGCCAGTTCTTCGATAAAATTTTGTGTATAGATAAGCTTAAAACCATAATAATAGGAATTCAAAATGTCTTTAAATGTATAATCATCTGATTGAAACATCGGTTTGGAAACCCCTAATAATCCAGGGTGCTTAATCTGATCATCTGTATAAATCAATGTATTAAACTTTCGTTGCCATTTTCTTAAAATCCCCCACTGCTTAAAGCTTTCTACAAATGGCGGTTCACCTATGGAATTTAGCTCTCCTAGCGCTTTTGTATGACCTCTGCGTTTTGCTTCTTCTTTTATCCAACGGAGGGCTAATCGGTCGTTCTCAGTCCAGCTAACAATTTGGGATAACCCTACATAAGAATAAAATTTCTCCGGATATTTCGAGACAAGTTCTAAACTTACCGTTGTACCCCACGAATGGGCTGCAAGAAAGATTTTCGGTTGATTAAAACGTGTCCGCAAATAATCTGTCAGTTCATTCGCATCGGAAACAAACTGGTCAATCGTCATCGTATGAGGAAGTATATCTTTTTGATAGGATCTTCCTGTTCCGCGCTGATCCCAAAACACAACGATAAAGTGTTTAACCAATTCCTTCACATTAGTCACAATTGTATAGTCTCGCCCCCTTGATGAAACTCCCGGAAGAGGCATCGTTGGTCCACCGTGAACCACTAAAAGAACGGGATTCGTTTGTTTTTCCCCTTGTAAAAGGATGGTTTGCTCCATTCCTCCTATTTGAATTGTTTCAACAGAACTTATACCCCCTTCAGGGATAGTAAAATCGTGTCTTTTTTTTAAAAATAATGCCACTCTAAACCCCTCCTTCAAAGAAATTACGGACAACCAATGGAAGAGAAAAACAGTTAATGATTCTTAATTTGTTTTTCAAACGATTCCGTACTTTTCCCATCATCCTTCAACTCAATTGCTCGCATCTTCTCTTTCCCAATCATCTTTTTAAAACCAATTCAAAAAATTAATCGTTTTCTTCATTATGTCATTCCGACAGATTTCGTCAATGAACTTTTATGAAAATATTGGATAAAAATTTGCTTGCTTAAGGTAGCTTTGATAAACTCAATATCATATTCAACCTGAAATCATATATTTAGAGGTAATGATGAAGAAGTTTAAACTGAGGAAAGCTTTTAAAAAGAAATATAAAAAAGGACAATTCTTCTACCTAGTTTCTGAATCCGAATTTATTGGTGTGAAGGAGTTTGTTTTCCGTACAGAGGACTTAACGGAGAGGATTGTGGTCACGCAAAAAGAATTTGGTGATTATTTTATTTTTGTAGAAGATATTCGTAGTTTTGAGAAGTTAGATTACTAGATGAGGAGAACGATAATGGCTGGCACTTTAACAGTTCCTTGCCAGCCATTTGAATATGTTTAGGACTAGCTATACTAACTTAAAAATTCAATCACCCTCTGATTAAAGTCCACCGGCTTTTCCATATTAATCATATGTGCAGTCCCGGGTATGTGAACGATGGTAGAATCGATAATCTTTTTATTTAGATAATTTGCGATAGCTATAAATTCTGGGAAGTCCATTTCTGGAGTGATGATTAGTGTTGGAGCTTTTATCTCACTAACAAGGTCTATTGTTTTAGTTGTAGGAAGGATCATGCTTCCTTTTCCTTTCTCTTTTGAGAAGTTATTCCGCACCATTTCAACAAATATGGATGGGACTCCTTGCTCCACTTCGTCTAACTCTCTAAACGGACCTGCCACCCACCCCTCTGTCATTAATTGAATCACTAAATTCTGATCTCGAGTATTAGAAGCAAGATTTAATTCCTCATTGAACTTTTGTCTTTCAAGTGAGAATTCACTCCAGCCTAACAAACCCGTTGAGGCCACGATTAATTTATTGACCATTTCCGGATAAAGTATTGAGAAATCCATGCTTAACATTCCACCAACAGAGAACCCAAGGATGTTCGTCTGTTTAATTTCCAAGGAATCTAATAATCTTTTAATGTCTTCAATCAAGGAAAAATCATGATGATGTACACCCGACTGACCAAAACCCGCTAAATCAAAACGGATCACTTGAAAATGTTTTGAAAACTCGTTAAATTGAGGTTCCCACATTCTACAATCAAGTGGGTTCCCATGTATCATTAGAAGTGGATATCCTGTTCCTTTTATTTCATAGTATAGATCTGTTCCGTTTATTTCTAAAAATCCTGATTGAGATTGAATAGTATTCATTTTGACCTCTCCATTTCTATTTTGGAAGATACTATTGTATAGACAATTTTATAAACTTGCTATAATCCAGCTATACTACCCGTTTGATAAAATGCATCAACAGGGATTTGGTCGACCTCTCCCTTTAGAATTCGCTTCACGTCTTCTAACGTCTCTGATAAAGAAACTGTTTCACCTTTCTTATTTGTGAAAGCCTCCGTTGTCAAAAATGGTTGCGTCAAATAAGCTTCCAAACGTAACCCTCGGTGATAAATGTCTTGATCCGTTGTAGGCATTTTATCCATACCATATGTGCTACCTAAGAATCTCAGCTCACGATAACGGCGAAGGAACTTTCTGGCTTGTTGCTGTGTATGCATATGTTCTTTTTCCAACTGCGCTCCCTCTAGGAGAACAGAGGTAGAGTAGACGGGATGTATGGCAGGATACATTCTTCGAGAAATAAGTTCAGCGTCAAACTCCCAAAGCGTGTCTAGCGGACCATAAGGCTCCACATCATCCACAGCATCCCCTCTTAAATCTACTAATAGAGTAGTAACAGTGGGCACTCCTACATCATTAAGCTGTTCTAATAAAGTGTAGATTTCACCGTTAATCACGTTCTGTCGATCAGCAGCAAGAATGAGGTTATTTTTATCTTGTAAACCTGTTATTAATTCAAATACTTCATTTGAAGTCTGGCATATATGCTGACTTTCCGATAACACGTCTTCAATACCAGGTACCAAATCCGTTGGTTTAATAAACATCGTCACACAACCTTGTTGGTTCAATCGATGAAGTATCTCTCCTAACATGACTAACTGTCCCATTCCAGGTCTTGCAACAAGACCAATCATTCCCCCTCGAGTTAATGGTGCAAACAAATCAATCACCTTAATTCCCGTTTCAATCATTTCCGTTTCATCTCCTCGAAGGATCAAGTCATCAACCGAAACCTCAGCTAAATCTGCAAGTGCCACAAGGGTACGAACCTCCGCTCTTCCTAAAGGAATTTTTCCGGTACATAAATTTGAAACTGTTGCTGGGCGAAGACCTACAGAAGCAGCCGCTACCGTTAGATTTTTTACTTTTTGTCGTAACAACTCGACATTAAGTTTAATGTTATCCACGAAAACACCCCTTTACTTTTTAAAGAAATTTTATTACCTTTAAGAGTAATATAATACCGAGTTATGTATCTGTCAAACTTTTCCTTTATTCAATTAGACATAAAAAAGCCTGTAGAACATGTAATTATCCAAGTCTACAGGCTAGTTATTAATATATTTAGGAATGAAATTTGTTTCGTTATAGGACTCAAAATATAAGCGCTTAACCGTTTAGGCTAGCGCATCAAGTTATATATCTTAATATACGAAATAAACATTCTCCAAAACATATTTCCCATTCTTCAATTGAGTAAATTTAAATTGTACTGTTACGGTTCCAAACGCATTGAAGTTTGCTGGCTGAAAATCGTACTGAAATGTAGCAAAGCCTGATCCTTTATACGTATGGCTAGTTTTCACTTTAGAAGTCGTTACTTTCTTAACTTCCTTGGAGTAAGTGGAGAGGGTATCTTTTGAATTGGCTTTTCTCATGCCTTTTACTTTATCACTATAGCCATCTCTTACATATTTGCGTCCAATCAGCCAATTATCGTCTGATTTTTCCGCAACATGTTTATTAACATACGTATGAAAAGGTTTAGTTTTACCTGTTCTTAGTGATTCTGCATAGATTTTCATTAGTTTCGCAGCTTCTGGTTTTAATTCACTAGTTACTTTCTTCATGCTGTATTTCTTTGGAAAAGTAAGAACTCCTTTTTTTGAAACCGTGGAAGCAGCTTGTGTAAAACTCTGAGTTTCCTTGCTATTAGTAACATTGCTTTCTGCTCCAGCAACGGTTGAACCAAAGATAAGACTACATGCTAAGACGGTTGACATTACGATACCTTTTCTAAGTTTCTTCATTCCTATATTCATTATTCCTCCACTCCTAATATCCTCTTTATTAAGTTAAACAACATTTAAATAGTTCCAACAATTGTTGATTTTAGCACATTTTACCACTAAATAATTCAAAAATAATAAAAACAGGAATTAGTGACTAATGTTTCACTGATGAATAGTTCCTTTGAATGATTATTCTATTAAGGTCAAGAGAGAAAAACCTCCTATATTAGTAGAAAAATTAAAAGAAGTATTAAAAAGGTACTTGTTTGTTCCTCTTACACATTACTTCAATGAATAAAGCACGAACCCAAATATATACACCATATTATGACAAAAATACAAATTTTTATAAACGTATTTCCATTTTTCTAGTTCAATAGTATTATTTATATGAGTATTTTGGTCTTAATACCAAAGTACAAGATATTACTATTTTACTATTTTTTAACTTGTAAACAGTTGGAATGGTTTTTAATTTTTCGGAGGGGATGATTCGATGTTTTTTAAAACGGCTAGTCCAAAGGAGCTAAATCTACTTTTAGAGGAAAGTAGGAATCTAGTAAAGTCAATGGAACAGAGTAACCTTTTCGCATCTCTGTCTGGCTCCAACATAGATTCTCCGGAGGCAAAGGAAATTGTACAAAATGTGAATTTGGCTTTTGAATTGTTAAGAAAGTCAGCAAGTGATTCAGATGTTCGCTTACATTTAGTAACTGAAGCGATCCAAGTAGGCCTATGGGATATGAATGTCATTGCAGGAGATCCTGTTAATCCAAACAACGAATTCAAGTGGTCGAATGAATTAAGAAGGATGCTTGGCTATCGTGATGAAAATGATTTTCCAAATGTTTTAGACAGCTGGGCGTCAAAGCTTCATCCGGAAGATCAAGGTTGGGCCCTAGAAGCCTTTGCAAATCACTTAACAGACCATTCAGGGAGAACTCCTTATGATATTGAGTATCGCCTTCGCCTTAAAAATGGGGAGTACCGCTGGTTCCGTGCAACTGGAACAACATCACGAGACAAAAACGGAGTTCCATTAAGAGTGGTTGGAGCTTTATTTGACATTCACGAAAAGAAATTAAAAGAAGATGAGTTACAAGCATTCATCGTTAGATATGATTTAATTAATCGTGCACTAGTCGAAGCACCATGGGATATGACGGTGGTGGCTGGTGATCCTGTTAATCCGAACAATGAATTTTGGTGGTCACCTCAGTTTAGGAAAACACTAGGATTCGAAAATGAAAAGGATTTTCCAAATGTACTTAGTAGTTGGAGTGACAGACTTCACCCAGAAGATAAAGAGTTTGCATTGCAATGTTTTGCTGACCATTTAAATGACCATACAGGTAGAACACCTTTTGATGTAGACTATCGATTACAATTGAAAAATGGGGAATATCGTTGGTTCCATGCAGGTGGAGAAACCATTCGTGATCGAAACGGTGCGCCACTTCGAGTAGCTGGTACGATTCGTGATATTACTCTTGAGAAACGTAAAGAAGAAGTTTCCATGGTAATGAATGAGCAAATGAAACAACTTTCAAACTCTATTAGCGAAATGGTGGCGGGAATTGAGTCTGTTACTCTACAGGCACAAGATTTAGCTAGTGCTCAAGAACAATCGACCATAGCCGCTAACCAAGCTAAGAAGAGTACAGAAGAAACAAAAACGATTTCAAACTTTATTAGAGAAATCGCTGAACAAACGAATCTCCTTGGTTTAAATGCTTCAATTGAAGCGGCTCGAGCTGGAGAACAAGGTCGAGGATTTGGTGTCGTTGCAGAAGAAGTTAGAAAGCTAGCTGTTCATAGTGCAGATGCTACAGGTAATATCGAAAAAAGTTTAAACGAAATGAAGGATTTGATTGAGGAGATACTAGGCCATATTAGCAATATGACTTCTCTCACTCAATCTCAAGCAGCCCTAACTGAGCAGTTAAATGCTTCGATGGAAGAAATCAATAGTATGTCTAAATCTTTGGTAGAGTTTGCGACTACTTAATTCGATTGATGGAGCTGTCCAAAATGTCATCATTTTTGAGGACAGCCCCATTCTTCTATTCTATTAATTTTAGAAGAGCAGCTACATTTTTGGCACCCACCCAATCTCTCCCGTTTGTTTTTTAACCAATGTATACCCCTCACACTGATCATCCACCACTTTTACTCGTTCACCTTTACTAACCGATAAGAAGGTCGTGCTTAAATCATCTTTACATACAACCTTTTCTCCCTCTTCTGACAAATACTCATTTTTAATCCATTGTTTAATTGCTAGATTCTTATTTTCACAAAGGGTAAAAAACTTTTCTCTCTCAAGTATGTTAATTTCATAATTAGGGTAAGTGACGGTTCCCTTTCTACCTGTTGTATCTTCAAAATCTTCAGGAATCATCATTTCCTTTGTCAACTCATCTACAAAGGTAAAGGAGTACTCTCCGTTTTCAAAAATTAGGGCATTCAATTGCCCATCTGGTTTAATTTGATTCCCACCGTCAATCGATATGATTCTTTTATTCAAGTCAATTAATGGATTATGCGAGCTAATATCTGTTGCGCGGTAGTTAACCACTGGCCAGTGACCAACAATCACGTTTTTATTAGCCTGATGTTCACTTTCCCCAAATGCGTATGTATACAGGGAGTATTCGTCTTTCGTTTCTTTCCAATCGTTTATATTCTCTAATGCAGCATGGACAATAATAAAGTCTTCGGTTTCATACGCATTTGGCAATGATTCTAACCAATCAATAAGCTCTCCGAAATTCTCTCGGTAAAATTTAGACAACTCCTTTAAATCTGCAAAATCATCTATTGTTTTCCCGTAAATGTTAATCATTTCATTTAAAATGGAGTAAGGTTGCCTCTTCATATATGGAATAATTCCTTGTAAGTTATTAAATACATAACGAAAGACCACATCACAATTTCCTTTTGTCAGAAATACATTTTGGTTAACGGTCATGAGATTGCGGACATATTCCACCACTTCTAAACTGTTCGGTCCTTTTTCACAAAGATCTCCGTTGATAAATAAATAGTCATCTTCAGTGAAGTTAACTTTGTTTAATAGCTTCTTAAAAAGTTCTAGATTCGCATGTATATCGGATGTGACTATGATACGCTTAGTTTTATCCAAGGTTAAGCTTCTTACATCAAGCATTTGAACGTCTCCTCAATAATCATCTATTAAAAATATTTTAACGATTTGCTCGATTAATTTCCATTCCTTTTATTTAATGGTTTGCTTTTGCTAGGTGCGTTGACTTCAAAGGAAGATTGTATAATAATGAAACTAGTTTTATAGAAATAAGAATTTCTAAGTCGAATGAAGCGCAATATACCTATTTAAAACAAGCTGTAGTAAGACATTTAAAGTAAGAAAAGAAAAGCTTAGCTAAGCTAAGCGAAAAAATTAGTGGAGGTCTGACAATGACTTCATTCGAGCTGAATGAGAAAACAACAACCTTTATATCTACATACAAACTGTTTGAAACAGATGAAATACAGAAAGTGCAACTGCAACACCGCATGGATTTAGTAGAAGCATTTGGCATAAAAATAGGGATGAAAGTATTAGAAATTGGCTGTGGACAAGGAGATACAACTGTAGCATTAGCAGATGCAGTCGGAGAAACGGGGAAAGTGATTGGCATTGATATTGCCAGTCGTGATTATGGAGCTCCGTTAACGTTAGGACAGGCAACAGATATTATCAGAAGTTCTGCACTGGGAGAGCGAATTACCTTCCATTTTAATACGGATTTTGACATGTTCCAATCTACTGAAAAATTTGATATGGCCGTATTATCTCATAGTTCTTGGTATTTCAAGTCAAAAGAAGATTTACACCGTTATTTTAAAAAGTTACGTAAGATGACGAAGTACGTATGTATTGCAGAGTGGGACCTTGACTTTACTCATCTCTCTCAACGAGCCCATTTCTGTGCTGCTTCTATCCTCGGCCTGTACTCAAACTTTGTAAATAATGACGGAAATATTCAGAACTTATTTCATAAAGAACAAATGATCAAGTTACTCAATGAGGCAGGTTTTCAAATCGTCCGTCAAGATATCGTGGATGCCTCGTATTTACAGGACGGACATTGGGAAAAGAGTTATGCCAATACCATTCGAAACGAATTTATTCATGTACCCCCAATGATTCAAACGCTTATTTACAGCTATTATGAACTCATGAATGTGACAAATGAAGATGTACAGTCATTAAATAGTTTCATTTTATGCGCAGAGTAATTTTTGAACAAGATTGGCTCACTAATACGAAATGGCTACCCTTATTTTAGGATAGCCATTATACTAATTCTACAAGATTAATAAATTCGGTAAGTCTGCCCTGTTTGCCCACCTTCTACACTTTTTCGATAAGCAAGTGCCACTCGACTAGCAGGGACTGGGTCAAAGCCTGGGAAGTATGGACCGTACTTTTCCATTGACTCGATTAATACGTTTGGACTCACATTATTAATTCGAATTCCGCGTGGCATTTCGATCGCTGCCGATTGTACAAACGCTTTAACCGCTCCACTTGCCATCGCTGCTGAAGCTCCAGTCAATATCGGGTCATCCATAATCACTCCCGTCGTCAATGTAAAGCTACCATTATCATTAACATATGAATGTCCTATTAATACTAAATTCACTTGTCCTTTAAGCTTACTCATAATAGAGATTTCATTGTTTTCAGGTGTCATTTCTTCAAGTGAACCGAAGTAAGTCGCTCCCGATGCATTAATAACGGCATCCACTTTTCCTACTTTCTCAAACATCGCTTGGATGCTTTCTGGAGAAGTAATGTCTACCGTAACATCCGCACCTGTTCTTCCAGCTGAAATAATTTCATGATTTTCTTCTAATTCCTTACGCACCGCACTGCCGATTGTTCCATTTGCACCAATCAATAAAACCTTCATCTTTATTCATCTCCTAGTTAAAGTTAGAAACTTCCTTTATATGGGCATTTGCATACACTCTATTTCCTATTGTGAAAAAATACAGACTTCCTAACGAAATGATCGATATAATCATAAACATCGTTGGGCCATCAAAATAATTAAATAAATATCCCCCGAGAACGGGCCCTAGAAAACTACCAAGCTTCCGGAACTGACTGGCACCAAAATACGTTCCTCTTAACTGTTCACTCGCTAGTTCATCAATCAATAGACTGTTTGTCGGGAAAATTAATATCTCCCCTAAAGTTAACAACGTCATCGCAATAATAGCGATCACCCATCCCTGACTCATACCAAATCCAATGAGCCCTAAGGAGGTAAGAATGGCTCCCACCTTCATCACTTGCATCGGTTTAAATTTTGAAACAATCATACTTACAGGCATCGATAGAAAAACAACCAAGACGGCATTAATGGATAGTAAAATAGAATACAAAACTACGCCATTTTCAATTGAACCTTCTAGGTGCTGTGGCAAATTAGAGCTATTCTGGGCATAACCCATATTAATTAAAATGCCGCCAAAAATTAAATATCTTAATGCCTTATCTTTCTTTACAATATGAAAAGCTTCTCTAAAACTATTATTACTTTTAACCGCCATTGAATTGGTTTTTGAGTACTTAGATAAAATCAACATTAATACGAGCCCATATATGAAATAAATCAATCCTGTATAAAAAAATGTCGTTTGTGCGGATTGGCTGATTAAGTACACCCCGACTAATGGTCCAACAGCAGCTCCAATATTAATGGCCGTATAGCGTAAAGAATAGGCAAGCATTCGATTTTCCTTCGTTGTCAAATCAGCGATTAACGCTTGGGAGGTTGGTTCAAAGAATGCATTACAAAGACCCAGTACAGCATTTAATAGGATGAACCAACCGGCGTGATCGGCAATCATAAATCCAAAATAAACAACGGCTATCGTAAATAACGAGAAAAGCATGATTGGCTTTCTACCCCATCGGTCAGAAAGTTGCCCGCCAATAAATCCCCCTACTGTAGACATTAATGGACTAATTCCTACGGTTATCCCAATAATCCAAGGATTCACATCAAGATTTCTAGATAAATAAATCGATAAGAAGGGCAATGTCATAAAAGCGGCCCCTCTAATCAATATCATCCCGACTAAAATCGTCCAAACAACAGGATGAAACTGTTTAAAAAATACGAAAATCTTACTCACATAGGCCCCCTCTTTTGTTACCACTACCTACTATGAAACTTTTCGGATCCCCATTTTTTTCTGATTTTTACCTTTATATAAATTCGTACCTAACACACCAAAAATAATCATCATTGAACCTATAATATGGTAGTACTCTATGCTTTCTTTTAAAACAATCGCGCCAGCTGCAATCGATATAATGGTCGATAAGTTAGTAAAAATACTAGACTTTGATGCAGATAACTTTGATAGGATATAATTGGATAAAAAGGACGTAAGTAACGTCGAAAGTACCCCCAAGAATATCACAGCTAATATAAATTCTACATTTGTAAATAAAGTGAAATAATCTAAGACACTACCCTCTGCCATTTTTACTCCGATCGCATATAGATTAAAAAAAATCATTCCAAATGTGATCATGATATAAGTCAGTTGAATGGGAGTGTATTTTACAGATAGAAACCTCGCTGAAACGGAATATCCAGAAACAGAAACACATGAAATGACTAAAAACACAATCCCCAATAACTTTGCTTGCGAGACTTGAATGGCCATTCCGTTCATCAAGAAAATATAGACCACTCCAAAAATAGACAGAAAGATAAATGATATTTGCATAGCATTAAGCTTTTCTTTTATAAAAATTGCCGCAAATAAAGCCGTTAGAGCGGGAGAGAAAGCTAAAATAATTCCGCACTCTGCAGAAGTAGTATACTTAAGTCCCCATGCTTGGAAACTAAAAAACAAAATAGGATAAAATAAAGCTAAGACAATCAATGTTAGTATTGTTTTTTTGTCCTTCACTTGGAGATTAAATTTTTGTTTACTCTTTTTCATGTAAATCGTTAATAAAAACCACGCAATCAGAAATCGGTAACCTAACGTATCACTTGGTGAAGTTGCCTCTAATGCGATTTTCGTAAATAAAAAGGATAGTCCGACAATGGTTGCATTTAAAATGGCCGCCATGTAGACGAAGGGAGAAAGACGGACTGATCCGTCTCCTCCTTTTACTTGGATACGTTTTAGTATGTTTTGCATCTTACTTCTCTTCCTTCTATAAGAGGATTAGTAACTTATAACTCTAGAATCAGTAGGCTTCCTTCCAACATGATAAATATAACGCTCCGCAGATTTGAGCACAGCCTCTTTTCCCTTTTGCTTAATGTTTTGGTCAAATGCCCCATACATGCGATCGAAGTTACGGTCACTTAAATCATTCACGATGCTTTGTACTTCAAAGGCTGGTAAAGGGATTCGGTTTGGATGGCTATATAAGAAGCTTACCCACCCTTGTGCTGGGACGATAAAAATCGTATCTCCCACAAACAAACTACCTTTTCCATTTGCCCCTTGGTTCCATAATAAAACAGAGCTTCCTTCAAAATGGCCACCCACATTGAGCACCTCGATATCAGGTGTTAACTGAAGCTGCTTACCTTCCCAAAATACATATCTACTTGAAGATCTGGTCACCCACTCTTGATCGGCTGCATGAATATAGATCGAGCAATCAAATGCATCTGCCCACTCTACAATCGTGCTGTAATAGTGTGGATGAGAAAGGACAATTCCTTTTAACCCGCCTAACTCATTGATTTTACTAATCGTTGCGTCATCTAAATATGTGATACAATCCCACAGATAATTGCCATGTTCAGTAGTAATGAAATAGGCATTCTGACCAATTCCAACCTGCGGAAAGGTTTTAATACTATACACATTAGGTTCAACATCCTTAAATCGATTCTCATATCCAGCTTGTAACAGCTCTTCTAATGTCGTCCACTTTTGACCACTCTCGGGAACATATTGTCTTTCATCTGAACAAATCTTACAAACTTCTGGACTTTCTATTGATTCACTATATTGAGCACCACAATTACCGCAAACGTATTTTTTCATCATCTATTTCCTCCATTTAAACTAGCCTATTGCTAGGATGTTTTACATAAGTTTTCTATATAAACCATTATGTAATGTTCTTATCTTCATAAAAAGGGTATAATTGTAAAAACAATGTCCCCTTTTAGGGAATTTATTAACCTATTTGTAACAGGGAAATCAGGTGCATGTAATGAAAAAGATCGATTACTATCAAATGAGAGCTTATTTCTATGTAAGAGAGGCAAATTTGTCAGTCGAATTTAAACTAAGTGAGTTAGAACAGCTATGGTACTGTACACAGAAAAGTGTAAAGAGAAAACTGAAGCAATTTGCTGAAGAGGAGTGGGTTCACTATCAACCAGGCATTGGCCGTGGGAATCCTTCCGTGATACAGTTTACACTCCCGCTCAAAGAAGATTTTGAAAATGAAGTGGATCAGTTAATTGAACGTGATCATTTAGAGGATATTATTCAATTGCTTCAGCTCCCTTTTCCCCATCATGTGACCTCTAATGTGTTGAAAAAGGTTCAAGCCCTATTTGGCTTACAAATATCAAATGAAGCAAAAGATACATTGCGCACGATTATTACGAGAAAGGTGACAACCCTAGACCCACTATATACATCCATGAACTTTGAGACGTTTTTACTCCATCAGTTAGGGGATACATTGGTTACATATGACGAGCAAGCGGATGCCATTCGACCTCAATTAGCCCATCATTGGGAGTCAGATGCTAAGCATAAAATTTGGACCTTTTATTTACGGAAAAGTGTTCGATTCCATAACCATCAATTGTTAACAAGTGAAGATATTAAGCATACGTATGAGCGATTTAAACATAACGCCTCTCCACATCAATGGCTAGTGGACGAAATTAAAAGGATTGAATGCCACTCCCCTTACATCGTCCGATTTGAACTGGAAAAGTCTAACCCTTTTTTTCTTCGATATGTGAGTTCTAGTAATCTAGTCATCCAACCAAGAGGAATTCCATTTGATGAGAATCAATGGATTGGTACAGGTCCTTTTCAGTTAAAAAAACGGACGGATACTCTCATTGAACTTGAAGCATTTGATGATTATTTTCTAGCACGACCTTTCATCGATGTAATCCAGACTTATAGTGTGGAGCACGAGAGTACTAAATTAATCAACTATGATATTGACCAAAAAGAAGCTCATACAAAACCAGTTGAAATGTTGACGACATCAGTAGGTTTTCGCTTTTTAGCTTTTAACTTTAAACGTAAGACAATCGTTCATAACCGTTTTTTCCGTGAGGCTCTTTATCACCTTTTTGACATAAAGGAAATGTGGAATAAAATAGGACGGGATAATCTTAAGGAATCATCGAGTTATTTTTATTGGAAATCGAAGCCTAAAGTGTTACATAAAGAGAGAATCTCCACTCTATTAAAAGAATCGGGATACAACGGAGAGACGTTAACCATTTTTACAGTCGGTTATCCTAACTATTTAGAGGAAGCCAATTGGCTGAAAAAAGAAGCTGAAAAATACGGGGTAAAATTTTTAATAAAAACTTATCATCTCGAGCAGCTTTATGACCCCTATATCGAGGAAGCTGATTTGTTATTTATGGGGGAAGTAGCTTCTAAAGACCATCATCTATCTTTTATCGGAGCATTTCTGAATAAAGCACTCATCTTTAACCGGTTCTTTACTACCGAACAGTTGGAACAATTAAATCTTTATTTTGAGAAAATGAAACAAGAAACGAATCGAGAAAAGCGAGAAGTTATCATTGAATCAGTAGAAGAATTCATTCGTAGTGAAAACTTGTTTCTCTATTTATATCACCCTGTAAAAAAACGAATCTTTAACCCTATGATTAATAATATTGAATTTGATTCATACGGTTTTGTTGACTGTCGGAAGCTTTGGATAAGGATTTAAGAAGGGGAACCATAGACGGTCCCCTTTTTTATTGTTAGGAAACTATATATTTCTCGCATTGTGAATAACTCTTTTATATTGATGGTCCACGTCCAGCTCCAGCGCCTAGCCCCTCGAGGTCAAATAACCTTCAACCCTAAAAGTCGAAAGGCAGACTTTTAGGGTTGAAGAACATTTGCTTGTCGGGGCTGACCGAGGCGCTTGCGCTTTTGTCCATATCACTCTGAAACCTAATATGCACGTAAATCAAAAATTTCTTTCACTATCTCATTAAATCTTCTCTCATCAACCTCTTCTTTTCCAACCTTTCCATTCACCCATTCAGTAAACGAAGAGTCTGTTAGTGTTACGTTGCCAGTTTCGGTTAATCGGGTAACTAGTGGTTTTTTATTAAAAGGTGATTCAGGATGCTCGACGATTCGTTTTTGTACTTCATTTAAATCTGCTAGATTCATTATTTTTTCAAGAGAATCAAAGGCATATCCTAATTTCCAATTATCGTCCTTATACTTTAATTTCATATATAAAGCATAATCGCCATATTCCGTTTTTAACTTCTCGACTTTAAATTGCCCATTCTTTGATGTGACCACTTCTCCGTTTAATGGTACTGGCCTTAAAGGTAGGTTGCCTCCAAAACCAGTGTCAACAATGTAAAATTGATTCTCATGTGATATCAAATTTGCCACATGAGTTTTCCCCACTGGACTCCATCGTTGATTCAAATGGTCATAAACCACTCCGCGAACTAAATAGATGTTCATACCATTTTCTTTTAAAAATAAGTAAAGAATGGAGTTGAGATCGTAGCAAAGTCCTCCTTCATTTTTGACTAAAATTTTGTGCACTAAGTTCTCTATTGATAATTCCGTTGAAGTATTTCTAATTACGCATAAATTTTCAAACGGTATAGTCATCGCTGTCTTTTCTAGGAGGCTTGGTAATTGATCAAAAGTAATTTCCTCATTAAATGATAATCCTACTCTCTTACGGAATAATAGATTCAATTCAGTCATTTTTGAACTCCTATATTCTTTTTTAACTATCGTAATTCAAAACATTTACTATTACCAAATCTGAATACAATCTTATATTTTATGTACGAAAAAAATGGGCCACTCTCATTTGGAAGCCCTAAATGGTTTGTCACTCATTTTAATAATCTTATCGACTAATCCCTTAACGACAGATGCTTTCAATATATAAATGGGTAGAGAGTATATGTATCGCCAATTTTCAAGCTTATAAATACCTAGCCAAACAGTCAATGGTTCAAAGATAAAGGTAAATATACTTGCCATAATTAGATTGGCTATCAGAAATGGTTTCCATTTTCTGAAAAACTGGTATACAAACATATGAGCAATAATAATAATCCCTTGATCGACTGCAATTAATCTTGGCAAGATATTTACTAGTTGATATGGATAGGACCATAAGTGCAATTCTACCCCCAAGTCATCCAGTATCATAACGATAATCATTAACGTTGTTCCAAATAAAAGAATTTCATTTATTCTCTGTTTGTCTACAAATTTCCACCATACTAGCCAAGGGATTAATAATACAAATAATAATAACCACCATTGAAATGAAAATAAATCATGGGAAATCCAATAATCTAATTTCATCTCAAATAGTTGTTGATGGACATTACGTATTTCTTCGTATGTAGGAGGTTGGTTTGTCATAATAAATAGTTCCTTTTACAGGTCTTTGAATTTAATATGACCCAGAACAGGCTAATATTATAACAAATACATTTTGGAGGAATATCTTATATTTTTATAAAGAACTTTGTAGAGTATCAATCTTCCCTTAAAATTTCTGACAAAAACTTCTCCCTATGTTGCAAAAAATATTTCGTTATTTGGTAGTGGTCCGTCATTTCGTACTCTATTTTTGTAATTTGCCCATGATCAAAACTTAGAATTTCTGCATTTGGATAGCCCAGTAAAATAGGAGAATGTGTGGCAATAATAAACTGGGTTTGATTATTCAAAGTTAAATCATGGATAATTCTTAGAAAAGAAAGCTGTCTTGCTGGAGACAATGCAGCCTCAGGTTCATCCAATAAGAAAATAGATTCATCCTTAAAACGATTTAAAAACAAGGATAAGAAAGATTCACCATGAGACTGCTTGTGTAGGGACTTCCCACCATAATCTCTATACCCAGTTGTATCCACATCATCAATATGGGTAGCAAAATTATAAAAGGACTCAGCCCTTAGAAAAAATCCGTTCGTTACTTTAGGGAGCCATGACAATCTTATATAATCACCTAAAGATGACTCGGCTGCGTACGATTCATACATATTATTACGTCCACCACCCGCGGTATTAAATTCGCACTTATCGGCGATGGCTTCTAATAAAGTTGATTTTCCTGAACCATTTTCCCCAACAAAAAAAGTAACATTACTCTTCAATTCAATTTCTTGAAGGCTTTTTATGGAAGGAATGGTAAAGGGGTACTCGTTATATGACTCTATTTCTTCACGCAAAAGCGTTATTCTTTTTAAAAACATTTAATCACCTATAGTATTTAAATAGTATTCATTATAATGACTATTGTAATAATAATTATGACTACTGCAAAAATGGATCCTATTATAACTCCTTTAACATTTAACTCTTTTGTATAACCTTTCAAATCGTCTGCTGTCCTTGCTTGGTCAACCTTTCTTATATGCAGAAATAAACTTAAATTCACCATAAACAATACACTAATAACTAGGATTAGGATAAATCCTAAATCAAATTGGAACATCACATCGGTTGATCCACGATTAATAAAAAAGTTAAAAAACATTAATCCACTTAAGAAGAGATTCCATAGAGAATTGGATTTACGTTGCTTCTTCCACTCTTTCCCCATTTTTTCTTTTTCATAAATAGCTACCTGTTCGTATATAGGAATAATTGATTTTGTCGAACTACGCTTTAAAAACGTATAAACTGCCTGCAATAAAGTTATTACTCCAAATACGAAAAAAAATTGGGAGATTGTTATATTAAAAATACTAATAATAGTAAAATACAGTGTAACAGACATGATGAGAAGTACATTGGTGGTGGCAACCTGTTTGACTCTCATTTTTTTTAAGTCCAATCTTATCCCCCCCTGCAATACTTAGAACGTTTTTTTTCCTAGAATGGCAACTTCCGATAAATAAACTGTTTAAAATTAATACGACTTAAAATCAATTAAGTTTCATTTCTAACAAAGATTGTCAAAAGTTTGGCAGTTTCTAATTAAAAAACTCTAACCACCAAGGATAATCAAATTGACCCTCCGAAATTTGATAAAACTTGCCCATAAAACCCAAATGGACAGAACCATAATTATCTAGCGGCCTCTTTGGAGCATAGGTTGAAAATATATAAAAATTTATTCTTTCAATCTCTATATTTTTAGGTGTTGCAATTCCACTTTCCTCTTCAGTAAATTTTAGATACTCCTCTGTTGTTGGGTTCGTCATTAAGGAACTAATAATCAATACGACAAGCAGTCCAAGGATGATTAATCTTACTTTTATTTTCCCCATATCCGTTCCCCCCTTCTGATCTAAATTTAGAAATATTTTTTATATCAAAATAAATTCTCTAGTTAAACCTGGAATCCTTTACGTAAAATACTATTCTCTACTTTTCTTTAACGAGAAGGAAGTCTCCATAACAGAAATGATAAGCCATATAAATGAATTATTTTCCTATTTTAATAGAGGAATATTCCTATGTGTGTAGAATATAAACCACTTATGTATTTTTTAGGAGATGACAATATGGATGTAGCTTATCAATCCGAACCAAAGATTGACTCGAAGCGTTCCCTTTGGAAGCAACGGAACTTCCTCTTACTTTGGACGAGCGGACTATTGTGGTCATTTGGTTTTCAGTTTTACTACGTTGCCTTACCCTTACTGATTTATAAACTTTCACAATCAGCCAGTGCCATGTCAATCATGCGGGCTGTTGAGTTTATTCCAAATATTATGTTCGGTATGATAATTGGTGTAATTGTCGATCGATATAGTAGAAAGAAGGTCATGTTTGTTACAACCTTAGTTCAAGTACTATGTTTATGTATTCTCGTCATTTTACTAATGGCAGAAAGTTTACACATTTGGCACATGTACTTAATTGGATTTATCGTTTCTACTGCCGGTTATGCATTTGGGAATGCCCAACATTCAGCGTTCCCGCAAATCTTTTCAAAAGAACAGTTAACCGAAGCAAACTCACACTTTTCATTTGCGAATACACTGATGAGTATGATCGGACCTGGGATAGCAGGGATGATGATTGTATGGTTTTCATATGAAACAAACTTCATCACTTACTTAGTTATATTATTGATATCCCTCGTTTTAGTCCAATTAACAACCATTCCAAAAGTTTTAGCACCGCCAAAAACGAAGGATAAAAGCTCATTTTTAAAGGATATGAAAGAAGGTTGGGATGAACTAGTACAAAACAAGCTTCTTCTAGCACCAACCATCATCATCCTACTATTAAATTTCATCAGCGGCCTTGGTAATATTATTGTTTTCTATGCGGTCGACCTATTGCAAGCGACCGAAAAAGAAGTTGGTTATATGTTAAGCATTGGAGCAGTTGGAGGGTTAGTTGGTTCACTTGCTGTACCGCATTTAAAAAAGCATTTTCGTCGAGGTCAACTTTTTCAATATTCTATGTACATAGTGCTGGCTGGTACGATCATTTTAAACTTCGCTGACACGTGGTGGTTAGTAGGGATCTCCCAATTCATTCGAACATTTGCCGTTATTGTTATTAACGTCAATTATTTTAGTTTTAGACAAGAATTTACTCCTAATTACTTATTAGGAAGAGTAGCAGGAACTTCTTCTATGTTGATGAAACTAGCATTACCGTTTGGTTTATTCATTTCGGGAATATGGGCAGAAGCTTGGAATGTATCTAGTTTATTTATTTGTTGTAGTATTTTAATGCTGTTGCTGTGCTTATTCATGCGTGGGAACCCAATCGGAACTGTAAAATAAGGTCAAAAAATAAACCCTGTTGTAGGGTTTATTTTTTTGACCAACTATTTATGCTGGTTATTAACTAACACTCTCGTCTTTTCAGGGGGTGATTCAAACATAAGCTCTTTGACTGAAACGACGCTTTTATTCGTCACTAACGAATAAACGAAGGAAACCAACACTATCGAACCGATTACATCTAAAATGGCATGCTGCTTAACGAATAAAGTAGACGCAATAATGAGGACACCCATTGCTTGAATAAATAGTGTATTTAGAACATGCTTATCTTTAATTTTACTTGAACAAACCATGATGATAAATGTGGTTAATACATGAATACTAGGAAAACAGTTGTAAGGCTGATCATTTGCGTAAATGAACTGAACTAAAGAAACCAGTATACCCTCTCCTGTAACAGCCGGTCTAGGAACGGTCGTCTGAAAACAATAATAGACGATAAAACAAATGATTTCCCCTAGTACAATCGTAGTTAATGCCTGAATATAAACCTTTGTATCCTTAAAACAGAAATAAATCAAATATCCTAATATATAGAGGTACCAAATGACGTAAGGAATAATAAATACTGACAAGAAAGGAATTTGGTTATCCAAAGGAAGCATTACATTCCTTGAATTAATAGAATGATTGTTTAATAGTTCATAAATCCAACCCAATACAGGCATCACGAATAGCAATAATAAGTAAGGTAATTTTCTTTTTAACATGTAAAACAACTCCCCTAGCCTAACTTATGAAGTTTAATCTAAGCTGTGACGGCTAATTTTGCAAAAAGCAACTTCAAAATTACTTCTCATTATAATAGACGTATCAACCGACTAAAACCCCTACAAAATTACAAAAAATTTATTAAAGTTTTAATCAAAACTTAGTGAAGGAAATATCTTTTAAATTTTTTGGACTACAAAAAACAAAGCCGTCAAGTAAGGTCCTTGACGACTTTAATGTTTATATTTTTATTTGTGCAATTTCTTCCGAGGATTAAATTACTAAATATAAAACAACCTTTTTAAGGGCTTTACTTCTTCATTATTTGAACGTCTCAAATAACTTAAAAATTTACCCCTTTAAATAAAATATTACAATTAAAAAGATGATAAGACCAATCATAAATATCGGTCCAACACCTGAACTATAAACTATATAAATCCGCACATGCAGAAAAACATTCACAATAAGGATTATAAGTAGGCAAAAAAGTAAAAAAAGAACGATATTCACATTTCTATTTCTATACAAAGAATCAGCTTCTTTCAGGACTAAAGTAGGCAAACAAATGATCACAACTACTTTAAACTTGTACTCTCTTTGTATATAACTATTTAATTGGATGAAGATTTATACCTTACCATTAATGTTTTATCTTAATACCTGCATTCCTTCATAAAAAATGATTCTACTTGAAAATGGGTCTGATATTTTCCCAAGAAAAAAGGACACCCTTTGTATCCCCTTTCAATCTATGATTACCTAAATGGTAAACTGACGATGTAACCAATATAGTAAAACAACTCTCGTAAGAAGAATGGTATTTTACTACTTAATGTCTTATATACCGAACTCTGAGTGGGTGATGAATATGCTTCCATTCCTGTATTTTTTGCTATTAAAATGGCTCTTTTCATATGCAAAGGGTCGCTTACGATAGTAAATGTATTGAAGTTATTCTCACGCGCAATTTCATAAGCGTATTTTAGGTTTTCTTCTGTAATTTTTGATTTAGTTTCAATCAGTATATCTTCAGAATGAACATTATTTATAATAGCATACTCCCTTGCAACCTCGGATTCTGCATACTTATCCTCCTTGCCCTTTCCACCGGTAAAAATAATTTTATCTACATAATTATTCTCATAGAGCCAGATAGAATGATTAATCCTTTCACGCAAAACAGGTGATGGTTCATCGCCCCAAGCAGCAGCACCTAGTACCACAGCAACGTCAGTATTAACTATTTGGACTTTATTACCAAAAGACCAAATGCTATAAGCAGAATAGCTTAACAAAGTAAGGAAAATACCTATTAAGGTATAGACTAATCTTAACCCGATTTTTTTTGTCAATCTAAATCAATCCTTTGCAAATTTAAACTGATCTTTTTAAAATACTATCTTTATAAAAGTGAAAACAAATACAATGCTAAAACTATCTATCTAGGAATTTATATACTTTAGATAGATTATCTTTAATGCCATTCATCCCTCTCCATTTACTATAAGGTTCAGGTGTTTGAAATTCGCTAAGAAATGTTTCTAAAGATTGATTGCTCTGTAATGCTTCATTTGACTTCTCCATTAAATAGCTAATGTAATCATATACCGATTCCAGCAAATCCACTTTACCAACAATACCATGACCTGGTACAAAGGTACCTATATCCATTAGTCTTACTTTGTCTAATATAGATTTAAACTCTAAAGGATTAACAATAGGAAGATGTAAGTTTTCAGTTACTAAATCTCCCATAAATGCGATTTTTTCTTCCGGCAAATACATAAATGTGTCACTTGGAGTATGACCTCCTCCAAAACAATATAGCTCTATCCTTCTTTTCGATCCCTCTATGACTAGCTTATCTTCAAACAGTAATGTTGGGAACACTAGTTTCATGATAGGTAAGTCCTCTAACACCTTTGACATTTCGTTAAACTGATTTACGAAACTAGCTTTTACTACTTCACTTTGACTCTTTTCCATTTGGATTTTAAGTTGATTTAAATAATCCTTAGTCTCTTTCGTTTCCTTCGCTAAATTACCAATTTTATTTTTTTCTTTAAACAAGTCCTTTGTCATAGAAGTGGAGATTATCGTAGCATCAATGAAAGCCTGGTTTCCAAAAACATGATCGCCGTGGTAATGGCTGTTGATCAAATATTTAACTTTTTTTCCTGTAATCGTTTCAGCTACTCTTCTCAGATCGGCACCTGCTGAAGGAGTGGAGAATGAATCAAATACTAAACATTCATCTCCCAAATCAACGATACCCGCATTACTCCAAGCACCTTGACCATGCTTAGCTATGGCACCATACACTCCGTCACTCAGAAAATGCAAAGTAAAATAGTCTGTTTCTTCTATTAATCTAGCCATTTTTACACTCCACTCGGTTTTTAAAGTTTTTATACCTCTAAAAATCATTATCATTTTTTGTCCCTCCCTAGAGGGAACATATATCTATTTTACCAAATTTTATTAAGTTTAATAAAAGCAAAACAAAGTATTTAGAAACACCTACATTCTTCATATTTGAATAAATATAAGTGCTACTGGTAAATTTAATCAAGTAGTGATTTTCTCAAACAAATGATAAGTGAGAAAGCTATCTTACCAATTACTTGGATATAGGTATCCTTCTATCGTTAGCCGGGAGGTGTTAACATTTCAGTAAAACAGTATTGGAATGAAATAAATAAGGCGAGTGAGAAGGTTACATCGTTAATGTATTCTTATTGGCATCAACACTCTGACTGGGGAAACTGGCAATTTTGGTTTATACTGGTGTTCTTACTGGCTCCTTTACTTGTGCTTTTACTAAAGCTAGACCGCAAAAGAACTTTTGAGATTCTTTTCTTTGGCTATACCGTACATATGTTATGGACATATACGGATCTCTCACTTATCAGACAAGGTTTTATAGACCATTACTACTTCCTATTTCCCTTCTTACCACAAGGCTTGGGAACAACTGCATCCTTTATACCTGTTTCATTTATGCTCGTATATCAATATTGCATCAACCATAATAAAAGTTTTCTTATAGGGGCTTTTGGTTTAAGTGCTGTAATAGCTTTTGGCTTTGCTCCCATTGAAAAGGCGTTAGGTATCGTTTCCCTGGTAAAGGGACTTACAATCGTTCATATATTTTTTATCGATATTACCATCGCGATGATTGCATATGGGATCACGAAGTTTTTTATAAAATTTTATACGGCAAGACAATAGGCTTGGGGGATTCTCAAGCTTTCTTTATTTAAATTGGATGCATTGATATGTTCTATTTGTATTAAATTCAATTATTGAAAAACGATCAAACTCCATTAATTTTTGAAGCTCTAATTTCTTCCCTATACTTAATATACGAAGCTAAAACACTCACGAAATAAATGAACCATAAAATGGGGTTATTTAAATGTAAACCACTTTGTGAGATTCCTCCTAATGCATTTAATATAACTAGGAAAGTGATTAGAGCTAAACCTGAATAAACATTAAATTTTAATTTTTGTTTATTTGATTTGAATATAGGTGTTCCCCATTCTTGAGTAAAAATAGATAATAAAACAAAGAAAATAACGCCAGTTGAACCTACTGACATTTCAATATTCATTTCTGGAAAATGATCTATTACAATACATAACATAAAAAATAGGAGTAAGAATATTGTGGCTATACGATTCATTCTTTTTTTCAATTCATTCTCCCCTCTACTAAGACATATTCGAGTCTATCCTTTACCCATAATATAACATTTACTCTATGACATAGGTTACTATAAAAAAAGTTGCTCAAATTTAAGTTAATTTGAACAACTCTAAATCTAATATTCTATCCTTATTTACTTGTCATTCCACCAGATAAAATAAACTTCATGGCTTCCTCCGGCTTTACATCAATGACTTCTACTTGGTCTCGTGGTACAAGGACAGTAAATCCTGCAACTTGGAACGTTTGTGGAATATATACTGCGACTGTATGACCAAGGGGCTCATAAAATTTCTCTACTTCCTCCGAAGTTAAAAATCCTATGCTTTTCATGTCTGAACCCGCATGAGGAATTAAGACCACTTTTGAAAATGATTTCTTCTCACCAAGGAAAGATTGAACCGTATCTTTGATAATGGAGTAAATTGTCTTAACCAAGGGAACTTTACTCAACAATCCGTCGATCAACCGATAAATTTTCCCCGTCACAAACGTTGTAGTTAACCAGCCTAGTAACGTAATTAAAAGAATGGTTATAAACAGTCCAACCCCAGGAACATAGGACTCTTTTAAATATGATTTCAGTACATCACCTAGAATGCCATCTAAAAACATAAAAACCTTATATACAACATAACCGACCAGTATAATAGGAACAATTGTTAAAATACCATTAATAAAATTCTTAATTAACGTTTTCATGATGTCTTTCAACCTCCATGCTCGTATTCTACATGAATATGAATTGAGTTAATACTATTTTTACTTTATTCATCTTATCCCTGCTTAAATAAACTCGTTTGTAACACTTTATTCCCTTATAACTGGGGCTATAACATCTATTCGATTCGTCCATATCCCACCTGTATATTTTTCAGGCAGGCTTTCTAAATCCTCTACTTGATCAAATCCTTCAGACCAACTGCCATCCCCTTTGACTAAAATAATTCTAGTGTTTGCATCCTCCATCCGATTTAAAAATTTGCCTGGATAACCCCATAACCACTTTGCGATTGTTTCTGGCACATGTAGTTGTGTATTCTCACAAGCTGTCGGTACATAGCCTGTCCACCCTACTGCCAAGTACGGAATCAAACAACTTTTCATCGTCTGTTTAGACATGACACGCAAAGTGGGTATTTGACGATTTAATGTATCAATCGGTTGATTTCCACCATAGACGGATAACTGCTCAAGTTGATCTTTAGGGAATTTTTCTAAATATTGTGCAAGCAATTCTCCTTCACTTGGGTCATCACTTTTAATATGAATAAGGAAATTTTTATCTGGAAACGTGTTTAATACCTCATCTAGAGTAGGCATTAACCCTACCCCCTTACCGCGAAAAGGATAAGTTTTCCCATGATCAGCCGTGTAGCCGTAACCTATATCCAATTTTTTCAACTCTTCCATTGTTTGTTCTCTAGTTACTCCGGTTCCGTTTGTTCGGCACTCTAACGTCCAATCGTGAAATACAGCAAACTCTCCATCCATGGTTGGATGCACATCTAGTTCAACAACGTCTGCACCAGCCTCAAAAGCAGCTTTCATGGAAGGAATGGTGTTCTCTATGTATGGATGTTCCGGTTCGTTAATTCTCTCGGCCGTACAAGTATCACCTGTAATTCCGTCCATTGGAAAAGTTTGTGCCAATCCACGGTGGGCCAGTAACAAAGGCTCTTGAACAGATACCTTTGTAAACATAGAACTATTGTTTACAAATATAAAAATAATGAGTAAAAGCAATATGAATGCCACTCTTTTTCCTATTTGCTTTAATTTATTCACGTTTTAATCCTCCAAGTTTTTCTGCAGAAATAATGGAAAAACTGCTCCTAAATGGCGCAGTTTCTATTAGCCTATGATTCTAACTAAATTTGATTTCATCTGTTTGTTGAATGCTAGCAAAACTCCTTAACACTCGGTTGTGATGGTTCAAAATCTGCTTTGCCGTTATTTCTTCCGTATTCCAAGTCCCATGAGCATCAGAAACTAAAGTAACTTCATATCCTAAACTAAAAGCCCTTCTACACGTTGTATCAACACAATATTCGGTTTGGATTCCTGCTAATATTAGCTGTTCAATCCCGTTCTTCTGTAGTACCTCATGCAAGCTTGTCCTAAAAAAAGAATCCGGGGTTGTCTTTTGTACAACCAATTCATTCTCTTTTGGAGTCACATCCCTATGTATTTCCCACCCTTTTGTTCCTGTTTCTAAAGGTTCTCCTTCTGCCTCATTATGCTGGATATAATAAATGGGCGTATTAGTTAAACGGGCTTTTAAAATGAGTTTCTTTAAGTTTTCTAACAGAACATCAGCCTCAAATACAGGGTCTCTTTCGTCAAACATAGCATTTTGAACATCAATGATTAACAACGCTTCTTTTCCCAATGTAAAATCCCCCTTATCTCATAGTAGACAACTTTTCATAATACTCTTTCGGATTGGCGATATCATTGTCGATAAAAAACTTCGCTTGATGTTTGAACATATCAATATATGAATCTTTATCCATAGCCAAATCTCCTAACTCATCAACACTTCCTTCAACCTGCACGGTGTCCATTTTTACATCTACTAGAACCGTCATGTATGTATGATTTTGATAGGTAACGACACCAACCACTTGTTGCTTCTCTAAATCAACCTGATGAAACTCATGTTTCACTCCAGTAGATCTGTAAAGAGCTGTTCCAATATTAGATCTGCTTTTAATTGAAAAATAAATACAGATGACTAACACTGCAATAATTATTAGCACTATATTAATGGCCAAAATGTCACCTCGCGTCTATAATGTTTTACCCATTTTTCTGAATTTAAAATTTTATTACTAGCTCACAGTCTTCCCTTTATTATGAAGGATTGATTTAATTACTGGAATACTATTTTTTAGACTATCATTAAATAAATTTCTTATGGTGAAGGCATGATTTCTTTTTAATTTTAAAAATTCATTTTTATTAAAAACTTATTTTAAATTTGGAAATCATTTAGCCATAATTTGGTCATATCTTTCCCCTAAGCTTGAACTAGTAGATAAAATAGAATTTTTTAAAGGAGACGAAACATGAATTTTATTAAAAGAGCATTTTTAAGTGTAAAAGAAAGGTTAGGAAAAAGTTTCTTACAGATTTTCATTTTTTCTGCCATTTTCGTCTTAGTACTAGCAGGACTAACTATTCAATCCGCAGCAAAAAAGGCTGGAGATTTAGCTAGACTGAAATTAGGAGCAGATGTGACACTTCAAGTTGATATGGAAAAATTACGCGAGAAAATGCAATCACAGCAAATATCTGGGGAACGTGCACGATTTCAATCAACCCCCATTCCATTGAATGCTGCTGAGGAGTTAGTGTCATTCAAACAAATAAAAGGCTATAATTTCTATTCAACGACAACAGCCCTTGCCTCTAATTTTAAACCTATCGAAAACGAAGAATCACAAGAAAGTATTACACAATCAGAAGGACAAGGAAGAGGTATGGGTGGTGGAATGGCTCAAGGTGATATAAGCCTTCAAGGGGTCAGCTTTACAGATTCGACAGCTGAATTTATGAATCACACTTCAAGCATGATAGAGGGGGAACCCATTACATCAGAAGATAAAGGAAGTCATGTTGCTATCATTGAACAAACTCTAGCAGAAGAAAACGAATTGAAGGTTGGAGATTCAATTACCGTTACTAATCCCCGCGACGATTCTATTACATTAGATTTAATGATAAAAGGAATTTATCAAACTACTGCCACTGGTTCTGATCAGGCAATGAATTTTACTGCAATGATCCCTTATAACAAAATATACGTTCCCTATACAGCTTCTGTATTGGTTAAAGGCTCAGAATATGAAGGGACGATAGATAGTGCTGTTTATTATATTGAAGACCCTGCTAATATGGAAAGTTTTATTACTCAAGCCAAGAAAGAAACCAACATTGATTTTGAAACTTTTAAACTTCATGCAAGTGACCAACTATATCAACAAATGGTTGGCCCTATCGAAAACGTTGCAAATTTTTCAAATAATATTGTTTATCTTGTATCCATTGCTGGTGCCATTATATTGGCTTTGATTGTCATGATGACCATAAGAGAAAGAAAATATGAAATGGGTGTTCTTTTGGCACTTGGTGAAAGACGGTGGAAACTCGTTGGACAATTTATTGTGGAAATATTACTAGTTGCTAGCCTCTCACTAGGAATTGCAACAATCAGTGGAAAGGCTGTGGCAAATCAAGTAAGTAAACAATTATTAAATCAAGAAATACAATCAGCTGAACAAACAAATACACCTGAATCCTTTAGAGGCCGAGGGATGGGATTTAGTGGAGGAATGCCTGGCATGTTTGGAGGACAACCCCAACAAGTTGAAGCCATTGATCAACTTGATATAAGTGTAACAACAAGGGATTTAGGGTTATTGACTATCATTGGTACGTTGATTGCCATTATTTCTGCTCTACTCCCCTTACTTACCGTTCTTAGACTTCAACCGAAGAGCATTCTTAGTAAACAAGATTAGAAACTTTTAGGAGATGAATATTATGAGTACATTGCTTGAATTTAGAAATGTAAGTTATTGGTATAAACATGAAAATAAACAACAGGACATTCTTAGGCAAGTAAACGTAAGTTTTGAACGAGGAATTTTTTACACGATTGTTGGTCCCTCAGGTTCTGGTAAGACAACTTTTCTTGCTCTTGCAAGTGCATTGGATCTCCCTAAAGAAGGCTCTGTACTATACAAAGGAAAAGATCTAAAAAAGATTGGACTTACTACCTTTCGTAACAAATATGTATCTATCGTTTTTCAGGCATATAACCTTCTTCCTTATATGACTGCTCTACAAAATGTAACCACCGCCATGGAAATAACAGGATCAAATCATAAGAATAAGATGCAATATGCTTTAAAGATGCTAGAGCGAGTGGGTATATCAGCAGAGCAAGCACGTCAAAGAGTATTAACCTTAAGTGGTGGACAGCAACAAAGGGTCTCTATCGCACGTGCATTATGCTGTAATGCTGACTTAATCGTAGCTGATGAACCGACAGGAAATTTGGATGAAACAACAGCTCAGGAAATTGTACAACTACTCCAAGAATTGGCCCATCATGAAAGAAAATGTGTGATAGTCGTTACCCATGACCAAAGTATTGCAAAACAGTCAGATACAACAGCCAAACTATCGAAGGGAAACCTCACTATAACTCCTAAAAATAATTTGATAACCATATAGTAAAATTCACCCCCTCTATATTAAAGGTATGGAGGGGATTTTAAATCATTGATGAAGAATAGTTCTTATATTATAGATATCCTTGACTAGACTATCGTATCCACCTATTTATGAGACTAGAATCTGTACGATTTAATCATTTTAACACTCAATAAGAAAATCCCACTATATGTATAATCCTTCCATAATTACTTATCCTAAAATCATGAAACCACTCTTACTATTAATCCTAGGTTTAATCATATGGAATGTGTTACTGGTCTTCTATATTTATCATGAAGGTATCTTTAAGTTATTGGAATACTAGGTTCTAAAAAAGGTAGGTGACATTTTCGATTTTATTCTGTGAAAGCTCTTCTAAAATAGAAAGAGCTTAGTGTTCTAATATTAGATTTTTACAACAAAACTTCCTTATTTAAGAACTTGCAACTTTGATTTTTTAATAATAGCCTTACAACGTATAAAATTGCCTTAAAAACTGTTTGAACTTTAATACTTCCTTACTCTCTTCTTTCGTTACGATGTACGTCGAAGCTACCGGAAGCTTAAAATCAGGAGTTAAAACCTCTAGCATTCTCCCCTCCATCAATTCTCGCCTTACCGTTGAACGTGGAAGAAAAGATATTCCTAACCCCTCCTCAATAAATCTTTTTGTCACATGCACTTGTGAAACGACCATCGTACGGTATCGATGATATTTTTGTCCAATCTCATATAGTAAATCATCCCAATATACCGGGTGGTTATGGGTTAGAATTATTTGCTCCTGTATCAGTTCTTCCACATCAATAGGTGGACCATTTTCACTATCCATTCCATCATGAGACGTAACCAATATAACCGGATCCTTATATAACTCCATAATCGTTAATTCTTGTCTTAATGGTTCCATCCGCGTTAATCCAACATGAGCCTCCCCAGAATAAACTTCCTCCCCAATATCTGCTGATTCCATTACCTTAATGACTATCTCTATTTCTCTATTTTTCTTTACAAACTGTCTTATGATGGAAGGTAAAATGGATGCAGCAATTAAAGGCGATACGGCTACTACCATTTTATTCGTGTAGCCCTGTCTCCAGCTTTCCATATCATGTATCCCTGTATGATATTGATCTAAGATTCTTTTGGCATGTGGGAAAAACCTTTTACCTGCTTGAGTAAGGACCACATTTCGGCCAGACTTCTCAAATAGAGATTGTCCTAGAGCTTCTTCTAAATGTTTGATGTGCACAGTAATGGTCGGCTGAGCAATAAATAATACTTCAGATGCTTTTCTAAAATTCTCATATTCCGCCGCAATCACAAAAGTTTTAATCCATTTAATATCCATATGTATCCCCTAATCAATTATAAATCATAATCAATTCAATAAAATTCTTTATTATTCATAATGATATTTTCATTGTACACTATTAACAAGACAAATAATGGAAAGGTTGATAAAAATATGAAAATATTAATGAATCCTGGGTTAACTGGTGTTGTTGCTGCGGAAACTAAATTGAGCCTTGTCGATGGAGAAAACGGTCATTTGGTTTACAGAGGGCATTGGGCAAAAGAGCTAGCTGTACATTATTCATTTGAAGAAATTGCTTACTTACTGTGGTACGGTCAGCTTCCAAATGAGATTTCTCTGAAAGTATTTAATGAAGAATTAAAAGAAAATCGATACTTGCCCGATTTCTTAATGGATATTATTGACCGACTTCCAGTTGAGATGGACATGATGAGTGTGTTAAGGACTGCCATATCTGCATTAGGAAGTTCAACCTTTGATTGGCAGCCAACGGTAAACCAAGCCACTAAACTAACAGCAATTACACCAACGATTATTAGCTATCGATATCGAAAAATGAAAGGGCTAGATTTTATTCAACCTAGTCAACATTTAGACCACGCAGCAAATTACTTATACATGCTTACAGGAATAATACCGAATGAAGCACATACCCGAGCTCTCACCGCCTACATGATATTAACAATGGAGCATGGAATGAATGCTTCTACTTTTACTGCAAGAGTCATTTCATCCACTCAATCAGATATGACATCGGCGATTTCCGGCGCAATCGGGAGCATGAAAGGTCCACTTCACGGGGGAGCACCAACAGAGGTCGTACAATTACTAAATGAAATTGGAACGAAGGAAAATGCAGAATCTTACCTTAGAAATAAACTGGAAAACAAAGAGCTTATAATGGGATTTGGGCATCGAGTCTATAAAACAAAAGACCCTCGAGCGGAGGCATTAAGAACCGTCACTTCCCAACTAGCAGGAAGCGACACTTGGCTGGATCTTGCCTATCATGTAGAAAACACGGCCATTAAACTACTAGAAGAATATAAACCTGGTAGAAAGCTATATACCAATGTTGAGTTTTACGCGGCTGCTGTTTTAAGAGCAGTAGGAATGCCGGCTGAATTATTCACTCCTACTTTTACGGTAAGTAGAATCGTTGGTTGGACGGCTCATGTAATTGAACAAGGAGAAAACAATAAGATATTCCGTCCAGAGTCGGCTTATGTTGGGAGTATGCCGGAATAAAGTTGCCATAAATACAATTAGAACAGGATAGGATTTTTTAGAAATTCATCTAAGTTCTTATCCTAATTTCTTCCTATTACGTTACCAAGACTAGATTACTATTATAAAGAAATTAGAGTTCATATGTTTTTGATGTATTGGAAGATTTTAATAATATAGGGGACTCATTTTCTAGCGGAGAAGGAAATCGAGCTGCTTCGAAATGGGTCCCAACTGGATCACCCACAATTACTCCGTCCGCTGTACTATTAACATTAATACTAACTCTATCTCCTTTATTTAATTGTAAAATTCCAGAAACACTAACTCCGTTGGCGAAAGGCACTTCCTTACCCCAAAAGTCGTTATCCCCAACTGCAGGTTCACCATTTACTAATATGAAGATTCTTACCCGATAATCTATTTCAAGGTCTTGGGCGAATACTACACTACCGATTACCAAATATATTCCATCTTGATTAGGAATAAAGGTTGATTCCTCTGGATCATACTCTTCGTTTAAATCAAATAAAACATTTGGATATTCCACATCTGTTGGATCTGGTCCAGCAGGTACGATTTGAATCCCACCGTCATTCACCGCTTTAAAAGCGGAGGTTTTTGGTTTTATCCCCATTCTTCTACTTCCTTTCTTTCTAATTTGTCAGTTTAGTATATTCGTTTCAAAAGCTTCTTGTATAGGCATTTCACAACTATAAATAGCGGAATTCTGCTAATCATAGGGAGTAATTTTCAACCTCAAATAGATACTTATATTGAATAGTAGTAGTAAAAATGGTTGATTCTCTTAAGAGACTTGTCCAGTCAGGAAAGACAAAACTGAATAAGATATTCTATTAAATCGGAAAGGAGGAAAATTAAGATGGGAATGAATCCTTGTAATCGAATCACATCCGGACCATTTTTTGTACCACTATCAGTCGACGGAAGTAAATATGGTGCTGTAGAATTTCTATTAATTGGCTTTAAAAATCTTGCAAATGAAACTTCAACTGTAGATGTATCCGTTCACGTTTGTAGAGACATTGAGCTGTATCCAGCTACTCCACCAGAGATTGAGATTTATAGACAACAAGTAACAATACCTGCTGGAAACTGTGCAGTAATTAGACTGAATGCTGGTCCTACTACCTTCAGAGGGAACAATATGCTTCGTGTCGAGGTAGAAGGTGATACAAGTGAAGATGGAGATGCCATTGTTGTAGCCCTATCAGGGGGTAAAGAAGATGGCCGTACTGCTGTGTCTATGGTGTTCAAACATGAAGAATTCGTTTCAATGAATTAAGTAGGTATCAAATAATCCTCAAGCTTACCCTTGGGGATTATTTGTATTTCTAATGATGAATAGCCTCTTGGTACCTCCAATAGTAGAGTTACAATATCACAATATATCACTCTTGAATATAAAACTAGCTAAGCCATCTGTAAATAAAAGGCAAATCATTTGCGCTAATTAACGTACGTTAGTTATAATGTTTATATATTCTAAATTATCCCAATTTAATCAATGGAGGAAACGATGAGAACAAAATCAGAATACATAAATGCCGTTGAAATAAAACATATTCCCTTTCACGGAGATCTAAGCCGTACTGGCATTTTTCATACTACTGGCATTCAGAAATTAAAGGGAATTAAATGGAAGTTCCAAACTAGCAATAGAATTTTTTCATCTCCAGTGATTCATGGAGACTCTGTATTCATTGGAAGTGACGATTCAAAACTTTATTCAATTAATAAATCGAGTGGAGAATTGAATTGGGAATTTCAGAGTCAAGGCCCTGTAAAATCTTCCGCAGCGGTTGGTAACGGTCTAGTCTATTTTACAAGTTTAGATGGGTTCCTTTATGCAATTAACATCCATACTGGTATAGAAAAATGGCGTTTTCAAACTAAAGATGAAAAAACGCTTGATCCTTGGGACTACTACCTCTCAACCCCCGCTTGCTCAGATGGAAAAGTTTATTTTGGTAGTGGTGACCACCATATATATGCTATCGACGGTGCAACTGGTGAAGAGATATGGAAATATAAAACGGAAGGGCCTGTTCATGCCTCTCCTACCCTTTACAAGGAAACCTTATATATCGGAAGCTTTGATGGATATTTCTATGCCTTGGATATTCAAACAGGAACAGAAAAGTGGAAATTTAGAACGGTAGGAGATACGTGGTTTCCTAGAGGAGATATTCAAGGTACCGCATGTGTTTCAGATGGTATTGTTTATTTCGGAAGTCGTGATTATAATTTATACGCTCTCGATGCTGAAACAGGTAGAGGAAAATGGAACTTTAAAGCCCCTGGAACTTGGATTATTACGACACCAACCGTTCATGACGGACTGATCTATTTTGCTACTTCAGATGACTCACAACTGTATGCTATGGACGCCAAAACCGGTGTATTGAAATGGAACTTCCCATTATATATTAATACTTTCGGATCTAGCGTTATGACTGGTGATTTATTGTATGTTGGAAACATGAATGGTAAGCTTTATGCCATTAATAAGGAGACCGCTGAGCTTCAATGGCTTTTTCAAACAGAATCTAGTAAAAGTAATGAAAGTAAAGTACTTCAAGAAGACGGACGATTAGTAGAACATTTAAAAGAAAAAATACAAAATGCAAAAACCATACAAGATTTTGTTGAAGTATATGACGATATTATGAGTCTAGGTTCGATACTATCAACGCCATTTATTGAAGATGGGTCGATATATGTAGGTAGTACAGATGGTTGTCTTTATGCACTTGAGTAACAGTCAAACATAATTACAATAGAGAAAGGTACCTCCAGAGATGATATGTACCTTTTCTCTACTCCTTTGTCCTAGTTTTCACCGCAAATTAACCCCAACCACCCCAAATATCTATCTTGTTTCCATCTGGATCTTTTATATAAAACGATGAGCCACATTCGTTATGATCTTGTATCTCTTCTATATCGTCTAAATTATTCCTTAGTTTTTCATGTAAATCATTAATATTTGTAACCTCTAACGTTAATAAACATTGTTCATGGCCATCTATTTCTTTATACGTTAGATTAAACTTTTCAGGTGTTTTGATCAGAAAGATGCTCTGTTCCGGCGTAATTTTTAGTTGAGCTTGGGTAGACTCCTCATTAACATCAATTAGTAATACTAAATTCAAATTCTCCATATACCAAGTAGCTGATTTTTTAATATTAGAAGTAGGTATATAGATACAATTGATTCCTTTTACAACTGAAACGGTTTGTTTTTGGATCATTCTATTACCTCCTTTTTTGTATCCTGAAAATTAGTTATGAACTTGAAGTTTGTTTCCACTTGGATCGTAGAAGTAAAAGAAGTTGTGTCCATTGTCTTCTTGAATATGTTCCACTTTTACACCATTATGACTCAAATGGTCGTGTAATTTTCGAATGTTTGAAGTGGTGAATCCCACGGAAAACTCAGGCTGCCCGTTAATCGTAAAATGCCCACGAGAATCTTGATCAGCTTCTACTAACACATAAAGAGGCCCAGAATTTAGTGCGAGCACGGCTAAGTCCCCCTGATTAAATCTCAACTGAAAACCTAAACATTCCGTATACCATGTGACTGATTGCTCCAAATTAACAACAGGAATACGAAAATAGTGAATATCATTTAATAGCGATGTACTCATTTTTTTCTCCTTTAAATTGAGATATAGTTCAACCAAGTATTGCCATTTATTATTATAAAGGGTCAAAGTTTATATGGTAAGTGTTTTTTGAAAATTCCTACAATAATTCCCTAAAAAAATGGGACAGTATACACTGCCCCATTTTTTTAGGGAATTATTTTTGATGGCTTTTTTGAGCTTTCAATGCCACTTTTTCAAGTCCATTTCCTCTCTCTTCTGCAAACTCTACATCCGCTTTTGGTAGAGCATTGTTAGCCTTATTTTTCTTATTTTTATTTTTTGCCATAGTTACACCACCGTTCGTTTGATTTGATGTCAGGATCTACATAAAAGAACCCACGATTTTAGTTTGCTTTGAATGGTTTTTGGTATGCTAGTTGATTTTTTAAAATTTCCAGTCATCAACAAATTTTACTTTCATATGTCTCCAGTAATCGATATCATTAAATATAAAAATAGGTTTAATAAGTAAAGGAGTCATTCTAAAATGAACTTATTAGAAGCATTTAAACAGACGAAGTTTCAACTATCAGGACACGGAAACAGGAATATCAAAGTTCTTAAAGATGCTTTTGAACAAATGGATGAGCAACAGGAAAGTGATATGTATGGATCTGGTAAAATCATTGAAGAATTTCAAGACAAGCTAGCATCCTATCTAGGGAAAGAATCTGCTGTGTTTTTTCCCAGTGGAACGATGGCACAACAGATTGCATTGAGAATCTGGTGTGATCGAAAGGGTCTGAAAAAAGTAGCCTATCATCCGTTAAGCCATCTTGAAATTCATGAGGAAGATGGGCTGAAAAAAATACACCATATCGAGCCTGTTTTACTGGCGGATAAAAATAGTGTGATAGAATTAGAAGATATTGTAGGAATGGATGAGGATGTTTCCTGTATCTTATTAGAACTTCCTCAACGTGAAATTGGCGGTCAATTACCTAGTTACGAAACGCTTGAGTCCATCTCCACTTATTGCCGTGAAAAAGGAATCAAGCTTCATCTAGATGGTGCGAGGCTTTATGAAATAACACCTTACTATAAAAAAACAGCTGCTGAAATTAGTTCCCTTTTTGATAGCGTGTATGTGTCCTTTTATAAAGGAATCGGTGGTATCGCAGGGGCAATTCTAGCTGGAGAGAAGGATTTTATAGAAGAGTCGAAAAGTTGGAAAAGACGTTACGGTGGAGATTTAATCAGCCTGTATCCATATATCGTTAGTGCCGATTATTATTTTGATAAAAGGTCACAAAACATGGATGAATACTATGAGGGAGCAAAAACACTAGCACGTCTGTTTAATGAATGTGAAGGAATTTCAACTTTGCCATTGGAGCCGGTATCCAATATGTTTCACGTTCATTTCAACCACTCAAAAGAAAAGATGGAGCAAATATTAATTCAGTTATATGAAGAAACAGGAATTGGGCTTACTCACTATTTAAATAAAACGGGAGAGCATTCTTGCTACTATGAAGTGAGTGTTGGAGATAGACTGGCAGCTATTCCAATAGAGGAACTTAGAAATGTGTTTAACCTGTTGAACGAGGAAATTAAGAAATAGGGTCGTGGGGACAGGTTCACTGTCCCACTTTTTAATGTTGACGTCTTTTTTGAGCTTTTACAGCCACCTTTGTAAATCCATTTTCTCTTTCTTCTGCAAAATCTAATGGTTGCGAATCCATTACGCTGTTCAAATGTTCTATAACCTGTGTACTGATATATTGTAGTCATTCATATCATTTTTATAAATCAGATGTTATGGAGGATCACAATGAAGCCAAATTCATTAAGTTTTTGGAAAATAAATATGTATGAGCATACAGTCATCCTATATGATACTCTTTCACCCATGGAGCATGAGGCTCAAACGAAAGCAAGGCAGTATTTTCAACTATTTCAAAAGTATATCGATGATAAAAAAACGATGGATATACATTTATTTATCCGTGATGTAAATTCTTTTCAACAGTTCCTTATTCAGTTACTGAGAAAGCAAGTGACTACTGGTTTAAAAATTTTATTAACTCCAACATTTTTAAGTCATCTTATTACAGAAAGTAACATGGCCCTACGGTTTGCTTCTGAAAAGATAGATCCATCTCCTTTAGCATCACATTTGACATGGTTGTTGGTCTTATCTGGTGACGCTTTTACTATCCAAGGTGCACTTGATAGTTTAGAACGCTCCCTTGTGACAAAATATCTTCATTACGCAGATTTATTTGAAAAGCAATATGTATTTGCTATTGAGCTTAAAGGAATAATGAGGATAGGATTAACTGAATTCCCGGCATTATTAAAATTTCAAGAAGATACGAAAAGGCTTGTAGTTGAATTTATAGAATCACTTAATCAGCTAGAAATATTAGAAGCACAAAATTCTATTCTAGATAAACTTCCTCTCTTCTTTGTTCAGCATATTAAACGGGAGGCACAATATTATTTGAGTGTTATTCCATCAATGGGCTAATGATTTGAAAAAACTGCTTGTATTTAAAGCCAAACAGCTCCCTCTCTAATAGGTAGGGAGCTGTTTACATGTAGTTATGGTTTTATTACCACAGTACCGATATTTTTCCTTGATTCAATTAAGGCATGAGCTTGACCTACTTCATCTAACGAAAAGATCTGACTGACTTTTGGCTTTAATTGTCCCGCAATCATTAGTCCAAACATGCTTTCTAAGCCTTCTCTAACAAGTTCAGGGCGATTTGTTAATAGGTGGGCAATATTAAATCCGATAAAGGTTTTATTTGATAATATACTTACTAAATTTAAGTCATCCCAGTGGTGATTCTCTGAACTGGAAGATCCAAAATACAGTAATCGACCAAACGTGCTTAGTACCTTCGTGCTTTCCCTTAACACGGTTCCACCGACACTACTCAGTACCAAGTCTACCCCCTTACCTCCTGTCTGTGCCAAAACTTCATCACTCCAGTTAGGAGAACTATAATTAATGGCTATATGAGCTCCTAATGATAAAGCAACATCGAGTTTTTCATGAGAACTTGCTGTAGCAATTATTTTTTTTGCTCCAAACGCCTCGGCCATCTGGATTGCAATGTTACCCACTCCTCCACTTGCTGCATGGATCATTACCGTTTCGCTATTACTTAGTTTCCCTACCGTTTTCAGTGCATGATATGCTGTTTGACCTTGAGTTGGCAAGGCCGTTGCCAGAACACTATCAAGCTCGGCAGGTAAGGGAATTAATAAATAAGATGGTACAACAACATATTCTGCATAAGATCCGCTTGGGACTTGTGTTAATACATTTGCCCCCAGAAGCAGTGAGTCCACTTCATCACCTATATCAACGATTTCACCAGTAACTACACCCCATTGGCCCATCGTTGCAGGTAATGATGATGGAATTGGATAGATACCCTTTCTTTGCTGAATCTCTGAGTAATTGATAGAAAAATAGCTTACTTTAATGACTACTTCACCTGTTCCTGGCATTGGTACGGGTACTTCCTCTAAAACTAAAACTTCTGGTCCACCATGATTATAATATTTTACTATTTTCATATTTAAATAGTCTCCTTATTAATAAATTATATATAACATGTTATATATAATTTATAATACATTAATTTGGAGATAGCAACCCTTTTTTTCCAATTTTTTAAAAAATAAAGAGCCTGCATTCGATTGCTGACTCTCTCTTATTCTATGATAAGCTACATATGTTCTAATTCATGAATACATTCTTCCGCCCATTCAACCTCTGCTGAAATAGTCTTGATTGATTTCCTAACTGAAAATAACCAATACATTTTTTCATCTGTAAATGGTCCATCTTCTATATTCTTTACTACGCTATCTAAATAGGTAAGGGTTTCTCTCTTATCTTTTATAAAGGATTGTAACTGGAATTTTAACTCCCTCCCGCTTACCTGGTTACCAAAAAACATTCTTAATCCTACTTCATCTTTAATAACTGTATTTTTGTTTTTAGGAGTAGAATGTAACCATTCTAAAAATTCTTCTTTACCTGATTCTGTTATACTATATACTTTTTTATCCGGACGAATATCTTGTTGTTCAATATAGGATGAAACACTCTCTTTACTTTCGAGCTTACCTAGTTCACGATAGATTTGACTTAAGTGCGAGGGCCAAAGACACTTTATCGTTGAATCAAAAGCCGTCTTAATCTCGTAGCCTGTCATATCTTTATGGGTTAGCATCCCTAAAATAGCATAGTATATCGACATTTTATAATTCCCCTAACTAATGTTAAATTCATTCATTAATGATACATTTGGAAACTATAAAATTCAAATATATTTAAATTAAAGATTTAGGAACTACCACTTGAACCAAGCTTTGACTACATTGTTACATCTAGTCATATACCAGATTTTAATAATGCCCTCTGGTTTTTGTACAGAAATAGAACCAGCAAATAAACTGGTTCTTTTCCCTAGCTTTATAACTTCTCCCCATTCGTAGCAATAACATCCTTATACCAGAAAAATGACTTTTTCCGTTTCCGCTCAAGCGTACCACTACCATCGTCATGCTTGTCAACATATATGAAGCCATATCGTTTTGACATTTCCCCTGTTGAGTTACTCACTAAATCAATGCATCCCCAAGTGGTGTATCCCATTAAGTCAACACCATCTTCAATAGCCTCGCCCATCGCTTGAATGTGCGAGCGAATATAATCGATTCGATAATCATCCTGAATGGAACCATCTTTCTCCACTTTATCGTACGCCCCAAAACCATTCTCAACAATAAATAAAGGCTTTTGGTAACGGTCATACAGTTGATTTAACGAAATTCGAAGTCCGATTGGGTCAATTTCCCACCCCCAGTCGCTTCTCGCTAGAAAAGGATTTTTCACCCCTCCCACAATATTTCCTTCACTCACCTGTTCAGATGACTTATCTTTTTTCTCCGTTCGTGACATATAATAACTGAATCCAATAAAATCAACCGTACCTTCTCTAATGATTTCCAGGTCTCCTTTTTCAATATCAAGCTGAATATGATGTTCCTTAAAATAACGCTTAATGAAAGACGGATATTCCCCTCTAACTTGAACATCTCCACAAAAATAATTAAGCAATCTTTCTTCCTCTAATGCAAACAACACATTTTCTGGATTCGCATCATAGGAATAGGTCGGAACATATAAAATCATATTACCAACTTTGGAGCCCGGAATAATTTCATGACAAGCTTTTACCGCTAGTGCACTAGCGACAAATTGATGATGAAAAGCTTGAAAGGTTGCCTGATATTTATCTTCTTCTTTTTCCACCATAAAACCGAGTCCATAAATAGGCATAACGAGTCCACTATTAATTTCATTAAAGGTGATCCAGTATTTAACCTTACTTTTATAACGGGTAAAAACAACCTTAGCATATCTCTCAAAGAGAGCAATGAGCTCTCGGTTTCTCCACCCACCATATGCTTTTACCAGGTGCAACGGCATTTCATAATGAGAAATGGTAACGACAGGTTCAATTCCATATTGGTGCAATTCATCAAAAACACGGTCGTAGAAAGCTAACCCCTCTTCATTTGGAGTTTCTTCATCTCCATTTGGAAAAATACGTGACCATGCGATAGACATTCGGTACACTTTAAATCCCATTTCCGCAAAAAGGGCAATGTCCCCCTTGTACCGGTGGTAAAAGTCAATGCCCTCTTGATTCGGGTATGTATAAACCTCTTCTTTAATTTCTAAATCAAAATGAGGGTCAGAAATAAGCTGATGACGAATTTTCCCACCTGGTAAAACATCAGGTACGTTTAAGCCTTTTCCACCTTCACGATAGGCACCTTCTAACTGGTTAGCAGCAGTAGCTCCACCCCATAAAAATCCTTTAGGAAAACGATTACCACTCACTTGATTACCTCCAAATCCATAATCTCGGCATAGGTATATCTTTAGTTAATTATTCATTTTTAATTACAAAGGTTGATTTCTTTAGTTTGCTTCAAGCCTCTCGCATTATCAACGGTTACTCTAACGATAGTTTAATCCTCCGTTCCTTGTAATTCTTTAAGAAGCTCTAGCGGTTCTAGTTCTAATCCAATCAGCTTAGCATTCCAATTCACCCCAACTAGCAACCCATCCTCTTCCATTCCGTTTAACCAAGCATTCATAAACGCTTCTAACGGTATAGAACTGGGTCTATAATGTGACCATTCTTCAATAGCACACTGTTTGGCATAGGCTTCGTCTGACCAAAATATCATCACTTCTGTGTCTTCAAATTCATTTGACTCACAAATGCACCAGCCCTCATCACTTTCTAATCCCCAAACTAAGTTACTTTTTAATACTCTCTTAACAAAATTCTCATAGCGCCTCGTTGAATTTATCGTTAAATCAAACTCCATTTGACCTACTCCTCCACTATTCATTCACACTTAAGCTACCCACAATTTATCAGTCATTAATACTAATTATTTACCAATTTTAGTCTTGAGTTTCTTTTACCAAGAAGTAAAGTGGGTATTACTATGTGAACAAAAAGAAAGAGGACTCCATTTTAATAATGTGCGTCCTCTAATATGAGTTGCATTCAATTTGTTAACTAAGTTTACCCATCCTTAAGGACTATCAATCACTGATTCGTTTGCTTTACTAAGCTTACCATCTTTAAAATACTATCAATCACAATTTGAGGATTTTCCAAATGAACTGAATGCCCTGTTTCCACTTCCACTTGTTCCGTTTGTTCAGTAAGTTTTGATAGGTTTTGCTGATTTTTCTTCCACTCTTCCGGTTGATTTTTCGCACTAATGACGATAACGGGCATTTCTTTAGGTAGGGGTTTAGCCTGCATTAATTGATTAGCAGAAGTAACCGAATCTAAATACTCCATGTAAGCCGATTGATAGGACCCTAATGTATATCCAATATATTTCAATGAGGCATCATACTCCTTGGCCAAAAACTTTCGACCAATTCTTTGTCGTAACATCCTTGGAATTCCTACAAGGGATGTAAGGTAGCCGAAAGTAACAAGCCTTTTAAAATTACGTCTCCTCTTTTGATTCTCCTCTGAATCTATATATTGATTTTCATGAGCAGCATCTTCTAGTACAACTCCAATGACATCATCTGGATACATACTTGCAAATAGCCTCATCGATAAACCGCCAAAGGAGTGACCAACTAAAACAAAAGGTGGTTTAACATCCAGTTTATCTAGTACTTCTCTTATTTCTTCCACACTATCTAGGGAAGTCATTGTTTTTCTTTCAGTCCTACTCCACCCATAGTTTCCACGGTCATAAGATATGACTCTAGCAACCTTTGAGATTTCTGGTTGAACATAACACCAATCTATTGAAATGGAACTGAACCCTGCCTCTAAAATAACCGTTACAGGCCCATCTCCCGTCACCATTACATGCACATCTGAATGTTTCGTTTTCACTATTTTACCTGGTGGAGTCACGCGGTTGATTCTATCCATCGTTACATTCCAAGCAGTAAACGGTAACCCAATCAACCCCAATATATTTCTTATGACTGTTGGTACAAGCATACTTTCCTCCAAAAATTAATATTTATATCCGTCTATTTTATATATCTACGTGCACCCGCGTATTCCTCTTTAAAAGGAGAAATATGTATAGAAACCATCTCAATGTTCTTCCCTGAGTTTGGGGAATGAATCATTTTTCCGTTACCGACATACATCCCCACATGGTGAACCCTTCCTTTCCCTTTTTCATAAGCAAAGAAAAGTAAGTCCCCAGGCTTTAACTTTGATTTATATACAAACTTCCCCTGTTTGGCTTGGTCAGCAGCATCCCTTGGAATCGTTATCCCATGGTACTGATAAATGCTATAGGTAAAACCAGAACAATCAAACCCATATGCGGATATTCCCGCCCATAAATAAGGTAGTCCTAAAAAGGTCTTTCCTGTTTGAACTAAATCATTTCCTTTAGGTTTAGGGATGTTTGCTAAAGAAGAGTAAAGATGAAGATCTTTCTTTTTCATCCATTTTCGTTTGTTAGAGGGAATCATGACTTGAACCCAAGCCTTCTCTTCTTTAATAACTGGTAATCTTGTATTAAAGCTAACTTCTAAAAATTTTTTCCTCTTATCGTCATATAAGTTTGCCGTTTTCGCTTTCACACTAGCTATATTACATTCCGTAAAATCACCTTTTTGTTTGCTAATCTGTGATTTAGGCATCCACCCTGGGTATCCGTACTTATTCTTTGGTGTCCCCTGGTCCTTAACAGCCACTTGTACCCAACTACCACTCGTTTTTAACACCTTTACTTCTGAACCGTATAAAGCTTGAGTCTCCAATTTACCTACTAACCATTTACGGAATTCCGTGGTTGACATTTTACTCGTCCATGATTTCATATCCACAACTTTTGTTAAAGTGTTTTGATCAATTGTTCTTTTTGCACTCGTGTCCTTCCAAATATTTGCCACTGGTACATTGATCAATGTTTTAGAATTTTGATTTATATTATAACAACTAGATGAAGATGCCTGAGAAACAGAAGGAAAGAACAATGGAATGAGAACAAGTGTTACTAAATAGAATGGTATTATTTTTCGGAACATATTTTATCCCCCTTGATAAAAAACTACTTCGGACCAAGTCCCCTTTCAAAACCATACGAGATTACTAGTCTCCGCATTTGTCATAGAAATTTTAATACTCGGGACAGATACCCAAGAACATTCACCCAATTTTGCATATTCTTTAGTGTATATACACACGAAAGGAAGATTGATGTGAACTTTAATCCAGCAGATGTAAGAATTCGTCCGGGATTTGGCTTTGGCCGACCTGGTTTTGGTTTTGGGCGACCTGGTTTTGGTTTTGGACGTCCTGGTTTTGGTTATGGATTTGGTTTTGGACGCCCAGGCTTTGGATTTGGTGGATTTGGTGGTTTCGGATTAGGCTTGGCAACTGGATTAGCTACAGGTGCATTATTAGCCCCTGGTCCTGGATTCGGTTACGGGTATCCTTACGCTCCTTATCCATATCCATATTGGTAGAAGATGTAGAGCTTTGCTTAATCTGCAAAGCTCTATTTTTCTTTATCATTACATATCAAGTTGACTCCATATATAACTTTTTAAATCTATGCTCTAACATAACTGCGACAAAAGGAATCATATTATTTAATTATGTAATCAAATTCTTCTCTAATTTAACATCTAATTCCTAGTAATAATAGTAAATTATTCTATATTATAGAAAAATTCTGTATTATTTCTTTGAAATGATACGAAACCTTTTACCCATATCCTTCGTAATAATTCTATAAGGTAGGTGTTCGAAATGAAGATGAAGAGTACGCGAATAATCTTTTTACCGATTTTTCTAGGGATTTTTGCGTTATTTTTGCTTTTTCCAAGTGTAGGATTAGCTGTTGATTTCTCGATAACAGATGTAAAGATCGATGCTTATTTAAAAGAAGATGGTTTAGTTGAGGTAGAAGAAACTCATACCTATTCTTTTGATGGTGAATTTAACGGAATCACAAGAGAAATTATCCCTAAGGAAGGTTCGAGTATCGGGAAACTAGAAGCTACGGAAAACGGGAAAAAATTAAAGGTGGAAAGAGATGAACATTTGTATAAAATTTATCGTAAAGGTGAAGATGAAACCATTACGGTCAAGCTTTCTTATACGATAAAAAATGGAGTGGATGTTTATTCAGATGTGGCTGAGTTTTACTGGCCTTTTTTTGACGATCGCAATGAATCCACCTATGAAAATATGATCATTACCATTCATCCTCCAAAAGAAACACAAGATGTCATTGCATTTGGCTATGATGAAGCATTTGAAACGGAGGAAATAAAGGCTGATGGGACCGTTATTTTTCAAATGGGTGAGGTTCCCTATGAAGAAAATGGGGATATTCGTGTTGCCTATGATGTGATCCTTTTCCCAGATGCGAATATTTCCGCAGATAAACCAATGAAAGATCAAATATTACAAGCTAAACAGAGTATCTATGATGAGATCCAAGCTGCCGCTGAATCGAAAGAAAAGTATTCCTTGATTGCTCTCATCATCATTCCTTTCTTCTCACTAATCATCTTAATCCTAATCGTAGTCACCCGTACGAGAGCGCGCATGAAAAAATTAGATGTAGAACGGAAAGCACCTCAAAGCTTCTTTGTGCCAGAAGAAACACTAAGTTTACCAGGAAGCATCTATTTTACAAAAGGATTTCTTCCCCCTGAAGCAACAGCTGCCGCTTTATTAGATTTGGTTAGGAAGGGGTATGTTTCAAAAGTAGGTGAAACTCAATTCCGATTAGTAAAAACTCCAGCCGACATGCTCGAACATGAGAGAATGCTCCTTTCGCTTTTGTTTAACGAAATTGGCTCTGGTGAAGAATTTAGCTTTGACGATGTAAAGGCATATACCAATAAAAAGAAGAATCACGAAAAATATCAATCTAAGATTCTCAAATGGCAGCATGCTGTAATAAATGAAGTGAAACAATTAGGGTTACGGGAAACAAATAAAGGTCTTCGATGGACATTAATACTTATTGGCCTGGTTTTACTACCATTATCTTTTCTATTCCTTATATATGAATTATTTGCTTGGTTCTTCGCTACGTTGGTGTTAGGTGTGACCTATTTTATATTTGGAGTTGCTTATAAGCCTAAATCTTTGCATGGGGTGATGCTTACTCATGAGTGGGAGTTAATGAAGGATCGTATACAAGAGGTTTCCTCAAAGGAATGGGAGACACTGACAAAGGATGACCAAATGCGTGCCTTTATCTATGGGGTCGGAACAAAAGATAAAAAACTAATGAAGAAAAACGAGGAACTCCTTCAGTCCCTCCAACCACCTGAACCAAACAGGTTTAATCACTCTCAAACAGTATATGATAGCCCACTGTATTCAATCGGTCCTGCAGCCTCAACCTGCTTTCACTCTGCCCACAAGACTACTCAGTCAACCACTAGCGGATCTTCGTCTAGTTCGTCTGGTGGCGGAACAGGTGGCGGTGGCGGTGGATCTGGTGCATTTTAATCGTTAACCATAAACAAAACAACGCTCAGATTCACTTCTGAGCGTTATTTCTTCTGAGCATTTGAACGTCAACCAATGTGTACAGATACACCGTTATTTCTTACTTTTATCCCCGTTATATAGCTCTTTCAAATCATCCAACTTCTTATCTATCTCATTCAACTTCTTCCTTGTATCATTAAAATAATGGGCAATTCTTGAAACACCATAAATCACTAATATAACAACGATAAGATTAAAAATAGCACTAACCGCATCCAAATGTATCCCCCCTTTTAAAAGTTTAACATAATTAGCCTAATGTTCTTTAAGTAATTTCACTTCTTTATTGCATAAAAAAAGGACTCTTCCCTATTGAAAGAGCCCTAAATTAAACGTATTTCTACCTTTTATCCTCAAGATCAATCTCTTTAATTACTCTTGCTGGATTTCCACCTACTATGGTATTAGAGGCAACATCCTTTGTGACGACTGCTCCTGACGCTACGATTACATTATCACCAATCGTAACACCTGGATTAATAATAGCACCTCCACCAATCCATGCGTGATGTCCAATAGTAACCGGCTTACCATATTCAGGTCCTTTAATCCGTTCGTATGGATTTACCGGGTGAGTAGCCGTGTAAATATGCACCCCAGGGCCAAGCATACAATGATCTCCAAAACGAACTTCACAAACATCTAAAATCACACAATCAAAATTGGCAAAGAAATTTTCACCAACATGAATATTGTAGCCATAATCACACCTGAAATTCGGTTCCATATATACCTTTTCTCCAGTGGAACCAAACAACTCCTTAATCAATTGTGTCCGTTCATCATATTGAATTTCTGTAGTTTGATTCAATTTACGAGTTAAATATCTTGCTCTCTCTCGTTCTTTCACTAATTCTGCGTCCCAAGGCTCATAAAGTTCGCCATCTAACATTTTTTGCTTTTCAGTTTTCATGTAAACCTCCTAAAAAACGAAGCTGCAATCACTATTTTCTATTATCATCCTGTAAATATCTCTTCATCTGGGTAACGAATAGGAGACTTTTTAGGTTTAGCTAAGCTAAAGGCTAACGTTAATGGTCCTATCCGGCCAATAAACATCATGATAATAATCACTTGTTTTCCTATGGATGTCAAATCTGCTGTTATTCCCATGGATAAGCCTACTGTACCAAATGCAGAAACGACCTCAAATAATAGAGCTAAAAATGGTTGGTCCTCTGTAATGGTAAGGGTGAATAATACAACGAAAACCGCTAGAAGACTAATGACGATTATCGCCAACGCTCGAATGATGGTTTGAGTTTTAATGGTACGATTAAATACGACTGTTTCACTTCTCCCCCTTAAGAACGTAACGGTCGCAAAAACCATTACCAAGAAAGTAGTCACTTTAATCCCACTCCCTGTAGAGGCACTTCCTGCTCCAATAAACATTAATAAAATCATCAGTAATATAGATGGTGTAGTCATAGATCCAATATCGATAGAATTAAATCCTGCCGTTCTTGGAGTAACAGCTTGAAAATATGCCCCCCACAGTTTATCAGATAAAGGTAATGTTCCTAGTGTAGCAGGATTAGCATACTCTAAAATAAAGATTAAGATAAAAGCAAAAATGTTTATTAAAAAGGTACCAACAATCATTATTTTTGTATGAAGAGCTAGCTTTTTAAAGCTCTTTTTATACCAAAGGTCAGCAATAACGGTAAATCCGATTCCTCCCGTTATAAAAAGTCCAGTAATGACAATATTAACGGTTGGGTCCCCTACATATGCTGTTAAGCCGTCGGACCATAATGAAAACCCTGCATTATTGTAGGCTGAAATGGTATGAAATAAGCTTTGGTACATTCCCTCTATCCAACCAAATTCAGGTACCCATCTAATAGATAAAATGACAAACGCAATACTTTCTAGAGCAATAGTGAAAATAAAAAGTACTTTTATTAATCGGACAAGTCCTCCTAAAGACGTTTGATTAAATGATTCTTGAATGAGAATTCGTTGTTGGAGTCCTATCTTTTTCCCTAACATCATTACGATTAAAACGGCAAAAGTCATTAACCCTAATCCGCCCAATTGAATGAGACACATGATCACGATTTGACCGAATACAGAGTAATCCATACCCGTATCCACTACAACCAGACCTGTAACAGTAATGGCAGAAGTAGCAGTAAATAAAGCATCAAGCCAAGTGATATATGCATTTGAAGCTGCGGGAATCTTAAGTAATCCAGTTCCAATTAAAATTAAAGCTAAAAAACTTATTGCTAAAATTTGTGGTGGACTTAAATGGATGACCATTCCTTTCCATTTTGTAAAGGAGAAGAATTTTCCCATGGTTGTTACATCCCCTCTGCTTCAAATCGCTTCAAATCATTTTTATGACCCATTACGACTAGAATATCTTCACTTACTATTTCATCCATTGGTGAGGGAGAAATGTTTACGTCGCTCCCTCTTTTTATGGCTAGAACGGTACAACCAAATTTAGCTCTTACATCCATTTCGATGAGCGTTTGTTTGTTATTTTTTTCAGTTGCCACTAACTCTACGATACTATAATCCTCTGATAGTTCGATATAATCTATAATTCTCTCAGAATCTAAATGATGAGCAACCCTAATTCCCATATCATGCTCAGGACGAACAATTCGGTCAGCCCCTATTTTTTCCAACACTTTATGATGATAATCATTTTGTGCTTTGACCCAAACCTTTTTAACCCCTATTTCCTTTAACAGCATTGTACATAAAATGCTAGATTGTATATGATCACCAATCGCAACAATAACGTAATCAAAATTTCTAATGCCTAATGATTTTAGAGCACTTTCATCCGTTGCATTCGTAATCACATGATGCGTGGCATAATCTGAAACACCATTCAACTTAACCTCATCATTATCAATAGCCAGTACGTCATGCCCTAAATGATAAAGCTCCTTACAAACACTACTTCCAAAACGCCCTAAACCAATGACAGCAAATTGCTTCTTCATTTCTTTTTCTCCTTCTTCCCTTAACACCATAGAAAAAAGACCATCACAAAATAGAATGGTCTAGGTTTAAACCTTGACCCTTCTCTCTTAGAAAGATACAAATAACGCTTACGGAGTTAGCTGTCGGATTAGGGACTGAGAGTATCCCCTCTTACATAGTAAGACTCACCCCAAGACTAAAAAGTCAAAAATGGTTCCCCCGCTCAAAATTGATTCAGCGATTAAAAGGTGTTAGGTATTTATTTGTTTTTTTTGTTATGCAGATTAATTTACTCCTGTTCGATTTTAATGTCAATTACAATTTTGTAAATTTTCCTATCCCCTTATTTAGAACAAAAAACAGTGTAGCATAAAATTGGAAAATAATATTGACTTCTTTCTTCAGGAGTTGTAAAGTTTCAATAGATTTAATTGCATCATGCATTTTGGAAAATTTTATCTTTGCTGAGTCTGTTTTTACAGATCGGGGGAACCATTATAGTGAATGTATCTTAGGGACTATGGTTACATTTACAAGGGGTGAATCTTAGAAATTAAGAAGGAAACTCTCATTTCCTAATCCGACAGCTAACCTCGAAAGCATTTGAGAGAAAGGCCAATATATTTATTGACCATTCTTTTTCGTGGAAAGAATGGTTTTTTTTGTTCTTATAACGTTGGACACTTATAAAAAACTGAAAGGTACAAACATGAAAACTAAAGCAGTAAAAATATCAGAAAAACTATCATCTGTACAAATCATTGTTCTTTACTATGTTATTTCGGTGATCATTTCAACCATATTAATTATGTTACCGATCACTTTAAAAGAATGCGCAGAAATTTCACTTGTCGACGCCTTATTTACAGCAGCGAGTGCTGTAAGTGTCACTGGCCTCTCCACAATTGCCATTAATGAGGTCTTAAGTGTCCCCGGCACCTTTATATTTGCATTTATACTCCAATTTGGTGGGATCGGAGTAATGACTTTAGGAACCTTTGTATGGTTGTTAATGGGAAAAAAGATTGGACTAAGAGAAAGAAAACTAATTATGACAGACCAAAATCAATCGACTCTTTCTGGTCTAGTACAACTTATGAAGCAAATTTTATATTTAATTTTGACCATTGAAGCTATAGGAGCAGTTATTTTAGGCTTGTACTTTTTGAAGTATTTCCCTACTTGGCAAGAAGCCTTTCTGCAAGGATTTTTCGCCTCTGTAAGTGCTACAACGAATGCAGGATTTGATATTACTGGTTCATCTCTTATTCCTTTTGCACAAGACTACTTTGTACAACTCATTAATATCGTGTTATTAATTATTGGGGCTATTGGCTTCCCAGTCCTTATTGAGCTTCGAGAGTTTATTACTTACAAGGGTGAAAGTAAGTTTCGCTTTTCCCTTTTCACAAAAATCACTACGCTAACTTTTTTTGCTCTAGTTGTTTTAGGTACAATGGCCATTGCACTATTTGAATATCATCATTTTTTTATAGGAAAGAGCTGGCACGAATCCTTTTTCTATGCCCTTTTTCAATCCGTTTCCACAAGAAATGGTGGCTTAGCTACAATGCATGTAAGTGAATTTTCAATTCCTACTCTCATCGTATTATGTATTCTCATGTTTATTGGGGCATCGCCAAGTAGTGTAGGTGGTGGAATACGAACGACTACATTTGCCATTATGATCTTAAGTATCTACACCTATGCACGTGGTAGAAACACTATTAAGATTTTTCATAGAGAAGTGATGCAAGAAGATGTTATTAAATCATACATTGTTATTACAACGGCCATTATGATCTGTAGTGTCTCAGTCATCTTGTTATGTTTTATTGAACCAACCTTTAGTCTCATGGAGATCATGTTTGAGGTCTCTTCTGCTTTCGGTACAACCGGCCTGTCTATGGGAATTACAGCCGATTTAAGCACAACCGGAAAAACAATCATCATTTTATTGATGTTTATAGGCCGGATCGGAATATTCTCATTTTTATTCTTAATCCGTGGGAATCCAACTCAAGAGAAATATCACTATCCTCAAGAGAAAATAATAATTGGATGATAAAAAGATAAGTATTTTTAAAAGAAATGTATCAAAAAAGAGAGAGGCCGGCCTCTCTCTTTTTGTTTTAGATTAAAGTGATTGGACACCATTACACTCACTGACCAAGACTCTCAATCCGATTAATTAAACTGGTCACATCATTAATGGTTGAAAATAATTGTGAGTTTTCTATTTTATCAAGTGCCAGATTCCCATTTTCTAGTAGTTTATTGATTTCCCCTAGCAGAAGTTCATTTTTATCGACTAATTCTTGATGAATATCTTTTGCTAGAGTAGGAATATCATTTAGGGCAATAAACTCTTCAATGTCTTTTTTTAATGTTAATAGTTCTGTTTCAAGTTGCCCAGCAATTTCTGGATTCGTTAATGCATTTTCAACTAATTGAGGGGCCTCTTCAGCAAATGTGTTCAATTTATTTATATGTTCTGTTGCTGTGTTTACATAGTCTAGAGAATTATTAACCTCATCCAAGAAGGAACATGCACTTAACAATGTGGCAGCCATAATTAAAACCATTAATCTTAATTTTTTCATTTTCGGCATCCTTTCTAACAACAATTTTAATTTCATCTAATACTACGTTTTACTTTATTAGAAAGTTCCATGAATTACTTCATTGCCTAAAAAAGCAATTACCCTATGATGTGGTAATTGCATTTAATTTCATTATTTATCTAGATTTATAAAGTCTGCTTCTCGTTTCTCGAGGAAAGCGGAAATCCCCTCGTTTCCTTCTGCACAACTTGCTCTTTGTGCAAGAAACTCTGATTCTAAACTCATTTGTGACTCGAGGGTTTCTTGTAAAGAATGATACATTAATTTTTTTGTTGCTCCGAAAGCACCTACTGGACCATTAGCCAGGTTTTTGGCTAATTCTAGCACCACATTCATTAATTCATCATCTGCTACAACATGATTTACAATTCCCCACTCACACGCCTCTTGAGCATTTAACATACGGTTTGTGTACATCAATTCTATTGCACGTCTAATTCCCACGACTCTTGGTAGAAAGTAGCTGCCCGAACCGTCTGGAGTTAATCCTATTTTATTATAAGCCATTACAAATTTCGATTGATCAGAAGCGTAAGCTATGTCACATGCGCAAGCAAGACTCATACCAGCTCCCGCAGCTACTCCATTTATAGCCCCAATAAACGGTTTATTCATTCTAGCAAAATAGGAAATTGCCTGATGCAAGTAGGTCGTAACTCGTTTAAGGTGTGAACCAATCTCATTGCCTTCGTTTGCAAAACTCTTTAAATCCCCACCAACTGAGAATTTATTTCCCGCTCCAGTAATCACCACCGCTCGAATCTCCTGACTCTCCGAACAATAGATGGCTACATCCAACAAATCCTGAGCCATTTCTAAATTCAATGCATTGCCTACTTCAGGGCGATTTAAAGTAACAATCCCCACATGATTTTCTATCGATAAAGACACAAACTTATTTTCCATCAACCATTCCTCCTAGCATAAAAAACATCACTATATTTACATTCGAGACATTTCTCAATAACCCTTTTAAAAAGTAATGATATTGACTCTATCATTTAGAAACATACATTTTTCAACAATAATTCTTCTATTATTTCTATTTAGCATGGTAAAATTAGAGAGAATTAGGTTTAAATATTAAGCTGTTTTCACAATAATTATTGTTAATAGTTAAAGAAATTTTTTCTCTTTTAACAAATAGAATAATGCCTGTTGAGGGGCAACAAAACCTTTAGAAAATGGTCTATTCTTTATGAGGTGATTATATGAAAAAGAAATATATATGGGCCATTGCAGGAGCCGTACTCTTGGTTATTATGGTGCTTATGGATCAACAAAAACTTAAACGCGAGGAAAAACCTCCCCTACCAAATGTAATAGTTGGGAGTCAAACCATTCCTACCCTGTACGAATCGTATACATGGGAAAACGGGAACAAATATCAAGCGAAAATAGACACCACACAGCCAAAAAGGACTCTTGTAGAGCCTTTTGAAGACTTGGTTGTAACGTTCCCAGAAGAGAAACATCCAACTTCCTATAAGATAAGGGTCCTAGAGGAAGGAGCCTTCCAGCGTTCTTATTTACCTACTGAAACAGAAGAAAAAACGATGAAACTACCTACATATCCGGGAAATATGACTTTTATTGTGGAAGCAGAATGGGATAAGAAAAGAAAAGCTTCTTATATTATTCCCATACAAATGGAGAAAAAATGGTCCTATCAACAATGGTTAAATTCCATTCCTGAAAAATATACACTAGTCATGATGGGTGATGAGATCTACCTGCCCCCTCATATTGCTTACCATCTAACAGGAATTGAAACCATTAGTGGGGACTTAGAAAACCTTCAGCAACAATATCCAGAGCTAAATCTTACTAAACTACCTGCCTATTTTCTGTTTGACCAAAAATCTGAAGCCTACCGTACAAATGATTCTAACGAAATGATAGAGCATCTATCTTCTTTTGGATCTCGTTATGTACATTGGTTATCTCAAGATCCAGAACGACTATCAGTATTAATAATAACTAACGACCAAGAACAGATGGACAAAGTATTTGAAAAAATAGGTCAGAATCCTATTTTAGCTCATTTAGAAGGAACCTCTTATCCATTAGAACTACAGAGATATTATCCAGAGATGCCTTTTGACACTATACCCGTATATTGTGTTTTTGACGACAATGATATCATCTTTCACACTCAAGATATAGAAGAACTAACTGAATTACTGGAAACTTGGAAACCGTCCTAATACAAGAAAAAGGTTAGCTCTTTTTCGCACTCCATAAGCTACCCTTCCCTTGTAATTTCATCATGTACTACACTCTTCTTTCGTTGTTGACAGGATGGAAATAAAAGAGTCATCTTCGTTCCAATTCCTACTTCACTTGAAATCTCCAACTGACCTTTCATTGCTTTTAAAATGCTCCTAACAACCATAAGACCTAAACCAGTTCCATTTCCTTCTTTTGTCGAGTAATAAGGTTCTCCAATACGTGCAATCTGCTCCTTTGTCATTCCCATTCCATTGTCCTGTACAATAATTAAGGTACTTTTTTCAGTGGACATCGTTGTCAGTAAGAGCGTACCTCCACTTGGCATTGCTTCGATACTATTCTTAATCACATTAAACAAGCACTGCCGAAATTTTGCACGATCCCCCTGGATGGCTGGAACAGGAAAAAAGTCTTTTTTAATATTCACCGAATGGCGATTCGCCAATGGAAGTACGGTATTTATGACATACCGCAGTTCTGCATAAACATCTAGCTCCACTACTTCTTCCAAAGAAGGCTTCGCAAATGTTAAATAATCCTGAATGACTTTTTCAGCCTGATTTAATTCTTCTGAAGCTATTTTGAGATACCCCCTCGTTTCCTCGGATAGCTCCTTTTTTTCTTGGACTAGTTGTAAAAATCCTTTGGCAGAGGTTAAAGGGTTTCTAATTTCATGTGATATAGCCGCACCTAAATGTTCCATCGCATCCATTTTTCTCGCTTGGATAACTTGTTCTCTTAACTGGTCGGTATGAGTGATGTACTCTAACATATATACAAAAATACTTATACCCATAAGTGGTACCAATAAAAATGGTAGCCATACGCTCATTTCACTAACTGGATCGTACAGATAAATACCTGCTAGAGAACCAACATGAGTACTTAATGTTAACATAATAGCAACCATTATTTTTCTAGACGAATGCTGTTGGATAAACCAAGGATGCAAAACATGCATAGCTAGTCCTAAAAGAAAATAGACTACAGCAGTAACGTAAAACCCACCATCAATGCCAAATGCAGCTCGTAATAACATCGTCAGACCAACGAAAATCCATCCCATATTAAAATACAACCCTGAAACTATTACAGGTATTACGCGTAAATCAAACCTGAATTCATGATTCACTGGTAAACTAAAAATAAAACATACAACAAGTGCTCCAAATAAAACGTGAAACCATATAATTTTAGAGGTTTTCCTTCCAAAACGATCGGACCACAAGTGATAGACAAACAAAATCCCAATCAACATAGAGAAGTTAAAGAGCAAGTGTTGAGTTGTAAGCATAGATGATTCCTTTCACATTTCTTTACTTAAATACTACAAAATATTGAAGAAACAAACAACTTTAGATTCAACCATTCGCAAAAAAGACACTAACTATTTTCAGTTAGTGTCTTGATTTAATATGTATGGCTCCGCAGGTAGGACTCGAACCTACGACCGTTCGGTTAACAGCCGAATGCTCTACCACTGAGCTACTGCGGAATAGTTAATATAATTCCCTAAAGTTAATCAAGCTATGCCGAATGTCCCCATCTCAGAATGTACTACAAGAAGAAGCTCGATGGGTACAACTCGTAGTTAATTCAGTGAAGTAATGCTCGTTGCTCTACCACTGAGCTACTGGGGAATAATTAATACAAAAATAGTATAATCAATTAATTAGTAATTATACAACTAATTAATGGTGGGCCTAAATGGACTCGAACCATCGACCTCACGCTTATCAGGCGTGCGCTCTAACCAGCTGAGCTATAGGCCCCAATTGGAGCGGGTGATGAGAATCGAACTCACGACATCAGCTTGGAAGGCTGAGGTTTTACCATTAAACTACACCCGCAAATAAATAAATGGCTGGGCTAGCTGGATTCGAACCAACGCATGTCGCAGTCAAAGTGCGATGCCTTACCGCTTGGCTATAGCCCAATAAAAAAAGAAATATGGGGCGACTGATGGGAATCGAACCCACGAATGTCGGAACCACAATCCGATGCGTTAACCACTTCGCCACAATCGCCGTAATACATGGTGGCTCAGGACGGAATCGAACCGCCGACACAAGGATTTTCAGTCCTTTGCTCTACCAACTGAGCTACTGAGCCGTATATTTAATCACTATTCAACATATTTTAGCTCCGTCCTTCGTCCCGATTTACGAGGATGAAAAAACATTGAAGTCATTCAAATCGGTACGCTGGATGCATCTTCAAGCAGCTTATTCATCGTGCTCTACCAACTGAGCTACTGAGCCGTATTCAAAAACGCTATTCAACCTATTTTTACTTCGTCCTTCGTCCCGATTTACGAGGATGAAAAAAACAATGAAGTCATTTAAATCGGTACGCTGGATGCATCTTCAAGCAGCTTATTCATCGTGCTCTACCAACTGAGCTACTGAGCCGTATATTTAATCACTATTCAACCATATTTTAGCTCCGTCCTTCGTCCCGATTTACGAGGATGAAAAAACATTGAAGTCATTCAAATCGGTACGCTGGATGCATCTTCAAGCAGCTTATTCAACGTGCTCTACCAACTGAGCTACTGAGCCGTATATTAAAATACTATTCAATTTTCATAAATAAATGGAGGAGGTAGAGGGATTCGAACCCCCGCGCGGTTTGACCCGCCTGTCGGTTTTCAAGACCGATCCCTTCAGCCGGACTTGGGTATACCTCCAAAAAATAATATGGTAGCGGCGGAGGGAGTCGAACCCACGACCTCACGGGTATGAACCGTACGCTCTAGCCAGCTGAGCTACACCGCCAAGATATATTAAGGTAAATTCTCTTTTCACCACTACGTTAAGAATAAAATTAAGGGAATCTTCCTTTTTCACTCCACTACGCTGATTTGAGTCCCCTTAAGTTGATTCAATGGTCGGGAAGACAGGATTCGAACCTGCGACCCCTTGGTCCCAAACCAAGTGCTCTACCAAGCTGAGCTACTCCCCGATATCTAGTTGTAACTGCTTGATAATAATGGCGCGCCCGAAAGGAGTCGAACCCATAACCTTCTGATCCGTAGTCAGACGCTCTATCCAATTGAGCTACGGGCGCAATACTTTTTATTTATCATTATTGAAAAAACTTGGTGCCGAGGACCGGAATCGAACCGGTACGGTAGTCACCTACCGCAGGATTTTAAGTCCTGTGCGTCTGCCAGTTCCGCCACCCCGGCACTTTCATTTGGAGCGGAAGACGGGATTCGAACCCGCGACCCCCACCTTGGCAAGGTGGTGTTCTACCACTGAACTACTTCCGCATTATATTAATTTTCTAGTCATAAGATAAAATATTATGGTGCGGGTGAAGGGAGTCGAACCCCCACGCCTTGCGGCGCTAGATCCTAAGTCTAGTGCGTCTGCCAATTCCGCCACACCCGCAATAAAATATGATACTTCTTTTGCTATCGAAAAGAACAATAATAAGGATACTTCTTTTGATATCGCAAAAATTAAGGAAACTTCTTTTTGCTATAGCAAAAATATAATAAGGGAATCTTTTTTGCTTACGCAAAAAGATTTGGTGAGCCATGGAGGACTCGAACCTCCGACCCTCTGATTAAAAGTCAGATGCTCTACCGACTGAGCTAATGGCTCTCAATAATTTAAAGAAGTAACTTTTTTACTTCACTACGTTACGTGGAAATTAAGAAAATAAGGAAAATTCTTTTTGCTCCACTAACATTCCGCAAAAAAGTTTTGGTGGAGGATGACGGGATCGAACCGCCGACCCCCTGCTTGTAAGGCAGGTGCTCTCCCAGCTGAGCTAATCCTCCAAAAAAAGTTTCTATTACTAAATTACTTCACAGCAACAGTTATAAATACTATCAAATCTAGTTGTTTGTGTCAAGACTAATTTCAGTCTCGCAACTCATTTCCTGCGAGAGTTATTATCTTACTAGTAGAGCTCAAAGAAGTCAATATAATTTAAATAAATCAATACTGGTGGATTTTTACACTAAATTAAATTAAAAATCTCATAATAAACCAAGTTTAAACAGCAACCACTAGTTACCGTTTGAACAGAATATGTTACAATAAAGACGAAAAATTTTAAATTTTCAATGATTTTATTAGGGGGAGAAGTAATGGAGGAAACAGTGGTTAAAGCGATTCAAGATTTTTATCCAGATGATTTTGCTTGGTGTTATGGATGTGGTCGTTTGAATGAAGATGGTCATCATCTTCGTACAGGTTGGCAAGGGGAAAATACAGTTACGATTTATACCCCAGAGAAAAAGTATATGGGTATACCAGGATTTATTTACGGAGGAATGATTGCTTCAATTATAGATTGTCACGGGACAGGTTCTGCCGCACTTGCTCTACATCGTAAGAATGGACATGAAATTGGAGACGGAACTGAACTGCCTAGGTTTGTAACAGCTTCACTTAACGTTGACTTTTTAAAGCCTACCCCACAAGATGTTCCACTGAAAGCAATTGGTACGATTGAAGAAATACATCCAAAGAGATGGAAAATACATACTGAGGTATATGCCAATGATACGCTATGTGCCCGTGGGGAAGTTGTTGCTGTTGTAATGCCAAGTACTTTCTTAAAATAAATCTATCGCATGATTTATTTTTCCCTTTATAAAGCAGTGAGATCCGGAAAACGGCCTCTCACTGCTTTTTTAGAATTTATTTAATACGGAAAGTATCCTATCTATTGATGCATGGTCTTCAGGAGCTGTATCTATATGATTCCAGAGGGTGTTTCCTTTTTCATCAAACACCCATGTTCCCCCTTGTATATATACATCATGGGTTTTCATTGCCTTTTGGACAAGCTTTTTCTGTTCTAGATGTTCTGGAAAGAAAGTTTTAGACCCTTGCATCAAAAATGCCTTTAAAGCCTTAGAAAGTAACTTCCATTTTTTCATTGTCCTATGCCCCATACTCCTATATAGCTCTCGTTTAACGTCGCCATAAACCGGAAATGGGAATGGGCCAAAAGCTTGTTCAAACTGCTCTAAATAGGAACCAATAGAAGGAGTAATAACGATAACTTGAAATCCTGTAGATGTTAATTCGCTATATCTCTCACGCAACTGCGTAAGCATTTCACGACAAACCGGTCAGCCAGGGTGCCTAAGGAAAACAACTAAACTCTTCTTCCCTCTAATAATGTCTCTAAAAGATTGTTCTTCATGAAACGGTCTTTGGAGAAATACATCCATACTTTCACCTCATTAGTGGTTCTAATCTTGTTTCTGAGAATTATCCATCATTTCATTCATTTTCACAAGACTATTTAAATTTAAAAAAAGGACGAGATTTTCTCATCCTAACATTTTACTTCTATTATTAATGGTTATGTTCCTCTTCAGCAGCCATAGCAATTGCTTTCGTTTCGTGGACGGTTCCAAATGGATGTTGTGGTGGTGCATAAATGGAGTACAGCTTTAGTGGTTCTTTTCCTGTATTAATTAAATTGTGCCATTTCCCTGCAGGTATGATAATGGCGTAACCATCAGATACTTTTTGTTGGAAATTAAGTTGTTCTTTTCGATCACCCATTAAAACCATGCCCTGCCCTTGTTCTACACGTAAAAATTGATCAAGATTCGGATGTATTTCTAAACCTATGTCCTCGCCAACATTAATACTCATTAATGTTAATTGCAAGTGGGTTCCTGTCCATATAGCTGTACGGAATGTATTATTTTGCTTTGTTGCCTCCTCTATATTAACGACAAAGGGTTGTTTACCGAAATCGGTAGCACGACTTGACATGGACTCATTTAAATAACCAAACCTTGTGGCACTTTCATGTTCATCCGTTAACGCTCTCAAAAATACATTTTGAAGCTGAGGCTGTTGATGCAGTAAATAGTTTTTATGATATTCGCCGTAGCTTTCAACTTCCTTATTATATGCTTTTTGTAATCCGTCTCTGTAACTTTGGAAAGGAGTTTTCTCGATTTGATACATCGGATGAGATCCAGTTAATTGAATATAGAGATTCGTGAACTGCATCAAATGAGCTTGCTTCTTTTCTATTGAATGTAGAATTTCACTTTTATGCTCTTGATTTGGAGCAAAATGAGCTAACTCTCTATGAAGTTCCATTGCTGAAGCCTCTCTTTTTATAGCTCCAAGCAACGACTCAGCAGCTTGGTGGTAATCTTCTTGAGAATATCTCAACATACTTAAATCAGTTGTCGGAGTGATACCACTAGCGTAATAAGGATATGAATACATATTGGGCATAAAATACATCTTTTTCCCTCCACAGATTTTTAATAAGAGCCTATCTTAAAACTTTCCACTTATAAAAATTGGAAAAAGGCCTTACGAAAATATCATATGCCTATGGGAAAAGAATGTACTTCAATTTATATGAATGGGCCTTCATCCAAGTCACCCAAAGATGTCACTTCATTATAATGAATTCAACGGTATGTTTGTCTCTACTATTCGATAAAAAACACACCACTTCTATTAAAGTAATGTCCTACTTCTAATTTTATTTACTTCTTCCATTATATTGTGCATCAACGCTTCCACTGTTTGGACCTTCGCTAATCTTGGACTTTGCCCGGACCAGAGTGACATGTATGCTGGATTGCTTTGTGCTGTTGAAGCTGACCTCATTTTTTGTGTCAGTGTGTTTTGTACAGGAAATACTGGAAGATTTGATTCATGTTTTTGCATATCCGAAATAAATTGATTTTTTATCCCCCTTGCCGATTTACCTGAAAAGGCACGAGTTAACACGATCTCATCTTCACTAGCATGAAAAATTGCTTCTTTATGAACAGCATTAGCACCACTTTCAACACAGGTTAAAAACGCGGTACCCATTTGAACTCCTTTTGCCCCTAGACAAAGAGAAGCCATTACACCTCTCCCATCCATAATTCCCCCAGCTGCTATAACAGGAATGCTTACACTATCTACAACTTGTGGAATGAGCGACATTAGACCAATTAAACTTTCTTGAACACCACCCAAATAATTTCCTCGATGTCCCCCGGCCTCACTCCCTTGAACGATAACGATGTCCATTCCTCTATCTTCATTATCCAAAGCTTCTCGAACAGTCGTAGCAGTCCCCATTAGGATAATGTTCTGATGTTTTAGCTTAAGAATCACATCCTCTTTAGGAACACCAAAGGTAAAAGAGCAGATTGGCACCTGTTCTTCTATGACAACTTGAATTTGTTCGCTGAACGTTTCGAAAAGTTGGGTTTCAGTAGGAAAATCAAATGACAGTTGAATTTGAAAATCATCATGAATAGGCTGCATTTTTTGGCTAGCATACTGAACCTCTTCTTCGGTAAAATCGAATTCGCTTGGAACAAATAGATTGACTCCAAACGGATTGGAGGTTAGCAGCTTAATTTCTCTAATTTGTTCTCTTAATTTGCTAGGGGTCATGTAACCCGCTCCAATCATACCTAGCCCGCCCGCTTTTGAAACCTCGGCTACTAGTTGTGAAGTGGTTACTCCACCTGCCATTGGGGCTTGAATAATGGGATATTTGATATGTAACTTCTCTATAAGTTCATTTTTTAACATGTAAGACACTTCCTTGTTCGCTTCCTATAAACGATATTTTTTATCCCAGCTTCATTTATCTTACAGTTTACCAGCAGCCGCCCTTGCCTCGTAAGCTCTTGATACACCAGGTTTATTGTTAAGAGGGACTAGAATCTCAAGTGCTTTATTACAAAAATCAACAATTTCAGCACTAGAGACATTAATTAACTTTTTATTCCCTAAGTCGGCAAGGATAATCCAATACCATCCTACCCCTTGCTTATGGTCATCCGTCTCTCCTTTTTCAAAAGCGCTCTTAGCTTCCTCTAATATTGATAGTCCCTCTTCCATTTGTCGATTAGATAAAAGATGGATTGCCGAAGAAAATAAACTTTGAGCATGGGCAATTGAATTTTCTGAGAGTTTTGCATAATCCAGTTCTTTCAGATGAACTTTATTTGCTTCTTCCATATGTCCTAGTTGCCTAAGCATTCCTGCTTGTCTTAAGTATACTTGTGCTAATACCCTAGAAATATCTTTAACATCATCTGTATTACTTTCAATCAGCGAAAGAAGTTCATTTTCTATTTCTCTGTAACTATTTAAGGCTAGTTCAAAATTATTTTTTTGCTCAAGTGTAATAAGCGTTTCCTCTAGTTGTTTTTCTAAAATACTAATAGTCTTCTGCATCATAAACCTCCTAAAGGATGAAAAATATAATTTAAGAGACGACCATAAACTTTCAAATATTCCTTATTTCCTTCTTAAAACTCCTAAATACTCTACCCACGGACCAACATCTGTTCTATACCTCTCCGCCATCACCCTTACAATTTGAGCCATATGAGTCAAATCATGAACGGCCCATGTGGAGATTAATTCCCTCACCTTTACTACCCCGAAAGCTGGGTGTTGCCCTTTTAATTCAAGATAATCTTCTGTTTCTAGTAGAGATTTTAATTTAGCAACATTTTGAATTCGAATCATTTTAAACTCGAGTAACTTCTGATCCATTGAACTTTCAGATTTCTCATTTAGATGAGAGTTTCGATCAAATACGGGAAAGGGTCTCTTTTCACCCTCCTGTAAAATTAACTCTAACCTCGGGATCCAATTATGCTTTTCGCCCTCAATCAGGTGATCAATGACTTCCGTTACATTCCAAGTTCCTTCACCCTCATTCGTAGTCAACCACCCTTTAGATAAGCCAGTTATAAAAAGCTCCAATGTCTGAGGTGTACGTTCTAGAATTTCAATAGCTTCTTCCAAACGAAAATTCATTTTTATACCCCTTTCCGCCCTCTTATTCTCTCGCATATCTATATATATCTTTGACTACGGAAATATACTACAACAATATATTTCGACTAGAAAAATCGCATTGATTAGGGATAAATATCATCGATTTCAGCAAATACTATCGATTCTGGAGTATTTATCATCGTTTTCCGGTAAAGATATCATCGATTCTGGAGTACCTATCATCAATTTCCGGTAATATCTATTGATTCTGGAGTACCTATCATCGATTTCCGGTAAAATATCATCGATTCTGGAGTATTTATCATCGTTTTCCGGTAAGATATCATCGATTTTTAGTAAGATATCATCGAAAATTCAGATATATCGTTTTTTCGACAAATCCCCCTTACACTTTAAAAACTGCTTAACAAAGTATGCAGGATTTAAGTTTTCTCCTGTTGCCTGTTTAATTTTCTCGTTCCAATCATAGACAGCCCCATATTGAAAATAGTTTTCTATCAAATATTGTCCGACTTCTGGTTTAAATAAATCTACAGAAATATGATTCTCTATATAACCTTGAAGCTGAGAGGCTGCCAATTCACCTAATAAATAATTTTGATAAGAAACTGGAGCTAATGAAAAGTGCATTTTTGACGCCCAATCCGGATATGTACAATCTTCTGGTGGATTTAACAATTGTATTTCCTTCACAGTAGTCCACCAAAGCTGGTTTAAATCCTGGTCAGGGTTTTCATATAATGCTTTCTCAAAGTACGAAAAGGTAAGGAACCATCTTGCCGATACAATCATGTCCCGTCGTAGTGCTTTTTCCATTGAAAAGATGACCTTTTCATCATCTACTTCCATGAATTTCTTCAACCACGCTGATGACTTCGTTAATCTACCGAAAAATAGTGCACTTGCTTCCGTAGTCAACGTATGCGATTGAAAGCGTAAAATAAACGGAAGAGTTCTATTAATATACTTGGAATAAACAGCATGTCCTAATTCATGTAAAAGAGCTGTTCCCCAAAACTGATTGTTTTCTAAGTTAATAAGAATCCTAATGTCTCCCGATCGATCAAGGTCCGAGCAAAAACCAAATGGATTTTTATCCTTACGTGCATATAAATCGCTTTGATTTAATATATCATCCACATTTAATCCCATTGAATCAAATGTAGCTCTAGAAACTTTCTCCAAATCTTTATCCTTATAAAAACAGTCAACGTCGATACCTTTTAAAGGAGGTGCCTCCTGAAAAAATGGATCCGTATAATGCCATGGTCGAATATCCTCTATTTTTATGTTCAATTTTTCTGTTATTTCCGTATCAATTTCATTTTTTATTTTGCGGAATTCGAAGTCTGAAATTTTCTTTAAATCATTAAATACCTTAAATACAACATCAATATCTAAATCTTGTGTGATAAAATTCATTTCATAATAATTCGAAAATCCAAGTGAACGTGCATCTTGATTTCTTTTACGAACTAACTTTAGAATTCGTTCTTCCAATTTCTTTACTATCTGTTTACTAGCTAACCAAGCTTGCTTTCTTTCTGACTCACTTTTACTTTCTTTTAAAACTTTTAAAATATCATTATTGGTTATTTCCATTCCATCTACAGTCGGTCTATATGTATTGAAAGCTACTGACAATTCTTTTTCCAGCTCTAATGTTTCATCTAAACTGCTTTGGTCCCGTTGGTTTTTTATCATTTTATTATAAAGGTCATCTAGCTGGCGGCGTTGCACAACTGAGATGGTATCCTCACTTCTAAATGATTTAACCATTTGAAATCGTTCTTTATTAGCGAAATAACTATAATATTCTTTTAATGAATGTTTATTTTTCTCAGCCCACTCTTCTTTGCCAGTTGTGGCGGACATCCAATGGTTAAAGGCAACCCTTTTATATAAAGTCTCTAACTGCTCATTTTGCTTTTCTAAAAAAGCCTCTAAATGACTACTCAAGTTAAAATCTCTCCTTAAGGATCTGATTGATTTAACACTACCAACATAGTAATAATATGTTAAAATATAAGAAAATACAGTTATTTCTTGACAATTTTATCATATCATAAAATAAAAAATCAGTTTACACGTTTAAAAGGGATGAATGAGGGTATAGAAACTTAGAATCTGTTCAATTGGAGGAAATCAGGTGGAATATATATATCAAGAGAATGTTAGTCTAATTGAATTTATCAATGCGAACAACCAAAAATTTGAAAATAGATTGCTTTCAGAGGCAGTGAATGTTAGAGATAAAATAGATGAGATTCTAGAAATCGGTAATATTGACCTTGTGAATAATGCTCATAAACTAGTGATTGATATTATTAATGGGGAAGAGCAGGCCCTAAAGCTTTTTGCTAGACAAGAAGGGATTGCCTGGGCGACTCATTCCATCGTCCTAACCTTCAAATTAGAATGGGTACAAGCGATTAGAAGGACATTATGGATTTTTATTGAAAGTTATAGCTCTTTCTCTAAGAATCAAACTTTCAAAGATTTCTTTGACTTAGAGAAACAAATTAATAATCGAGTCGATCAATTTTTAAATACTTTCTTTATCAGCTACTCTACATATAAGGATTCCTTAATTAAAGCACATAGGGAATTGGTCGAGAAATTATCTGTTCCGATTATCCCTATCAACCCGGCAGTATGTATTTTGCCGTTGATTGGAAGTGTTGATTCATTCCGAACCAGTGTACTTGAGGAAAAAGTACTTACGGAAATCGGACGTACTCGTATGCAGATACTCATTATGGACTTATCGGGAATTGCCGACATGGAAGGCGATGTGATCGACCACTTAATGAAAATTATTGATGGGTCTTCGATGATGGGATGCAAAACGGTGATCACGGGGTTAAGACCAGAAGTAGTTCGTAAAATTATTCATATGGGAGTCACCTTTGATAAAAACACCAAAACACTAGGTACCCTACAGCAAGCGTTAAAAGAGTATTTAAAAGTATAAATATCTGAATGAAAAATCACAAGTTACTTCATATAAACTTGTGATTTTTCTTTTGCCCCCTACTAAGTCACACCTCATATTCGCCTACGATTGTGTTGTGTCAAATTATGCACATTCCGTTCTGGATAAAACAATAACATGTGGAAAGTACTATAAAAGAGAATAAAACGTGATTCACAATGCTCATTTAACTGAGAAAAAGTATCCCTGAAATGTGGTGTAGTTATGGATCTGCTTTTGGATATTTTTCATCATCATCTTTTAAACACCATTACCTATGACCAAGTGCTAAAAGTGGAGAAAGAATATTATGATACTCTTAAAACTTTTTGGAGAGAAAGTAATTTTCTCACGCCTAAATGGTGGTTGCTCGTTACCTTAAGTGTTCTGTCACCTATAGTATGGATAAAGTTTGTTGATAAAAGTAGGATCACCGAAATTACTTCATTTGGTATGTTCTACGGAATTGCAGCAATCATCCTTGATTCGATTGGCAGCAATGCCTTAGTTTGGACTTACCCCATACGTTTGACACCTTACTTGTATCCACAACTATACCCATACGACGTTGGCATTGTTATTATTCCATTTATGTTTGTTTATCAAAGATGGGGGAATGATTTTAAGGAGTTCCTTATTGCAACTGGGCTACTGTCTGCCTTCCTCGCCTTTATGGCTGAAACCTTTATGGAAGCCTTAATGATTTACAAAGAATTTACTTGGAAAAACATCTATTCCTTCCCTATTTATTGGCTGTTAGGACTCATTTGTTGGGGAATTAGTAAGCAATTTAAAAAGTTAGAGCAAAAAAAGCGCTAGGACACCAATGTTGGCACTCTTTCTGCCCAAGCACATCCCACTTTATTACATATAATGCCCTTGTAAAAATAGAGAGATGAATCAGGAGGAATGCATGAATGTATTACGGTTACGAAACACAACGTACCCAAACAAATTTAAATACTCAATACCGCACAATGGTTGATCCCTTTGTTGTCCAAACATTACAAACCGTTGTAGGCAAGGAATTAGTGATACAAACAACAAGAGATACTATCCGCGGGACATTAAAAGATGTTAAACCTGATCATATCCTTATTATGGCTGGAGATTCTCCGTTCTTTATTCGCATCCAACAAATTGTTTCCATTATGCCTGATTAAGATTGCTACCCACACGTAAAGGTCTGATCATAGTTGTACAATCAGACCTTTTTATGTTGCTAAATATATCCATTAGAGACACTTAACGTTTAAAAATACTCTCGAGTTAGTCGCCTACTTACTTTTTCCTTTACTAATAAAAAGGCTCTTATTGAAAGAGTTTGTTGAAGAAAAGAGTAGAGCAGAAATACGTTTAAATAAAGAATAGACCACTGACCACTAGACTGAAATCCAGCTAGTAAAAAACCAATTAAAAGCATGGCCCAATATTGAAAAGTTGCATTACAAACCCGTTTCCAAACTGGAATATAACCATTATTAGTTAAAAATTGCATGGCAATCACCACATACCACATCATATGAATGGTTTCAAACTCAAATAGGCCGTTCATTCCGGTTAACTGATTCCAATCTAAAGAAAAAAGCTGGCTCCAATAAAGCTGATAGGTTAGAGGATCATGAAAAATGTTTGCAAAGGTTTGAAGAAAAAAGAAATAAATACATACGAATCCAATAATGGATATGAACCAATAAGATTGCTTTTTTATTACAAAACGGTAAAGTAAATAGGCTACAATGAGTGCTTGAATGGGAGCTAGAATAAAGTAAATTTGAAAGCGGGCATTAATCAACAAAGAAGGTCCTATCATACTTGCTATTAAACAGATGATTGCAATAACCAACTCTTTTTGTACATGGTTTTTGATGGAACTTGGGTACGTTTGATTAACCTCTGTTTGTAGCATCTCCATCTCACCAAATTGTTCAAGAACGGTTTTTATGGCCTCTTCGCGATTGATATCTTGTTTTTGTAATGCAGCAAAATGGTCATACAAATGCTGCTTCCACTCTTCTTCTAATTCCAGTTTCTCTTCTTTGTCCAAGTCCAAGTTAAGAACCAATTTCTTAATGTATTGCTCGAATGGCTCAATTCGTTCCTGTTTCGACAATCCCATCACCCACTATTCGATGCATCACTTTTTGGAACATATTCCATTCTTGTTTTTGTTCCGCTAACGCCTTTTTACCCGTGTTGGTCATTCGATAATATTTTCGACGGGGTCCGTCACTCGAATTTTCCCAATAACTCTCGACCAAACCGGTTAATTCTAACTTTTTCAAAGCCGGGTATAAAGTTCCTTCCTTGTAGCTCAGATACCCTTCACTAAGTTCCTGGACCTTTTCTGTAATTTCGTAACCGTACATGTCTTTTTCCGATAATAAGGATAAAAGAATGATACTCGTACTTCCTTTTAGAAGCTCTGTTTTATTATTCAACTGGCACTCTCTCCCTTACTATATCGTTATACTACTTACTGTACATCGTATCACTACATAGTAAAGAAAACAATATTTTTCCAAGGACAAAAGCGCAAGCGCCTCGGTCAGCCCCGACAAGCAAATGTTCTTCAACCCTAAAAGTCTGCCTTTCGACTTTTAGGGTTGAAGGTTATTTGACCTCGAGGGGCTAGGCGCTGGAGCTGGACGTGGACAATCAATATAAAAGAGTTATTCACAATGCGAGAAATATATAGTTTTGTAAACAACAAAAAAACTCCTCTATATTAGAGAAGTTTAACGATCTTGATCCATATACTCTTTAATCTTTTTTTCTTCCCAATCAGACCCGAAACGTCCATAGGCTAATGTGGTTATTGCGTGTACTAGGAGTCCAATCCCCCATCCACCAAGCGGATAGAGAAACCACCAATTCCCATAATCAGAATTAAAATTAATAAAAATTAACATGCTATTTACTAAAATGAATACGGTTAAATGAAGATAAAAAGCCTTCAAATTTTGTACTCTTCTTTTTGCTTTTAAGTATTTTTCATCCTTCTCGATTTTCAACACCTCCCCTATCCATTAAATTTCCTGTTTATTTAAATTTGGTTTACAGAAACAAACTTAAAATACAAGTAGATACCCTTTACTAGTCCAATAGTTATAATAATTCTAAACCATTCATTCGAATTCCTTCTTTTGGAAAGGAAATAAGTTCAGGCGGACCATGATTCTAGATTTAAGTATGTGAAATTAATATTTTTTCTACTTTTTGGGTAACAATGTAAATAACATTCCTTGTTGGCAGGTGTAAATTTTGAATGCTCTCTATGCCTTAGTTTGGTTGTTTGCTTTGATTAAATGGGGTGATTATAAAAATTGGAAGAAATATTATCCCACGTTTTTATTTTTTGTTGTAGGGGATTTTGCATATCATTATTTACTTTCAGACATCTATCCAATGTGGAGATACACTCCTCAAGGATTTGATAAGAACATAGATTTAACAAATACTCATATTTCCCTTTCCGTAATGGCTGTAAAATACCCTGCTACTACGCTTATTTATTTATCTAAATTTCCGAAAGAGAACATGATTTATAAAATCTTATATGTTGCTGGCTGGGTATGTTTATACACCATTAACGAAGGGATAGATTTAAAGTTACATTTAATAAAGCATTTTAATGGATGGAATTTATATTGGTCTATCTTGTTTAATATTTTCATTTTTTCTATACTTAAAATCCATTTTACTCGACCGATCGTTGCTTGGTTACTATCTTTTATCTTTATAGTATTTTTATGGAATGTTTTTAATGTTCCTAAAGAGGTCTTTAGGTAATGGAACAGAGTAGATAATGCCATTTCACTCAACTAGTAGTGGGAGCTCTTTAAGTTAAAGAGAAACAGGTTGACTTGCACAAAAACCTATATGCAAAGCATATTTTAAATGGATAGCTAACACTAAAGGAGGACTATCCATGTATTCTAATTCACATTTTTTTCCTCATGTTCCAACATATCATCATGATTATTATCGTATGCCAAATGACATTCAACTTGTTACAGATATTCAGAAAGCAATAAATGCGGAGTATAGTGCTATTCATTGTTATGAAAAGTTAGCCAAGATGGCACCGACAAATGTTGAAAAGCAGAAAATATTTGAGATCCAAAAAGATGAAAAACGGCATCTTGACGAATTTAGCAAAATTCACACAAATCTAACAGGTAAAAATCCATCCTATCAAATTACCGAGGAATGTCCAGACCAGTATAAAGCTGGAATTGAATTTGCTTTCAATGATGAACAAGAAGCGGTTGATTTTTATTTAGACATAGCTGATAAAGCAGCGGATCCCCTTATTAAAGAAAGATTTCGACGTGCAGCAGCAGACGAACAAAATCATGCGGTATGGTTTTTGTATTTTATTCATCAAAACCAAAATAACCACTCAAATAGGCAAACTCAAAACTATGGTGCCCAGGGTGCGTTAAATGCCTCCACTTTAACTATACCTCAAATGTTGACATATGCCCTTCAAGACGAATACTTAGCTCAGGCAAGATATGATGACATTCTTAGAAACTTCGGCAATATTCGTACTTTTGCCCAAATAAAAGAAGCTGAATTAAGACATATAAACGCTTTACTACCACTTTTCCAACGTTATCAGGTACCCCTTCCTAGCAATGAATCGCAATCATTTGTTACCACACCAGAAAGTATTAAAGCTGCATATGCTGCTGGGGTCAAGGGAGAAAAAGAAAATATTTCCATGTACGAAAGATTTCTAACACTAAATATCCCAAATGATGTGCGAATTGTATTTTCTCAACTTCGTAATGCTTCATTAAACCACCTTGCAGCATTTGAAAGAGGACTTGCAAGAGTTTAAGGGGTTCAGGAGGAATATGGGGGACCTCCTCTACTTTTATCGACTATCCCCCTTTTCCATAAAACTAGTTAAAGTATCTACCACAAAATCATCAAGTAGTACACGTTAATTCATAGTAACTCGAGTTAATGATGAAAGACTAAGCTTCAGAATATCAACCGTTACACAATCGGCATTCTACTATTCATATGACAATATTTGATTAACTGGTATTTTAGTTGCTTTGTAAGCGGGGCTAAAACTGGCAATCAATGAGAGGATTAAAACAATGATAAACCAAATGACTATTCCAAGACTTGAGAAAGTATAATCTAAATTAGCATGGAATAATGATTGCCCTACATTATTAGACAACATGATACTAATAGGATAGGCCAGTAATGTCCCAATTAAAAAGCTTATCAAACCAATAATGAAAGCTTCAAGCATCATCATTCTCCAGAGATTGGAATCCGAAGCACCGATTAACTTCATAATTGCAATTTCTTTACTTCTCTCCATTACGTTCAAACTTAAAGAACCCATTAAACCAAGAGTCGCTACCACTGACATGATGATAGACATAAAAATTAAGAATAATATGACAACGTTTGCTCTCGTTTCCTGTATTTCTTTTATTTCCTTAGTGGTAATAGAATGGTGAACACTAAAATGATTCTCTATAAATTTGTTTTTCACTTTCTTAGCTATCCTGTTTTGAACACTTTTTTCATTACTATTTGTTATTAAATGCACAAAAGACAGGTTACCTATTTTTTCATCAACAAAAGGTGCATGATTAACGAAGTGTACGACTTCTCCAGCTACTTTCCTAACAAAGCCAACAATCTTCCAATCATATTCTTTTCCATTTATATTAATGGTCATTTTGTCCCCAACACGTAGATGAGGCTCCGAATTTAATATGTATGAGTCTAAAACAATTTCATTTTTGTTTTGATTTTCAAACCAACGTCCCTTTATGATTTTAGGCTCCATTAAATCCGTTCCAGCCACAGGCTTAGCAATCTTCACTTCCGTTCCAGTTAATCCATCCTGCCTAATAATAGACCCAGTTGCTGCTTGCCAACTCTCTACTTTTTTTACTCCAGAGACAGCTGCTAGTTCTCTCGTTTGTTCTCTATCATGAATGCCACTTACCGCTATACGCACATCGTAATGATTATATTTTAGAGAAGCTTCCAGGGTACTATTCATTGACTCATAGACAGTGATTACCGAAATCACGATCGCTCCACCTAAACTAAGGGTTAGTACCGTTAAAAAGAGTCTAAACCATTTCTTAAAAGTACTTCTTACCGTAAGAAGAAATGGGATGGAAAAAATTCTAATTTTAAGTAAAACAGAGGTAAGTCTATTTTGAGGATATTCGTTCATATCTTGACTCTTTAAAGCTTGCTGAACCGTCATCCTAATACCGTTTAGAACTGGGATGGTCGCGGAAAGAACAGGGAGTCCAACACCTACAATCAATTGCAGAAAGAAGATTTTCCATGAGAAAGGAAGTCCTATACTTTCGAAGTTTAATAATTCAGTTGAGTTGGATGTAAGAAACTTTGCTAAAAATAGACTGATTGGTACACCGACGAACAAAGCAATTAACCCGTAAGAAATGATATAACCAATATAAATCATAAATAAGTTTTGATTACTCGCACCTAATACTTTCATTATTCCTATTTGAGGTATTTGATTCCTCATGATGGAAAGAGTGGTATTAACGACTAGAGATGCCCCTAATATCAAGGTTAAAATCCCTATTGATTGTAAAACCTTGCTCATCGAGTTAACAATGTCAAATCCCCAATGCTTATTCACATCATGAATGATGGTTGATTGCACATAGTATCCGTTTTTAACTATTGCATCCCTAATTTTTTCAGCTGTTTTCAATACTGTTTTTTCTTTATTATTTTTAGTTTTAAAAAGGATTACATTATATTCGGAGATATTGAGGTTTTCAGATGTTTCTTTATTGATGTAACCGTAGGAAGTCTTTGATAGAGTCGTTGTTTCCTTTCCTCTATGTTGGACCGTTCCAGCAACTTGTAACTTGCTAACTTGTCCATTAGATGTCTCTACCCATACTTCGTCACCAATTTTGATATTTAAATACCCTAAAGAAATTCTCTCAAGTAGTATTTCTCCATTCTCAGGTGGCCAATTACCTTTGTTAGGAGTAATGTTATCTAGTGTTTTTGTTTGATTAAAGTCTTGTACAGTTAATTGTAATTTATGCCTCTTATCCTTACCTTTACTCTTTACCTTTATTTGACCGTCATAAATCCCTCTAGTCTCTATCTTTGTTACACCAACTATAGACTTTATTTTATCGACCAATTTAGGATCAAAACCATTTGTAAGAATCGTACCATTAGGAGGGGAAGATTTTGAGATACTATCGTTCATCCCCTTTTCAATCGTATATTTGGTGTGTCCAATCACTCCCACACCGATAACACCTACAGCTATGGATAGTACTACTAGAAAGCTCTTTCCTTTATTACTAAGTAAATCACGTAATATTTTCATAAACTGTAATTTCATTCATTAATCCTCCGGAAAGATCCACCACCTGTGTAATTTCACCATCAACAATCGTAATTTTTCTGTTTGCTCTATTCGCTAATTCCTCATCGTGCGTCACCATTATAACCGTTTTCCCTTTAGCTGCTAGATCCTCGAATAGTGCAAAAATGACCTCTGCTGTCTTACTGTCGAGACTTCCAGTGGGTTCATCTGCTACGATTACAACCGGGTCATTAGCAAGTGCTCTTGCAATTGCCACTCTTTGTTGCTGTCCACCACTTAGTTGATTTGGAAGTTTATCCTCAAAACCGGCCAACCCAACGAGATTTAACAGTTCCTGCGATTTGTTTCTTCTTTCTTTCGGGTGATATTTCCGACAAAATTCCATTGGAAGCATAATATTTTCTAAAACGGTCAATGCAGGAAGTAACTGAAAAAATTGAAAAACCACTCCAATATTCTCCCCTCTCCACCTAGAAATTTTCCGAGTTTTCATTAAGTGGATTCCTTCATTGCCAATCCAAATCTCCCCTTCAGTTGGAGTATCTATGCCGGTAATTATATTCAGCAATGAACTTTTACCACTTCCTGATTTTCCTACAATAGATACAAAATCACCTGATTTTATGGAAAGATTAATGTCTTTGAGTGCTATACAACTATTTTCATCATTTTGATAGATTTTGATAACGTTTTTAATCTCAATTTGCAAATATTCTCCTCCTTTCGAAGTTAGTAAAAATATACCAATTATACTATATTTATATTAATCTACTGTTCTTTTCCATATTAGCCATTTTATATTACCAGAATTAGTAGTGAATTTGTATATCTTAATGAAACAGAGCTACTGCTAAAATCTCTATAATAGGACAGAAAAAAAGGGGCTGCCCAAAAAGTCATTATAAAAATGATTTTTGAGCACAGCCCCTTTTTATTAGTTTACTCTTTCAAACTTTGATGGGTTTAGTAATGTTGTCCGTTGATTTTATAACTAGAATAGGAAGTAGAGAAAAAGACCGTTTTTCTACTTCCTTTATCTTAGGACTTAATGGACAGCCCCTCCTGATCTGAAATTTATTTAATAAAAAATTTTAAAATACACCACGTTCACTTATTCATATGCTTATAATCCAATACCTCTACTTTAAACCCGTGGCTGCAACCAATTTTTGGGCTGTCACAAGACGGAGACACTCTCACTTTAACTAGATCTTGCGAATAACTTCCAGTAACATGTCCTTCATCAGGAACTTGAATACTTATGGAAATATCATAAGAATGATTATTGTTATAAACAATCCCTACTATCCTTTGTGACTGCCAACCAAAGGTAGCAGCATCATTACCTGGATACTCTTCCATCACCCTTTTATCAATGGAAGGAAACACAATGTCTCTAATAATATCTTCTGGTGTGACATACCAATCTTCTGCATATGGTTTGATTTCCTTAGGTTCTGGAGGCTTTTTAGCTATAGCAAAGTTATTTGTAGCAAACATTAATAAAACTGTAATGAGAACGATTATTTTCTTCATGATGCTCACTCCCATAGATTTTTAGAGTTAGAGTGTGCATCTTTAAGTAATATTATCCTTGAAGCATTAGTCTAATAACCACCATACTATTTATTTGTTAGTTCTAATAACACTTCCATTACTTCTTCTATAAAAGAAGGTTCTTTCCATAGTGTGATAGCCTTTAATTCGCCATACTTTTTAATCAACGATTCAAGAACGATATAGCCAATATAATACCCTAAACGTTGAAGTCCGTATCTCTTCCCCCCGTTTATAGAAAACCATTCCAGAAATAAATCTTGATTGGACTGTTTCTTGAAGTCCTCCATAAATGAAGACACAATCTTTTGAGTATTAGTTTCAGCAAAACGCAGCCATTCACTCCCACCTGAATCATATGTAAAGTAAACTGATTCATCCGCTTCCGATATTTGTCTGGAGAGATAAGTTGCACTGCCTTCTTGCAATAACCAGACGAATGGATGTGACCATTGAAGCTCCGACCATTCTATTCCCAATTGATCGGTCAGGATATGATGAAGTGCATGACCAAACTCATGGGCTATAATGACCTTTAGATGATGCTCTTTAGAAGAAAGTTTCTCTAAACAAAATGTAATCTCAGGTATGATTTGCCGATGTGTAAATGCGTTTGATCCATAGCACCCTACAATGACATGAACATCTTTCTCAAACTCTACCTTATATTTTTCCTCATAGCTTGAGGCAACTTGGTAAATCAATGTTTCTATTATTTCGTTAGACTTTTTAATCTCACTTATTTTGGAGGGGTATTGCTGAATAGCATATCTCATCTTTTCGTCTACATTTTTACAATGGTACAGGAAGTATTCCTTGAAATGAGGCTGAAATCTATCGTGGTAAGATTGAAGGAATTGTACAGTTGGTTGGTAATTCTCTAAAAAATATGGAACTGTATTATGAATTTTCATTTTAATTCTCCTACAAAATTCTAATATCACCTTGACTCTCTGGTTATTTTATAATATTCAATAAAAGAAGTATTAATCCTTCATATTGATGTTCCGAATGGCTTTCCTTTTAATCGTACTTGGTTTTTTGTACAAAAAAAGTGCGATTCCCTCCCTAGAGTATCGCACCTAGTTCTATTAAGCTTCTTTTAAAGATTTTTTAACCTTTTAAAGGTTGCAAGTGTTCTACTTTCCATTGCAACCACTGAAACTTTCGAGTATTTCTTGGTAGGAACTGTCGGATTTCCTCCTCATTGTAACCGGCTTGCAGCTTCTTCTTATCCACAATAAGAGGACTTTTCAATAACCTAGGCTCCTTATGGACAATTTCTAGTAATTCTAGTAATGAAAGTTCGTCTATATCTATTTTCATATTTTTATAAGGTAATGACCTTTTAGCGATAATGTCATCCGTACCATCAATGGTTAATTGTAAAATCTCTTGAAGCTCAAGAACAGTTAAGGGATCTTTCAGCAAATCTCTTTCCACGAAAGGAATTTGGTTATTGCTCATCCATTGTACGGCTTTCCTTGTTGATCTGCTGCTTCCTACTCCATATACAGTCACAGTCATTCAACTAACACCTCTATATATAATTTTTTTTAAATGCTTTGTTTGTATATACCTTGCTTTAATAAATTCATACTAAGTTTGAAGGATTCGATTGCCTCATCATCAGTTAAACCCTTTACTGTTTTTTCAATAAGATTGTTAAAGGCTAGTGCAGAGACCATTTTGAAGATATGTAACAACTCTTTATCTCCGCTTATATTCAGGCATTGCCTATTAATTAGTTCACTAACTTTCTGAATCTCTTGGTTATCTAGATAAGTACCCCAAATACTAGTAAAGGAACTCTCTACTCGATGTGTGGTGTAAAGGAGTGCATTTTTAAAAAACTGCTTTTCTTCCTCATCGGATAATGTAATTAAAAAATACGTATGCATTTCAGTTACAGCTTCAATTAAATCACCCTGATGTTTTTCTAACAAAGTGCTAAAATAATTTTTTGCCTTTTTTAATTTACCTTCTAATAAATAGAAATATAAATCATCTTTGTCTTCGAAATATTGATAAAAGCTCCCCCTTGGTATACCAGCTGTTTTGATAATATTCGCTATGGAAGCCTCAAAAAAAGGAACCCTTGTAAACTCTATTTCAGCTGATTCAAGCAGTTTTTTTCTTTTTTCCACTGACAAATTAAAAAATGTTTGCTTTGGCAAAGTTCCACCTCGACATATTGTGTGACATCGTGTCATGTTATGTTTTTATCATATATGACACGATGTCACATGTCAATATTAAACATGACAATGTGTCATATTAAGAAAAGTTTATTACTAGAATAGGGGTCTGTCTTTCTTTCAATAAGAAATGCCATACTCCCTAAGTATGGCACCAGTCAAAAGAGCATTATTCCATTCTTTCTATACTATTTTGTACAATTGACACCATTTCAGTCTCGGCACCCAGACTAAAGTTCAAAAAGACTCCACTACCTCCTCCAGCACCAATGGCTGAAATATAAATATTACTATTCGAACCAACTACAGTAAGACTCAAACTGGCTCTGTTTCCATTTCTCATAAAATATTTATCATAAACTCGAACGGCAATTTTGGTATCTCCAATCGAATAATTACTTTCATCAACTAAATTCATACTTATACCACTATTGCTAATATCACTTTGTAATTGATTAACTACTTTCTCAAATTGACCAATTATTGTCTTCTCATACTTTGCCATAATATCATCCCCCGATTTCACTTTTCATTTTTCTGAATTGCTATTATAATAATTTTATTTTCCTCTAAATAATTGAACTTACTTGTAATACGATTGACATTAAGAATAGTTCCTTCATTATAAATTCTTCTTGTTAGAAAAAGAAAAAAGAGCTGCCGATCCAATTCGATCTTCAACTCTTGCCCCTTCATATTTAATGTTCTATTTCGTATTTATATATACCTTACTATTACTCGATATTATGTGTTTCTTTAGCACAAATGACCCGAAACAACATTAATATTCTAATAGGAGTTTATTTAAAGCTTTACTTTTACCTCCGTTCCATCCTTCAATTTCGCTTCAACAAGGACCACTCCACTGTACTTGGAAAACACCTGCAGCAACGGCTTTAAATCTTTTCTTTTAATTTCTGGGAAAATGAATTGGCTGCCGTCTTTTTCAATTGCTTTGTTTATTATACGATTCATTCTTTTGGATGAAATAAGGAAACTAACCACATGTAAAACCGAATAAGGAACAGGAATAGAAATTCGTTTATCCTTGACTTTCAACTTGACTTTTAACATAATCTACTCAATTACCACAAAGACTTTGTCACCATTTGCCGAGGTGATGTCAACAATCTGTCCGTCTAATTCATTTTCAATTGCTTCAATGAGCAAGTCAACGTTAATATCTTTTACATATTTTGCTGCCTCAGGTATTCTTTCAGCAATATTTGTACCTACTTTTAAAACAGCCTTTACTAGATTAATGGGTAAATTCACATTCACATTGTCCCCTTCTTTAGAGGTCACACGAATTTTTAACATTTTATTTCCATAAGGAACTCTTTCTTTTATAGTCACTAGCTCTTTCTGATCTTTACCTTGTAAAATAGTAATTAATTCACTAGCTTTTTCCTTATCAATCTTTCCTTCCTCCACAAGCGTTAAGACTCTTGAAATTTCGTCCATCATGAATCTTCCCCCTCTTTTAATAATTGAATGGCTTTCTCTGCCGTAATTTCACCTTTTTCCAATAACGATACAATTTTTTTCTTATCCACTTCCGGTTTCTTTTGAGAGGAATATCCCAGAGTAGAGATAATTTCATCTAACTTTCCTCTAACAGTCGGATAGGAAATTCCGAGTTCCTTCTCGACCTCTTTGATATTTCCACGACATTTAAGAAAAATTTCTATAAAATACAGCTGTTCCTGACCGAGTGCTGCTAGTCTTGATACTTCAAATTCATTTTCTACCGTAGTCTGGCAATGATTACATTGTAACCTAGTAATTTTAAGCGTCTCCCTGCAAACAGGACAATTAGTAAGTAAAGGATACGACATGCTGTTCTCCTTTTTTTTATTTAATCTTATCATACAATATATTTCCATATTTTCAAGTATGAAATTAAAATTATTTATATAAAAATTAATTTTTATTAAAAAAATTAAAAATAACATTAATTATATTAATCACATCATTAAATATCAAATATTTTACTTCCTAACGTACTTTAATTGCTTGCTTTATATTTTATTAGATCACAAATTCATCATATACATTTATTTACTTTTGAGGAAAAAACTATTTACAAACTGGAAAAACCCATCATATAATATTTGATATATAACAAGTGTTATTTAATAAATTTTAGGAGTCATTTTTATGCCACCAAGAACCAAGTTTTCAAAAGAAGCAATCATTGATGCGGCTTTTGACATAGCAAAGACAGAAGGTATTGACAGTATTACAGTCAGAAAAGTAGCAGATCAATTAGGAAGCTCCATTGCCCCTATTTATGTGAACTTTACAGAAGTAGATGAGTTAAAACAGGCCGTTCTAGAAAAGATTCACGATATTGCACAGCAAATGTTAATGTCGCAATACCATTCTGACCCCTTTCTAAATATAGGGATAGCTAGTATAAAGTTTGCTAGAGAGTACAGTGTTCTTTTTAAAGACCTCATTATGAACAGCAAGCGTTACCTCAATCATGTTCAGCCTTCAAGAACGAACATTTTTGAACAGATGCAGGATTCAACTTCACTCAATGGCTTCTCAAATGAAGAATTAGCAGGAATTTTGTTTAAGATGCAAGTGTTTCAATTAGGGCTTTCCGTCATGGATGTGAACGGTATGCTCCCAGAGGATTTTAATGAAGAAAAAATTATCGGTATGTTGGAGAGTACTGGGAAGGATGTCATCATAGCTGCACAAATTAGTAAAAAGAAAATAGAGTAGCAGAATAATTAGGGAGATGGAAAAATGGAGAAGACAAAGGTGCAAATAGAAATCGAGCAACTTTTTAGAAAAAAGGTAGATAAAGACTCACAAATTCACAATGCTTATTTACGTGTTCACTCAGAGAAGTATGGTATTGACTTCGACTTGGCTACGGGTGAAGAATCTATTCACGCAGAACAGCCATTCTATATTGCTAGTATTAGTAAGCTGTTTACATCTGTTCTATTTGGACAATTCATTGAACAAGGAATCTGTTCATACGAGGACAAAATATCAAAATACTTAGACGCGGATATTTTAAATGGACTGCACTTTTACAAAGGAAATGATTATACTAACGAGGTAAAAATCAAACATTTATTAAATAACACCTCAGGCTTACACGATTTCTTTGAAGATAAGCCAGTTAAAGGTAAGCCCATCGTAGAACTTATCCTAGATGAGCCTAATCATACATGGACTCCGTCCGAAGTGATCCATTGGGCAAAGAATAATATGAAAACTCACTTCCCTCCTGGAGAAGGATTCCACTATTCCGATACTGGATATCATCTATTAGGATTAATCATTGAAAAGATCACAGGGTTACCTTACCATGAAGTGCTTAGCAAGAATATTTTAGAACCACTAGATATGAAGCACACCCATTTCTCTCGTATGAAACCATTGGAAGAAAGTCCACATGAAATAGCAAAGCTTTATATCCATAATACTGAGGTTACGAATTACGAGAGTATGAAAAGCATGGTATTTGCTGGCGGCGGTATCGTCTCGACAACCGGTGATTTGTTAAAATTTATGAAAGCACTCGTTCAATATCGCCTATTAGACAAAGAAACGATTGAAAAGATGAAAAGTGACTGTGGGAGATTCTTTTTAGGAATTGATTATGGATATGGAGTCATGAATATTAAAACGATTCCTGTATTAATGCCTGCAAAATATAACTCTTGGGGGAATGCTGGCTCTACTGGAACATTTATGTTTTATCACCCTGCAACAGATGCTTATATTATTGGATCCTTAAATCAATCAGGTTACGGTCAAAAAGGGATTAGATTCATGCTTCAAATTGCAGATAAACTATTAAAAGCTACAAAAAAAGCTGAAGTATTAATGTAATAGAAGCTCGGAACAGTCGGGGAGGAAGCAAACCTCCTCGATTGTCTTTCTTCGGGGTCTCTACCTCTCCTCTATTTTCCACAGGAGTCAAGTGCCTTCCCCTCCTAATACCGCTAATGGAAAAAATTAATTCCTATAAATCAAGTCAGGACAACCCCTATTTTCAACTTCTTCTGAACCAAAGATCTGATAGTAATAATGCTTTTCTGCTTTCCCCACTTCTTGGGAAGCCCCAATTGCTCCAAATCTTATTTTTTCTTGAGGCAATTCTTCAAGGATTTCACCTTTTTCATCTACATAAAAAGCACGGAGTTGATATGCTCCCGAATGTTTCTCATTTACCCATCCAAAATCAGAAGGTGAAGAAGTATTTATAATCCCATTTGGTGGAACCTTATAAGTAATTATATTATTCTCTATTTTTAAAGGTGGAGCCCCTTTTACATTGTAGTTAATGACTACACATCCTTCATATCCCGAAGGTAATAAATAGGTTTGGTCTACCCCTTCTTGATTGACTAATAAACTATACATTATTCCTAAGAATAAAAGGACTAATACGGCTATTCCTATTTTTGTTTTTGTTCCTACCAATATGCCTCCACCTTCTTCTAAATCTAAATAACTTAATCTAATTTACTTAAATCAAATCGATCAATTTCTTTCCCCTTAACAGTAATAATTAAAGTTACATCCATAGCGTGTTTCTCCAAAATTTTTAATTGTTTCTCTGATGGCGCGAGTCTTAATTCAGGATTTTCTTCCTTAGCACCTAAAATAAAATCAAAGGTATAGGTTCCTTCTTTATTTGGTTCAAGAGTAGGAACGCCTGATTCCCCTGTGCCTAATCTTGCTACTTGTCTACCTTCCTTGTCAAAATGAAATATATTTATACCCATTATTTCTTTTAGCACCGCTTCGAACTTTTCATTAGGCACAACAGTCACTTTTATCCCATCGTCATAATCAAAGGTTTGCTCATTCAGCTTTTCAGTTCCACCAAGAGTCTTTTTACCATTATTCTTTAGCACAAAATCATAACTAAGACCAACAGGGATGATGATTTTACCTTTCTTATCTCCCGTGGTTATAGCGATTCCTCCCATTCTACTCTCATCGTCTCTGATTTCAACCTTGGAGCTAACAAGTTCTACTGAAGGCTTACTCGAACACCCAGATAAAAGAAATAGGAATGTGAATAGACAAAAAACAAACTTCAACCCCTTTTTGCTTTTCACCATAAAATCGACTCCCTTCTTAATATTCTAATACGTTTTTATAATCCATACGTTTCAAAAATCTTCTTATTCTCAAAAAGCTAGCCCTTGAGTTCGAAATCATTTTTGTTCTAGTATGATATCGTTACCCAACGCCGCGAGTTAGTGAAGTAACACATAGTTTTGTAAAAACTGAAAATAATACCAGTGAGGTGTTATTAATAGATAGATGTATTTAGATTAGCAGTTAGAAATGGGATTTTTATAAAGTACTTGTAGTCAACAGAAAAGGTTTTTACTGTAAAAGGAGATGCTGGAATGAAAAATATAGCTAACAGCGTTCATATAGGTGAATTAATCGCTGTCTCCAAGGTTTTCCACCTTAATCCTTTGCAAATGATTAATCTACTTGAAAATGATGTAATGGAGGTATTTGAAACGAAGGAAGATTTCTTGGAAAAGTACGGTGAGAGGGATGTATATAGCGAATTAGAAGATTGGTGTGAGTTGAATAATGGAAAAGTTTTTACTAAACAAAAATAAGATCAAGCATACATAAAATTAACAAGAAGGAGGTTTTTAGAATTAACCTCCTTTTTATCTTTTTAAGAATTTATGTTATACACTAATACATCGAATAGCTTTCCATCCACATACAGTAACATCGCCCATTCTCCTGCCATCGAGATGTTTACGCTTGAAGGAATGTGGGCATTGGCCCCGTTATTCTCTCCCCCAAGATGGGTAGACCAACCCGTTGTGAGAATTTGGTGGACCGTTCCCGTTTCTTTATGAAAACCAACAACCGTTAGCACACTTCTTTCTGGATTTTTAATTCCCCATAGATGCCACATCCACTTTTGGTTGATGTTTATACTCGGCATATCTGCTCCAATTACACCTGACTTATTTTCATTTCCTAACATATTGTTATCTATATAGACAGCCTTTCGATTCCAGTCAACCTTTTCGAAGTCGCTTTTTTGGACAAATTTAGGAATATCGACTGGTAAAATCGTTCCTGATCCTACTGATAATACGATATCTCCATAAAACTCCTTATTCAAAAAGACTTCAAATTTCCAAAGTCCACTTTTGGGAATGGTAAATCTAGTAGTAAACCTGCTTAAAGTCGAATATCCAGAAGAAGGTTCCGTAATTTTATTTTTAGGTATTACATTCACTCGTTCCCCAGTCTCCTTATGGGTTGCGAACACTTCTATATTTTTACCCTTATAGGTTTCAAAGGGTTCATTAAAGCTAAACAAATAACCAAAGGGTTTGCCGGCCGTAAGATATGGATCGGGAGAAACACCGAACAGCACCTTACCATTTTTAGAATATTCATATCGAACTTTCCATTCACTGTCCTCAAGAGTTGCCTTGGTTCCTTGATTTCCCCCACCATTAGAAGTTAAGTTAGGAGATATCGTGGTATAAAACAAAAAGACAAACAACGATGCTGCCAGTGTGGTAACCATATAAATAGAGATTTTCGGCTTTCTAGATACGGTTTCTTCCTGTTGATGTAAGGAGGCCCGAATCTTTTGTTTCTGAATTTCTGTAAAGCGAGTCCCTTTATGAGTAGAGGAATTCATTGCTTTCCGTAAATGACTCAATTCCTTTTCCATTAATCCCTCCACCTTTCCATCAACACTTTTAATTTCATCCTCGCTCGATTCAGTCTCGTTTTTACCGTATTTTTGTTAATCTTTAAGATTTCACTGATTTCTTCTATTGATAATTCTTCGAAGTAATAGAGCGTAATGACTTCACGATACTTCATGGGGAGTTCCAACACACAAGTAGCCAGAAACCCCTCTTCACTGCTTTTTATGAGGGACATCTCTGGGGATAGCTCAATCGAATTAAACAAACTAAGTAAGTTGGGATTCATTACAACCCTTTTAAATAGGGAGCCTTTTATCAAATCTTTACACTTATTAATCGTGATCCTATATATCCATGCTTTAAACGAAACAATCCGGTCCATACTCTCGTATTGGTTATAACAAGTAATGAATACATCCTGAACAATGTCTTCAGCGAGTTTCCAATCCTTCGTATAGTTATAGGAAAGCTTAGTAAGCCTATCGCCATATTCATCCATGATATGTTCGAACCATGAATCTTTATCTTCCGGGATTTCATCCACCTTATCAAACATAGTCAAGCTCTCACCACCTCACTTTTTTCACCTATTGCAAAGACGACTGAGTTTTGGTTTGGTTTCATTTTTTTAGAAAAAAAAACTACTCTAATGAGTAGCTGGATATTCCTTCATTTTTCCCTTCTGAAATTTTACCGCTAGAATCTAGACTTGATATACAGTCCTCATTAGTCTAATAAGCAGGTCATGATGGTATCACCGAATTGACGAACATCTGCTAAATAATCAAATCCATCAGGTGAACCAAAACTATTAAATGCTCGCACAGCCACGAGATTAAACTGAGGGATTACCAAGAGAGTCACTCCTGTATAACCAAGAATTTGATAGGAGCCTTTAGGGACAAGTTCACCAATCTCTGATTTTCTTGCAGGCAAATCTTTTACAAACCAAAGGAAGCCATTTTGTGGAATTTCATTGTCTATTAAGTTGGGACTATGAAGAGATGTTGCTAGTTCAATTATTTTATTCGATGTTATTTGCTCCCCATTTACAGACCCTAGTTTAAGATGAAAGTACCCCCATTTAGCTAAGTCCCTAGAAGACACATACATGTTCATCTGATCGCCCTCGGTACTTTTACTCGAAGTCCAGTTTTTATCAATCGGTTTCCGTATTACATCAACAAGTTTTTCATTTAACTCCCCGTACCATCCAGTTTCCATTAGGTTTAAAGGTCTAAGCACTTGATTCGTTACTAAGTCAGCTACCGATTGACCAGTTGTAATTTTAACGATTTGTGTTAAAAAATCAATTCCAATACCACGATAAGACCAATTCTCCCCAGCTGGATATTCTCGATGAATCTCTCCATTAATCCTTCGTAACCCATGTGTATGTGTTAAGAGATGCCTTATTGTTGTTCCATTTAACTCAGATATCTTATCCAACGGAAGGTACTTCGTGACTAAATCATCTATTGACTCTATGTAACCCTCATTTACCGCATAGGCCACGGCAAATCCTATGTAACTTTTACGAACGGATGCCACGTGAAATTGTGTATCTTCCTGAATGGGTCTTGCATTAGAATTCTTCGATTGCTTCCCCCAATATTCTTCAGTCACTATGTTATCATTATGAATAATAAAAACAGATGCACCAGAACAGTCAACTTTTTTAGATGTCTCCATTACATTAGATACAACCGAATCAAACCTGTTATTTAACCATTTATTAACCTTCACTGTTCCACTACTTTCCTTTTATTCCTTGGTTATTACTTCACCTTCCACAAATAACCATCTCAATATTCCGTCTACTATTATACAAATTGTACCATAAGTGAGAATGGTAGGTTAATATAAAATGAAGAGATACATATCAGAGGGAAATAATAGCAAATAATGTTAAGAATTAGAATTTATTCACTGTTATATTAACTATAGGAGGTGAAGGGGTTGGATTATGTAGCTTGCATTGAACGAACGCTAGAATACATTGAGGATAACATGGAAGAAACGATTACACTAGAAACACTTGCAGATATAGCATGCTTTTCTCCTTTTCATTATCATCGCGTATTTCAAGCACTTGTAGGAGAGTCCGTAATGGATTATGTGAGAAAAAGACGTCTTACACGTGCAGCGGAACGACTGTACTACTTGGATGAAAAGGTGATCGACATTGCTATGGATGTCGGTTTTCAATATCAAGAGTCATTCAACCGTGCTTTTAAAAAGGTTTACGGGGTTTCACCTAATCAATATCGTAAAGCACATGCCCTATCTGGTCCCTTACGTGGAAAAGCCTCACTAAAAAAGTTAATCATTCAAGGAGGAATAAAAATGGAACCAACATTCATTACCAAACCTACATTTCACATCATTGGCTATGAACTAAAAACAAAAAATATAGACGGACAAAACAATAAAGACATTCCTGAATTTTGGCAGATTTATCTTCAAAAGAAATTATATGAGAACATTCCAAATCCTCTAAACTGTAAAGAAGAGCTTGGTATTTGCACGGATTTCTCCCCCGAAACAGGTGAGTTTGTGTATTTGATTGGAATGGAAGTAGAGGAAGGAACTCCAGCACCTGAAGGGTTAGTATACAGAAGCTTTCCGGAAATGGAATATGCCGTATTTACAACACCAAAGTCAGATGATCCAACATTTTCAGCCTCCATTCAGTCTACATGGAATTATATCTTTACAGAATGGTTCCCAAATTCCGGTTATGAACATGCTGGGGTCTTAGATTTTGAGTTATATGATGAAAGATGCCATCAATCTGAAGATAAAGTAATGGATATCTATATTCCGGTTAAAAAACAGACGGTAAAAGCATAAAAAAGGGATGGTTCAATGTTGCATGATGAAGCACAGTGAACCATCCTTATATTTGTGATGTTCCGATTGTGAAAGCAATAAACCAATCGGTAATGCAGCAAAAAATGCGGCCATCCAACCCTTCCCTTTACTGAACCATACTAGGTAAGCTGCTAAAGGCGCAACAAGTGCTACAATCCCCCAACGCAAAAAATAATAGTTTATTATTTTTATTTCTACGACTAAGCCCCACTGAACGTTTCGTTTCCTTCTCCGTTAGTACAATAACTAAAAATGCTGAATTACCTTATCGATAAACGAACCCTTTATCTTTTAGTCAATCTACCAAACCCTTTAAGGAACTTTTGTGCTTTTTTATCATTTTTATTTCATAGTAATTTTGTCCATTCAGAATTTGTCCTTTGTACATAACATGTTACTAGTCCTAATAAGAGGAGGTGAATTTTATGTCATATCAAACGCAAGGTGGGGGAATGGGTAATAATTTTGCTTTGATTGTTGTTCTATTTATCCTATTAATTATCATTGGAGCTACGTTTATGGGTGGAGGATACTAATTCCAAAACCCAAACTCTTAGCGAATTCAACCATCCTTATCAACCTCCTATAAAGAAAGTACGAGCGCCAGTGCTTTCTTTTCCTATTCTGTCATGCATCGTCATACTTACCCTCTGTGGAACTAAACATTCTAATGTTCGAATTTCCAATTTATCCCACTAACACCAAAAGCTTTACCCTTTGATGTTTTTATGGTTGGTATTGCTTATATGCTTTTATATCAATACTTTAATTCATGGAAAAAATATATGATAGCTTTAGTTATAATGGCTTTACATATGCTTTTATTGGCGAACCGTTAAGCATGCTTTAAATTTGGTTCATTATATAAGATGGAAATATATCTACTCCTTTGTGTATTACATTATCTTAGGGTTAGTAATTAAAATAAATGTTAACAATTGCAGAAATAACTACTCAATTAAACAGCCTCTTTAGGTCAGGATTTTATCTGGCCTAATTTATTTATTCTAAGTTACCCAATCTACCACCCCAAACAAAAAGCCAGCAAAAAACATTGCTGACTTAATCGATATAGATTATTCTTCCATCCCATGCTGATTAAACTAAGTCTTTTATTTCATTAACTGATCTCTATCAGCTGCATGAGGTGGTCTTTCCAACCACGCATGCTTAATTAAAAGATTTAAGCCGTCCTCTGCGTAGAGTCCAATCTCACCTTGTAATCGAACATAAACAGCAGCTATATCACGTCTTGGACTAGCAGAAATTGCCGTTCCGTAGTTACCCATACCAGCAGCAGTCATCAAGGATATTTGAAACAACATTAATTTATCGGAAAAAGGAGATTCCGTTGTGTCCTGAACTTGTGCATCCCAGGTTACAGGTGCAGGAAGGTCATCTTCATGTAAGGATTTACTGAATACTTCTATTTGTTCTTTTGAAATTTCTTTTCCCCTTTTGAAATAATCTCGGACATCCTTAGATTTCGCAACTTGAGCGAAACCAGTTATAACTGCTGTACCCATATGGTTTGTTTGAATATTAGAAAACAAGTGAGTGATTTCTGCTGCTGTCAGCGGTCGTTGTTCACCCCACCAACCCGCTAAAAAATGTTGTTTTTCAACCATATCCACTTCTTGGAGATAGGGAATATATGGAGACCGAACTTCTATTCCTTTTTTAAGAAGTAGGTCTGTTGTTTCATTAAATAATTCCATTGTTGAAGAGATACAAGACATAAAGTGTTACCTAATGTCATTTCGAAAGGTATGTGGCAAAATGGCACCGTATGTAACTAAAGCCCCTTTCGTCATATGTTTAGTATAGATTAAAAAGAATTCATCAGAAAATAGCCTTGGAGCATCTACATTTACATCGTTTTCAGTAAACCCCAGAGGGATAGCATGTTTTTCTTCCTTAAATATTTTTGTAACCACTTGTACATGCTGTTGAGATAAATCTAAGGCATGCTCTAAGATCTGTTTGATTTCCTCATCTTCAACTTTAGCTAAATAATACTTATATACGCATACAAACATAGAATCTGCTATATAATTTGCCCACAAACCACCTAATTCAGATGAAGTTAAACGAATATGATGAGCTTCCATAATAATACCTCCAGTTATATTCCTGTAGATATTATCCCCATAAAAAGATACTTAATAAGAAGTTTTTCTCAAATTTAACTATCAATTTAAAATTTGTTTTTCATTTCCATTTACGAAAAATGGATAATTCTATTCCGACAATACCTTGTTATAGATCACTTCCACTAAGCTTTTACACCGCTTGAAATCTTGTTGTTGAGGAACTAACTCCACTTTTAAAGTAGCTGCTAGATTTGTCTGTACATATAACATATCTCGAAACTGATCAACTGCTCCACAATAAATGGGATAAAAACTATCGCCAGTCCCAAAGACAGCTGTTATCAGTGATTTGTTATTTAAGGCTTCTAATGCCCGGTATAGTTTGCGCATTTCCTTTGGGATCTCTCCGTTCCCCCATGTATAAGTACCAATGATCATTACATCAACATCACTCAAGATACTTAGGGGAAATTGTTCAATCTTGTAAATGACCGTTTCAAAAGGATGCATTTGAAACGAGTGATAAATATAGTTGGCTAATTCTTCGGTATTCCCTGTAACAGAAGCATAAACAATAACAACCTTCTTTTTATAACTCGTCAAATCCATTGGATTCTGTTACCTTTGTATAGGTTCTAGACTTTTGTTCAAAAAAGTCTGACTTTGTATCATTAATCATCTCATCACTAAATACTTGAATCCAAGGCATCGGATTCTTTCTTTCCTCGTAAAGGTTCTCAAGGCCAAGCTGTCTAAGACGCTTATTGGCTAGGTACTCCAAATACCCTTTAAACTCTGGCAAATCGATCCCACTAATATTTTCGAAAATATGATCAGCCCATTCTTTTTCGAGCTGGGTTGCTTGCTCAATGGAATGGTAAATATAATCAATATTCTCTTTTGTGTGAAGAGAAGGATTTTCCGTTAATAAAATTCGAATAAATTGGGACATAAAATAAGCATGCTGCATTTCATCTCGTTGAATATAGCTAATCATCGTACTGGTTTTTAACATTTTTTGTTGCCTCGCTAAATGATAGAAAAAAGCAAACCCCGCATAAAAATAGATTCCTTCTAAATTGATAGAGTTTATCGCTAGAGCTAATAAGGTTCGTGGAGTTGGATTTTCCCTGAATTGTTCATAGGCATCTAATATTAGTTGATTCCTTTTCATAATGATTGGGTCCGTCTTTGCTTCATTAAATCTAGCGTTTTGTTCTTGTAACGGAATCAATGAACTTAAAATGTACGAATAGGATTCATTGTGAACGGCTTCCTGTTGAGAGATGACGGCAAAAATGGCTTTAAAACTCGAATCCGTTACATAATCCATGACTTGACTCATGGTGGGAGTTTGTAAGCTATCTAAACAAGCTAGCTGTGTATTAATTTTTAAAAAGGCATTTTGTTCCTCATCACTTAGATGACCCCATTGTTTAATATCATCTTGCATATTAATTTCTTTGGCTATCCAGAAGTTTGATAATAAAGTTTGGTACAAATCATACATTTGTGGATAAGCAATATCATTCCAGTTTAATAAACCAGAGGACTTTCCATTAATAATACCTGTTGATTTGTTTGGATGCTCTGGGTTTAATAATTTAACTTTCTTTATCGGTTCATTTTGAGTAAGCATGTTGGATTCCCCCTAATTAACTATGACAAGCTTCGCATTCATTTAGTTCACCCTGAGACGTACTTCTAACATAGTAAGTGGTTTTTAAGCCCTGTTTCCAAGCTACTAGATGTAAGCTTAATAGTTCCTTAGCTTTGATATCATGTCGAACATACAAATTAAAACTAATTCCTTGGTCAATATGTCTTTGACGGGCAGCATTTTGCTTGATGCTCCAATGCTGATCTAAAAAATGCCTCGTTTTTCTGTAATAATCGTAAGTATGATGGTTTAGGTCAGGTGCCGTAACTTTAAATTTAAAATTCTTCTTCTCCTCTGCATATTCCACCGCATAAAGTGGATCAATTCCATCCGTAGAACCTCCGATCTTAGCTGTAGATGAGTTCGGTGCAATCGCCATCATCCAACCATTTCTAACCCCGTGTTCAGAAACGTCCTTCTGTAATTTCTCCCAGCGTTCAGACGTATAGTTCTTTTGCCCAAAATATTCACCCGTTTGCCACTGGGAACCTCTGAAGGATGGATATGCTCCCTTTTCCTTAGCCAGTTCCATGGACGAATGAATCGTATAAAAGGCAATATCCTCGTATAATTCATCAGCAAATTTAATAGCCTCTTCCGATTCCCAATGAATGCCCTCTAATGCTAATAGATGATGCCAACCAAAGGTACCTAGACCCACCGCTCGATATTTTTTATTCGTCGCCTCCGCTTGTCCAACCGAAAGAGTGTTCAAGTCTATTACATTATCAAGCATCCTCATTTGAATAGGTATTAATCTTGGTAACACATTGGCCCTAAATGCACTTGCTAGGTTAATAGATGAGAGATTACAAACAACGAAGTCCCCAGGTTTACGAACGATTACGATGTTTCCCTCTTCATCCTGATATTCTTTTATAATGGTGGTTGCTGACATATTTTGAGTAATTTCTGTACAAAGGTTACTACAGAAAATCGCGGTACGTCCTTTACCTAACACATGTTTATTCGGATTCTTCCGGTTTACTTCATCACGGTAAAACATATAAGGGGTACCTGTTTCTAATTGGGAAACCATGATTCGTGCCATAATATCCATTGCTCGATAGGTTTTTCCTGGAAGGAGAGGATGAGAAACGGCTTCCCAATACTTCTGAGTGAAATATTTTTCATCACTTTCATCATAAAAATCTTCCAAGCCCAGTGAATTTCCATTTTCATCTTTCCAGCCCATGATTTGTTTCACTTCATAGGGGCAAAACGTATGCCACTCGCCAATACTTCTACCAGATTCATCTGTCTCTCCTAATGCTTCCATAAATAAATCAGGTATTGCAACACCAGTAAATATATCGTGTGCTTTTCTTCTCTCATCCCCATTATTGGTTTTTAAGTCTAAAAATCCGTTCATGATATCCTTGTGAAAAACATCTAAATAAACAGCGATGGCCCCTTGTCGTTGCCCTAATTGATCCACACTTACAGCCGTGTTATTGATTTGACGAATCCAAGGTACGATTCCAGAAGAATTGCCTTTATATTTTTTAATATCTGATCCTAGAGCACGGACCTTACCATAATACACACCTAAACCGCCGCCATCCTTGCTAAGTCTTGCAACATCCCAGTTATTCAAGTAGATACTGTCTAGGGAGTCATCTACCGTATCAATAAAACAGGATGAAAGCTGTCCCACTCGTTTTCCTGCATTGGCTAGAGTAGGTGTGGCAACCGTCATATGTAAATTACTTAGTGCCCAATAGGCCTCTTTAATATAGGAAAGCCGCTTTTCTTTCACTTCATTCTTCATTAGGAACATAGCAATAATCATAAAACGTTCTTGTGGTAATTCATAAATATTCCCATCAAAATCCTTCGCGAGATATCGATCTGCTAATAAAAATAGTCCAATATATTGAAATAAATAGTCTTTTTCAGGATCAATAAGGCTGCCTAATTCGTCTATTTCTTCCTTTGAGTACGAGTGCAGTAAATCTTCATTATAAATTCCTAACTCTACTAATTGACTGATTAGTAAATAAAAGGAACCATACTTCTGATTCACATCATATCCCCTTACTCTAGCCACATCTTGGTACAATTTATATAAGTACATTTGTGCAGCTAAAAATGTCCAATTGGGTTCATCTATAGACACTTTGTTTAAGGCAAAATGAAGCGCTTCTTCTCTTTGACTTTCTTCATCTAAACCTGAAATTCTTTTTAATAAGTTACTAGTGTCTAAATGATAAATTTGAGTGACCTCTTGAATGATTGTTTCAATCTGATTCAACATTTGTGTTTTCATCTATTTAAAACTCCTCTACTGGATTGGCTATTTTCAGTCTTCTCTCTCTTCTTTGTTTCGCATGTAACAAGAACTTTTTTTCTTCTTCCGTTTCCGGTTCAACTCCTGGTACAGGCACTGGCTTCCCCTCTTCATTTATAGCGACCATGGTCAAAATGGAAGTAGTCGTTAATGTTCTTTCACCCGATTCATATTTTTCACACTCTACTTTTACAAAAACCTCCATAGAAGTTCTCCCTGTAGAGATGACAAAACCTTCTAGAGTTAAAATATCTCCTACTTTTGCAGAACTTAGAAAATTGACCGTATCGATAGAAGCTGTTACAACTACTTTTTTGCTATGTTTCATGGCTGCTATGGCAGCTATTTCATCTATATAAGATAAAACCGTCCCTCCAAAAATCGTTCCCATGTGATTGGTATCAGGGGGTAATACCAGCTTTGTTTGAATGGTTCGTGAGACATTCGTTGATAATTTGTTCATAACATTCCTTCTTTCCTACTATTTAACATTTATTTGAAACACAAAAAATCCATTACTTCTTGAGTAATGGATTTATCAGTAGAATTACATGATTATATTAACGTAGGAAAAAACAGTCGTTTCATTTGCCCACCATTAATACACCCTCATTCTACCTTCCCAACTCCCGAAGAAGATAATACGATATAAAAATGGCAGGTCTCCTGACTTATGCTTCACCCTACTATAAGTCCTTCCCATCATATGACAGTGGATGTACTTATTTCGTCAGCATTTACAGTTGCGGGGACAGTTCTGGATTTTGACCAGATTCCCTATTAAGTATTAATAACACCATTTTTACTGGCAATACACAATATGTAGTTGTCTTTAAAAATACAATACAATATATTGATAGTCTAGTATAGATTTCCTCATTTGGCAACAGCAAATATTTTATGCCCAACCATTAGAAAATGGCTGAGCAAGAGATTCTTCCCGAATTTTACATTTTAAATCATCGTTTAAAATTATCATTTCCGCAATATCTTCTCCATCGCTTTTCCTTTTGCTAACTCGTCAATCAGCTTATCCAAATAGCGAATTTCTCGCATAGTAGCCTCTTCAATGTCTTCTATTCGGACACCGCAAATGACTCCTTTAATCAAAACACGCGAAGGATTGAGTTCGGGAGCTTCCGCAAAGAAAGTCTCAAAGTCTGTCTTTTTTTCCAATAGCGTTTCTAACTCTTCCTGGCTATATCCTGTCAACCAACGGATGATTTCATCCACTTCTATTTTCGTACGTCCTTTTTTCTCCGCCTTTGTAATATAGTGGGGATAGACACTTGCGAAACTCATCGTATATATCTTATGTTTGGACATGATCTATTCTCCTTAATATACTTTTCTGTATTATAGTTAGAATTATGGTGAAGTTCAATGAGTGGCAATTAATGATTAGCTTTATTCTCGTTTTCCTTTTGAGTATAATTACTGAAACAAACCGAACAACCAAACGATTAAATACATAGGAATGGCAACAATAATACCCCCTGCAAGTAAATAACCTACAGATTGTATGATAAATTTAATAATATCATAGATAGCTCCTGCTAAGTCATCAACAAACCTGACCACTAATGAACCCTCCCCCACCTCTAATATGTAAATCAATAATAACATTGTTTTCCTTGGAAAAAATCAAAACGCAAGGTCTCACATTAACAATGTCTCTTAAATTAAACAGCGCCTATAAACCAATAAAGTACCCACTATTTAAGTATGCTATTTAATATTGGTGGAGAAAGAATTAATACTACGGAACAAATGTTTAGCATTCTAGAAAGTTTTTTAGGGAGTTTTTCCTTTCCTTTACCTTTATACCAACCAGAAAACTGCCATCGATTTCTGTAAAGCACAAAAAGGAATAAATAAATCCCAAGACTAGCAGTCCATCCATATTGCTCCATATTTATATCAAATTCTGAGTATAACGTTCCCAATACATAGGCTAAAATACTACCAAGAAATAAAAATATCAAAATAATACGAGCCAGCTCTAGTAATACCCTCAAATCAAAAACCCCCCTATTGAAAATAGTTTTAAACCTTCTGCTCGTTGTATTTAGTTTAAATTGACTTATTCTCTTTAGTCCATCCTACTATAACAATACGGATTATATAAGTGATTATCAATACGATTATAATTAAATTCGAGTATCTAATCATTCCTGTAATGGAATAAGCAAGTGTATATAACGTTAGGAAAAACATTGGTAAAATATTAAAAATGAACTGTACCCATTTACTTGTAAAATAAGTGACTATTAATGCAATGACAATTCCCAAAATACTAATTATCGTTAAAGGAAGTAAGTAAATCTCTTGAAGATCAAATTGAAATAAATAAATTATATATATGAATAACAACACACTTGCTAAGATTATGCGAATCCATTTATTAATCTTTAATCAACTCTTTCTCACTCCCTACCTTACTTAAGCGTTAAAACAAAGTACCGCTCCTAAAATAAATTCTACCATAATAATACAACCCTGAATGAACCAAACTGGTTTGTTAGTCGAATAAGAAAAAAAGTTGCAGATCAACATTTGACCCGCAACTCATGCTACTTGTATTCACAAACCAATTTACTAAAATGACCTGTTCATTCAAGAGGATATCACTCCATCAATCCGTCACCTAATAAATACAAATACCCTATTGAACTCTAATAACAATCTTCCCCTTTGTACGTCCGCTTTCTATGTGTCGGTGTGCCTCAACAATCTGTTCCAAAGGAAAACATTTCTCAATAACAGGTTTTAATTTTTCTTCCTCTACAAGACCACTTAAGAAATCCAAATCTCCATCGTTTGGCTCCGTAAAATGGATCTTTGCTTTTTTGCGCTTAATTAATGAACCTATCAACAATTGAGCTGGGTGGTATTTAGGGTAAAATAAGTGTTCGGTAATATAAACTCCTTTCTCACTTAGAGAGTTTAAACAACTGAAAAAGGTTCGCTTACCAACGGCATCCAGAATGATATCGTACTTATTTCCATTATCCGTGAAGTCTTCCTTCGTATAATCAATCACATCATGTGCCCCAAGCTTCTTAACCCAACCAAGATTGGATGTACTACAAACAGCCGTTACCTCAGCCCCAAAATAATTGGCAAGTTGAACAGCAAAATGCCCTACTCCACCAGATGCCCCGTATATTAAGACTTTTTGTCCTTCTTTTACCTTTGCAACATCTCTCAATGCTTGTAACGCCGTTTGAGCAGCACACGGTATAGCGGCTGCCTCCTCAAAAGTTAAGTTTTTCGGCATATGACTTAAGAAATTCTCACGTGGAGACACATATTCAGAATGAGATCCGAAGCAACTACCAAAAACGTGATCACCCACCTTAAATTTACGAACATTTTCACCGACAGCCTCAATAGTACCCGCAACATCAATGCCTAGTATGGAATTTTTGGGTTTTGTTAGTCCATTACCCACCCTTGTTGGTAAATAGCCCTTTCGATACAAATAGTCTAATGTATTGACGGATGCACTGTGTACACGAATCAACACCCTATCTTGTTCTATGATGGAGGGCTGTTCGACTTCCTTTATACCCATAACTTCAGGGGGACCATAAGTACGATAAACTGCTGCTTTCACCCGCATACCTCCGTAAACAATCTATTTTCTTTGTATAGAAAAACTACCTATAGAAAAAGGTGAAGCGCATCTAAACAAACAGCTAGGAATTATGTAGTTGTATTTAATCTAATACTAGTCACTAGATGATAATATGTTTAATTTTATATATTCTTCTTATTAGCTTTTATACCGCTCTGAAAATATAAAATATTTACGGGGAAGAATTCAATTAAAAAGATCATCTCCCTCCTAGAAAATTTCTCTTTCAACCACTAAGTAAAAGAAACAACTAGCTTTTGTATAAACGAACCCTCTTCACTCAATAATTAAAATAATTGACAATTGATCAGTATGTTTATATTATATGTTTAAACATTTAAACATTTAAACATTTAATCGTTTTATAAAATATATAAACATAAAGGTAGGTTTTTTATATAAAAAAAACAGCTGTTGTAACAGGAGCATCTAGTGGTTTAGGTTTAGAATTTGTTAAATTATTTGCTAATGATGGGTATAACCTAGTGGTAATCGCTCGAAATGAAGAAAAACTTCAAGAATTAAAAAGAACTTATCCAAATATTACTGTTACTGTTATTTCAAAGGATTTAAGCAAGCCTAATGGGATCAAGGAAGTAGTTGATGTAATAAGAACACAAAAGATTACAGTGGATGTCTTGGTTAATAATGCTGGATTCGGGCTGTTAGGGGCCTTTGAGGATCTAAGTATTGAGGAGCAATTAAATATGATACAACTTAATATTTCTTCTTTAACCGAGTTAACCTATCATTTGCTTCCCGATTTGAAGAAAACTTCTGGAAAAATATTGAATATTGCTAGTACAGCTGCATTCCAACCAGGACCGAATATGGCCGTATATTACGCAACAAAAGCATTTGTTCTATCCTTTTCTGAAGCATTAGCAGAAGAGTTAAGAGAAGTTGCCATTACGGTAACCACTCTTTGCCCAGGTGCAACGAAGACAAACTTTAGCTCCGTTGCAAAAGTTGAAAACACAAAAATGTTTAGCAATGCCATGTCTTCTGAAGTAGTAGCAAAAATAGGGTATGTTTCTTTGATGCAAGGAAAAAGAGTGGTTATACCAGGGGGGCTAAATAAGGTTGGAGCATTGGTTGCTAAATTTTTGCCTAGACGAACGGCAGCTAAAGTTGCTAAACTTGTGATGACAGAGAACTAGACTATGCATATAAAATGAGGTCTGAATAATGACAAAACAAGCAGTTGACGTTTTTCGTTCTTGTATTCCATTGTTTACAGCATTGAGTGATCCAGCTAGACAGGATATTATCTTGCTATTAGCCGAACGGGAAAGTCTTAGTGTTAATGAGATTGCCGATGCATCTACGCTTTCTCGACCCGCCATTTCGCACCATCTGAAAATATTAAGAGATAACCAACTAGTGAAGATTGAACAACAAGGAACGTTGCGCTACTATTCATTAACGTTAGAGAACAGTGTGTCCCAATTAAAAGAGTTAATAGATATTGTAGAGCAGGACTGTATCCTATAATAGATAAAAGAACAGACTTGATATGAGTCTGTTCTTTTAGTTCTATTAAAACTCCTCTAACTAGGTTATGGAATGTTTTCTTCATCATTTTCCTCCAACAACTTCCTGTTTTTTCAAATCAACATCTTTATCCAAAGTGACTCTAATATTCTGTGGCAACAGCCCCTAATGATATGGCTCTAATATGTTTGTCTTGTTTTATCTTTAGTAACTCTTCCTTTGTTCCAGTTACTACAACGCCAAGAATAATCCCATCTTTCATGTTTTGTTTCACATTTTCTAAAAGAGGGTTAATTAAATAACGATAATTTCCTGTATCTTTTAGTTTTGCTAAAGTAGCCAGGAAATCCTCCTCATTTTGAGTTTCCATTTTTCCTTCGCCTTTCATGGTTTGAACACTAAATCCATAAACATAGGATGCAGAGTCACCTGAACTATGAAGTCCTTTTAATTGCTCTATAGCTCTTAGGTTATAATCATTAACCCGATACCAAGAAATCTTATTTTTTAAATTAAAAAATTCCTGTACTTCTTTAACTGTATAAGATTGGTCAAATGAGATTGCCACTTCCATTACCGCATCATCTGGGGCATTTTGTATTAAGTCTAAATCGTTATAAATGTTTTCATATTCAAACCACGGATGATAAAACTGCATCGTTCTTTGTCCATTTATCGTGTTATAATACCGAACATTTCCCTCTGTTTCACCAACGGTAACCTCATCATAAACCGATAAAGCTGATGAGTTTTCATTATGTCCTAATGCATTAAACTCTCGAAAGTCATTCCCCCAAGGGACTACTCGATCTTCTATTAACTTATATTTATTGTAGGTATAGGTTCCCGATAGGATTCCATAATCAAAGGTCCCGCCCCCTATATGGATATTAGGTTCCGAAATTTCAAATAGTAATCTATTAGCCTCAACTGCTTTTTCGTGGGCATGATTGACAATCATACCATTAATAAATAGCGAAAGGGCGCCTATAAAAAATAGTGAAATCGTTGAAACCATTATATTTCGGATCACACTTTTTCTTTTTGCCTTTTTAACAATCCCTTCAATATCATTAGATTGAAATGCGTCATTTCTCATTATGATTCCCCCCAAAAAAACTGGTAAGTTTCTTCCTAGTGCGATATAAATAGGTCTTAACATTACTTTCTTTTAGATTGAGGTGTTCTGAAATTTCTTTATATGAAAATTCATCCTCATACTTCATTTTTATTAATTGCCGTTCAAGTGGTTTTAATTGGTGTAACACCTGCTCATACTCATTTTTCTCTTCTAGTTTTATCACGCTTTCTTCCACGTGGTTTTCCTCTGAATCCAGTAGAAATTCATCAAACTCAATCATGGTTCGACTGCCGTTTTTTCTACAAAGGTCGTAATATTGATTAATTGAAACCTTGTATATCCATGACTTAAAAGCCTTAGAGTGAATACCATCAATATTCAAAAATGCACGATATAAGGATTCTTGAACAATATCTTTTGCATCTTCTGGATTAGCCCCCATCGAGCAAAGTTTTTGATATATATCATTAGATAATCTAGTTATCTCTTCATTTGAGGGCTTACTCATTGTTTCATCTCCTTTCACAACTACTAAAACGAATGAAACTTGATTATGTATACAAAAATATGAATCATTTTTTCCTAAAAATTTAATTCATTAAAAAAGCTTTACTTCCTATTTGAAGCAAAGCCTAATTTTTATTAGCTGTTAATTATATCTTTATCAAATATAATATTATGTCCTTCTTTCCAACTATACTAAATCGTTAGTTAAATAAAAAGGATTTCTCCTCCTTAAAGTTTCGAAACTAATAAGAGGTTCATGGTACTCCTTGGAAAAGTCGGCTTGTGAATTGAAGAATATCCAATAAATAATTTCGCATAATAAAAAATATGAAAAGTATAGGAGGTGAACCGCTTTGGATAAAGAGGATATAAAATTTACCTCAGCGGAAATTGGTACTCTGTGGGGAGCTTATGTTAATGGGACTGCGATAGATACTGTTAATAGATATATGGTATCCATAGTTGAGAATGAGAAAATAAAAGCAGTTTTAGAAGAAGCGATCCAGATATTTGCACAGCAAAAAGAACAGATTGTTTCTTTTATTAAAAGAGACGGATTTCCTCTTCCAAATGGCTTTAATGATTCGGATTTAAGAAAGGACGCAAAAAGACTATTCACTGATATTTTTTGCTTACACTATATACACATAATGACCTTACATGGTTTAATCGGTCATGTAACAGCTTTATCCTCGTCAGTAAACAAGGATTTAAGACATTTTTATGATTCATGTGATAATGACGCTAAGGAACTTTATCATAAAAGTACAGAATTACTTTTAGAATTGGGACACTTTCAAAGAGATCCATATTTCTATCCAGAAGAAAATCAAGAGCTTATTATTGATAAAGATTTTACTGATGGTTTTTTTGGAAACAATAGACGTATAGCCGCAACAGAAATTATTAGTCTTTCTTTGAACTTGAAGAAAGCGATTTTGTCTAAAGCTTTATCTATTTCATTTAGCCAAGTTTCTCAGATACCAGAGGCAAAAGAATTTTTAGAGTACTCAGGTAAAGTGGCTGATAAACAAATTCAATCGTTAGCAGCTATATTACAAAAAGATAATTTACCTGCACCTATGTCTTGGGAAACAGAAATTACAAACTCAACAGACAGTCCCTTTTCAGATAAGTTGATGATGTTCCATTTGGGGTTTCTATTTCAAACTGCGCAAACATTCCAAGGTGCGGGTTTAGCAACAGCTATGCGAACAGACCTTGCATATGAATACGAAAAAATAATATTAACAAATTTAGCAATAACAAAGAAATGGTTTAATATCATGGTTAAATATAAATGGTTGGAGCAACCACCTCTTGCCCCAAATCGAAAAAACATTACACGTGGTAAGTGATGTAACAGTTTAAGGAGAAAGCATTTAGCCACATAGGATAGATGCTTCTCTAAACTAGAACAACCCTACATTTCTTGAAGTAATGCCCCCTTTAGCTTAGGTACACTATTTCAATCTACCTTATTCAATTTCACATCACTATCTCCATAATTGGCCCTTATTGGATTAACATCCTCTCACTAGTATTCTTTCTTTATTCTTTTATGTATCAAAAGCTCCTCGACTGTTTCCTTATATTTAAGTCTAATAAATTACATTTTTTCCACTATTGTCATATACATAACACTCGCTAGAAGAATACTTATATCATATAGCAAGTACAACTGTCTGTATGATATATGAGTATTTGTTCCCCCTTCTAGATTTAATAGATGCAAACATTGTATTTGCTGAACAAAATCAATAGAAAGGTGTGTTAGTTATTGGGAATTAGAATTAATCCTTCCGACCCAAATAATATCCCAAAGTTTGTTGATGAACTGGTTATTCCTCCCGTTGCTAGTTCAACTCCAAATCCTTCCTATCCCAATGGTAGTTATTATGAATTAGAAATGAAGGAAGCAAAGCATCGTTTTCATAAACTTTTTACCAGAAACAACGATTTGGGGTTATGAGGGTATTAGTCCTGGACCTACTATCGAAGCTAAAAAGGATCAAACAACTTATGTAAAATATATTAACAATCTACCTAGTAAGCATTTTTTACCGATTGATCATACGCTTCATGGTGCTGTTGATTCACCGGAAGTTAGAAGCGTGGTCCATCTTCACGGTGCAAATGTTGATTGGGAGAGTGATGGACATCCTGAGGCATGGTACACGCAAGATTACAAATACACGGGGCCAAAGTTTAGAAGAAAAGTCCATGAGTATACGAACCACCAGCCTGGTACAACCCTTTGGTATCATGACCATACAATGGGGATTACTAGATTAAATGTTTATGCAGGTCTTGCTGGGTTCTATCTTCTTCGTGATTTTTCTGAAGCACGGCTAAATCTTCCTAGTGGTAAATATGAAATACCTCTTATGATACAGGATCGCTCATTTAATGAAGACGGCTCATTATTCTACCCTGATTCCCCCCCTTTTCCTGTCAGTGTCCATCCCTCCATTACACCAGGATTTATAGGTAATACGATTGTTGTAAACGGAAAGGTATGGCCTTATTTAAAGGTAGAGCCTCGTAAATACAGATTCCGTATTCTAAATGCCTCTAATAGAAGAGGATATGTCCTAAGTCTATCTAATGATCAATCGATGGTTCAAATAGGAACAGATGGCGGCCTACTTTCAAATTCCAATCCAATATCTTCAGTAGAACTATTACCATCCGAAAGAACCGATGTTATTATTGATTTTACAAACCTTTCAGGACAAGAAATTACGTTAATAAACTCTGACACAGATTTTCCTGGGGAGCATACTAGTGTCATTATGAAATTTAAAGTAAATCTACCACTAGATGGCGAAGATCATAGTGAAATACCAGATCGGTTAAGAGCAGAAATGGAAATGCATGAACATCATGCTCACACGATTAGAAATTTACCTTTAACAGTGGATATAGATGAATATGGTAGACCTATGTTACTCCTCAATAATTGTATGTACCATGACCCTGCAACTGAAAAACCTTCTTTAGATAGCATTGAAATTTGGAACTTTATTAACGCATCAGGTGTTCCACATCCTATTCATGTGCACTTAATTCAATTTAAAATCCTTGAACGTAGACCATTTAATGTTCAACTATACCAGAATCAGGGCATTTTAGAGTTTACGGGTGATCCGGTTCCACCTCACGAATATGAAAGAGGCTGGAAGGATACAGTCAAAGCAGAAATTGGAATGGTCACAAAAATAATGATGCACTGGAAAGAACATAAAGGCCATTATATTTGGCATTGTCATTTCCTTGAGCATGAAGATCACGATATGATGAGACCTATAACAATCATTGATGACTCACACCCAGTTCAACCACCACATGCCGGCGAAGAGGATAACCACGATTAAGAAAGTACTAGTTCTGATCCTTTGCGACAAAGCTAATTGGAACAAAACCAAATAGAAATCAGTCACCTCATGGGGAGCTGATTTCTATTTCAAAAAAATACCAACCCGTTACTCAGCAAAAAAAATTTTAGTATATTATCTGAAGGTATTAAAGAAATTGTATAGGTCATCAACATAATAAGTTTTAAAAACAAGTTCTTCTTTATTGAAAACAAGCATTACAGGAAATCTTTCAATGCCCAGTTCTTCTTTAAAATCAACCACGTAATCTTCATCATATTCCATCCAGGCTGCTACTGCACGCTGGTCTTTGTTTTTTAATATATTCGTGATGTTTTCGTAGATTGGTTCTTGCAACTCAGAGGGTAATTTCTCCTCGTCTTCATACATTACAACAAGATTTAATCCATCTATATGTGATAGGAGCCTTGCATATTTTTCCTCATAGGTCATCTCTAATAATACTATTTCTTCTGGATAACCTTCGAAGTCATTCCCTCTTGGTGGATTAACTAACACTTTTTGCCCCTTTTTAATATCCTCAATCGATGCTTTTGTTCCATCCTCATGGTTAATAACTGTTTCTTCTTTTATATTAGCTGCATAAGGATAGGCTATATCTTTTTTGTTACCTTTGCTATTTCGTGTTTCCCATTCTGAGATATCAACAACAATCTTTTCACCTTTCTTAACTTCCCATACAGTTCCTATCATCTCATCATCTACATAATGTCTTCCATAGTCTCCTGCACACGCAGAAATGAATAACACCGTAAATAACAGAAATATCAAAGATAGAATGATTCTTGGCAAACAACTCCTCCTCTCTTTAGATAAACCACTTATTTAAATGATGAAATTTTCTAAAAAATTGTTTCGTAAATATAGAAAAGTGACCCTTCGTTTTGAAGCATCGTATCCATTAGTGTACGTTGCATTGTTAATAACTTTTTAACTTACTGATTGACCTATTCCTTACCACAGTCAAAACAACGTTTGTCTTTGTCGTTGTCTCCGTACATGCGGAGTTCCTTCTTTATTCCACAACTGCCGCAAAAGTCAAAGTGTATTTGCGGAAGAATCCCCTCTTCAGCTAACGGAACCCACTCTGTTTCATATAAACTCTTTGTCATACCATAATCGGTAAGAACAAGTTTACCATCAGCGTTTAATCCGAAATTACTACTGTCTTTCAAGTCAAAGCAGTCATAGTCTTTATCTAATATTTCTAATACCTCTTCAAACAAATGAGGAAGCAACTGTTGGTGTTCATCAACTTTTATCTCATACGATTGATTATTCTTTAGTTCTAATGGGCGGCAGTATCTTTGTATAGATATATATTCATCAACGTAATATGTCTGAGCGAGTAACGGGGCATATCCTTTATCTGCCATTGAATTATAAATTTCAAATTCATTTTGTGATTGTTTATACCCAATTGGATACAAATGTACTTTTATTACATAATCCAACACTCGATATACTTTTCTTGTAGAACCTATGCCTACAAAATAATCCTCTTTACAATACGGCTTCCAATTTTGAATGATTTGATTCAGCATTTTTTCCCCACCTCACACCTCTAAATAACTAAAATGACCCATTCAACTCAAAATGGCTTTCCTTTAACTTAACAATTCTAATACTCTGATCTAATTCTTGGATCTTATTTGCTAAACTTTCCACACCAAAAATTTCTGTGAACGTATGACTACCAACTAAAAGGTTAATTCCTGTAAATTGAGCATATTGGATGGTATATAAAGTCGCTTCTCCCGTAATATAGGTATCACAGCCTTCATTAACGGCCATTTTAATATGGTCAGTAGAGTGTCCTGCACCAGTTAAAACTCCTACTCTTCTTACCTGTTTTTCGTTATTTTTCCAAAATCTAACGGGTTCTTCTAACTTGCCTCTCATTCTATTGACAAGGTCATTAAAATGAATAGGTTCCCTAAATTCACCAACTCCAGGTACACTACCATTATCAAAATCTGAGTATTTAACAATTCGATCAATACCAACAACATTCATAAGAGAAGTACAAGTACCAAAGTCAATATAGTCTAATGGCCCGTGTATCCAAAAATGACTAATATTGTATTCTTCTAGTTTCTTAAGGCATTCCTCTCTTAATCCATAAATAAAGTCCCAAGCTTCGTGGTGAGTAACCATTAAGTCAACATCGTTCTCGACCGCTCTTTCAATGGTTTCAATAGATAGATTGGTTGAATACCCCATTGTAGAAATCGAATCGTTCGACTTATTTGTAAAACCGTAATCATCGTCATGGACTTCTAGTAACTCTTTTTGAAAAAGTTGTTGAATCATTTGTTCGAATTGTTCTAAGTTCATCACTTTCCCTCAGCCTTCTACTTTGTTTTGTTAATATCAACTTAGTTTTGTATACATTTGAAAGGATCAATTCTGATGGATTCCCAGTTTCCTTCAGCATCCTTCTTATATTGAGAAATTAATACATCTGTATCATTTGTTACTTGATAAAAGATAAACCGATAATCGGCTCCATCCGTACCAATAAAATCAATGGTTTTAACATAACCAACTTGTTTTGAAGTGACCCCTGTCAAGTAGACAGTGATAAAAACGCAAATTTAAGCAGCCTGAGTTCTGTATATATAAGGACTCAGGTTATTTAATTTCTTTTGAAATCTCTGGTAATTATAGAATCGTATGTAT